>NZ_JADEWX010000128.1 GCF_015207395.1 Nodosilinea sp. LEGE 07088
TGAAGGCGATCACGAAGCAGGCGGTCGCAGCCAGCAGGGTGGGAATCATCAACACGCCGAACCAGCCCACATACAGGCGGTTCTCGGTGCTGGTGACCCACTGGCAAAACTGCTCCCACAGGGAGGCAGATTGCTGTCTTTGTAGAGTCGTTGTCATGATTTAGATAATTGCGAGTTAGGTTTGCTGGGTGCCTATCCACAAGGGACAAGCGGGTATGTATGTCACTATATTAACGACAATGTTGCAGTTTGTAAACAATCCTGAGATAGATACTTCCAAAATCAGGGCTAAAATCGTTACAAGACTAAGGCCTGGTCAGGCTGGGTGGCGATCTACGTTATGAACTTGTCGCTGGTTCCAGGCTTGTCTAGCCCTGGCGATCTGCTCGGGAGCGGGGATCGCCTGAAACAAGTCCAGGGCTCTGTGCAGGTGAGATTCGGCTTCAGCAGCATAGGTGGCTAGGTCAGACAAAGTTAGCCCGTACTGGAGGTGGGCGGCGGCCAGATCGCAGTGGGCACCGACTTCCTCCAGCAGCGCGATCGCAGTCTGGCAGTCGTCTACCGCCCCTGGCAAATCTCCTCGCTGACGCTTCAAGCGTCCCAAACCCACCAGGGCATTGGCCTTAATTTGTAAATAGTGGCCCGTCTCCGCTGCCTGAATAGCGGTCTGGAACAGCAATTCTGCCGTGTCGAGATGCCCCAGGTGCAGATAGGTGTGACCTAAGAGCTGCACAAAAAACGCGTGACGACCGCTTTGGCCTCGCCCTCGCACTTGCTCAATGACCGAATCAGCCAAGGATTTTGCCGCTTCCCCCTGCTCCTGGTAGGCCAGCACTAACGCTAGACAGGTGGTGGCTTTGTCGGCCCAGGGTTGATGGCGGGTGCCGGTGGCGGTAGCGATCACCTGGTGCAACCAGGTTGCCGCCGTATCCAGATTCCACAGATCTAGATGGTAAAGGCCAAGGCTGAGCTGAGAATCGACCACCAGCATGGTCAGGTAGTACCAGCGATGGGTCGTGGCATCAGGGATTTCGGTCTGGAGGCAGCTTTGGGCGATGGCGATCGCATTTTGTTGGCAGGCGATCGCGTCCTGCAATCGGCCCTGAATCCAGTACAGGTCGCCCAAGATGTTGGATAGCTCGCTGGCATCGGCATTCTGCGCTGGAATGTGGTCGAGGATAGCGGTGATCGCGTCGGTGACTGGCTGCACCAGGCCCATGCGGTAAAGGGTGCTGCCCAGGGGTAAAAATTGCTGCCACTGGTTGTCGCGGCTGTGCAAAATCACCCGCGCTGTCGCGTCGTAGTCTTGAATGGCGACGTAGTGGTAGTAGGCTTCTAGCGCTTGCCGCGCATCTTCGAGAGTGCCAATCTGCCGAATGCTGTCGCTCCAGCACTGGGCCGCCGCCCGGTGGGCCGATTCCCACTCCGTAGCGAATGCCGGGGTGGCACTGAGTTGAGCCAGCGCTCCGGCCCGCACAACGGGGTGCAGCCAGTAGCGCCCCTGACGACACTCTAAGAGCGATCGATTTCTCAAGGAGGTGACGATTGCCGGGTGGCGCTGGGCCGGAATGTCGCCCATGAGGCAATCCACTGCGGCTTGGGAAATCGTTGGCACCTCTTGATAGCGGTAGACCCCGAGTCGGCAGAATAGCTGGTAAGCCTCGGGGTCTAGGGCCTTGAGGCGGTAAATCTGACTTTCGACCAGGTTCTTGAGATCGATAGGCCCGAGCAAATCTTGACTGTGGGCCTGCCAGTAGGTGGCCAAGCTGCCTTCAAAATCGGCCTGCACTGCCCCGGCCAAGATTTCCATCGCCTTGGCATTGCCGCCGTAGGCGCTGTGCATCGCTGGCAAACTGCTGCCGTTATCAGCGATACCCCGATGATTAAAGTAGGTAGCCCAGGCAGCCAGACCCAGGCCAGGCAGTCGGTAATGGGCAATGGGCAGGCCCGGTTCGCAGAGGCGATCGCGGCTGGTCATCAGCGTCAGGGTTTGGCCCCGGCTATCGGCCAAAACCCGCAGCAGCTCCACATAGCGGCGATGGGGCGTGATAAACCGCCCCTGGGCATCGAGGGCTGGCTCTAGGTTGTCGATGAGCACCGCCACCGAGCGCTGCCGCAGCTGCCGCCGCAGGCGATCGAGGGTGACGCCAAACTGTCGCCCCGGTTCTACACCAAAGTCTTGGCGCAGCCATTCTTCTACCACCCATTCCACCGGAGTGATGTCGGCGGGATCCTGGGCCATCAACAGCTCTAGGGTGAGATCGACCGGCGGCTGGGTGAGCGCCTGCTGGGTCAGAAAGTGCTGAGCCAGGGTGGTCTTGCCCAGCCCCCCTTCGCCCTGGATCAAAATGGTGCGATGGCCCTCGGTGATCAGTTGGTTGAGGTGGGCGATCGCGCCCTGGCGACCCACCAGTCCCAATTGGGCTGATTCAGCGGCGATGTGATGCTCTAGCGGGTCAAGTGGCTCTAGAGATGGGGCGGTAGTAGACAAACGACTCAGTGCCACTGGCACCATCTGCTCGCCCAGGGCGCGGGCGACGATTGCAGGGCTCTGCGATGCTGAAGTGGCCTGACTATGGGCGGGGAACAGCAACGTTTTGGCCGGGGGTGAGGTCTCTCCCACGGCAATGGACAGGGTCCCACCCGACACATCAATCCCCATTTTCAGCAGCGATCGCTTCAGGGCCGACTTGAGCGTAGATTTTGTCACCTTCTCGCCGGTTACGCGCGACAGCAATCGCCACATCTGATAGGCCACATCTTTAATATGGCCCTCGGTGTATCCGGCGGCGTTGGCGATATCGAGGTATTTTTGCCCTTGCCACACCTGGCGCAGAATGGTGCGCTGCAAATCGTTTAAATGCCGTCCAGTGACGGTGAAAACAAGCCGATCTGCCAGTTCTATCGCATCTGATGCCATAGCTGTGTGTATCCCCTACGGCCACCACTCTAGCCGAGATTACAGTTTCCTTCACCCCTGGGTCTGCGGATTCCGCCTTTTTCCGACCTCCGGGGTCTTGGCGGTGGGCCTATCGACCGACCCGACCCGACTGACGCTGGGCAGGCCCAAGGCTACGGTGAAGCTACCCAACTATAGCGCTGGCAACAGGTATCAAATATGACTTCAATCACAACCCTGCCAATTTTGTCTCATGGGGAAGAGGATTTGGCTGGTCGCTGGCTGCCTGATTTAGGGCCCATCTATATTAAGCAGCGGGTTGAACGGCTCACTCGTCGATATATAACCGTGGAGCATTTGCGCGATCGCATTGCCGAATTGCCCCAGCAGTTCCACTGTCCCAAACCTCGCCCCTGGAGCTCTCTGCGCTGGAATGCGATCGCCGCTGACCAAATCAGCGGTATTTCGGTCGAGACCTTCTGCGCAATTTTGCAAGGCACCATCAATACTGAAGCCCCAATTCACGGCTACACCCAGGCCAGCCGTCAGTACCTCACCCACTACTATCCGCGGATGGCGAGGTTTGTAGGGGGCACTGTCGATGCTGCCGGACAAACGACCAGCCCGGGGCTCTGGGAACTTGAAGAAAAACGTCACACGCCAGCGTTAATCGCCATTTACAAACAGCTTGCGGGTAAAAAGCCGGTCCTAGTCCCCTACGCTGCCAGGCCCTACACCTCCAGCGGCGCCCCCCGTGCCGACCTCTATCGCCATGGACTGCACCGCATTGCCACCGAGTACGGTGCCACCTGCCTTTACCTATGGATGATGGCCTACACCACTGGCCCATTGCAGGCAGTGCTGGGTGAGCTGCTAATCGATGAAATCAATCACATGACTAAGTTTTGGGGGTTTGGCCGCTGGGCCTATCCCCAGACCAACCTGGGCACCATCGCCAGTACCCTAACCCAGGCAACGGTGAGGAAGTGGCGACAGCCTGGCCTCCAGGGCAGCTTGCTGCACACCCTCCGCCGCATGACCCAGGAGTTGGCCTGGGGCCAGTGGCATGTAAGTCATCAGCTCACCTTTTTATATAGTTTTGACCAGGTGATGCGGGTGTTGTGGCACTGGGATCAATCCCTGACGCCATCCTATTTAGAAGCCTTGTTGGGCGATCGCCCGGGCGGAAATTATAACGCTGACCAATTGGTTCAGGACAGTGCTAACCGCCTATAGCCAAGACTGGACGGCGACGGTGGTATGGCCATTGCCCCCAGGCTACCTAGACAAACCTCCCATAGAGCTATAACAGCAACCGTCTAACCCAAACCCAGCATTGAATCGAGGCATAGACAAGAATCATTCACAAGTTCTATGACCTATCTCAAGATTTGGTGTGGTTTAGGGCTAAACGCCTAGCAGTTTTGATCTAAGCGGTTTCAATACGACGTAATTATCTACGGCGTAATTATTTATTTATAAGGAGAACTCTACAGTGACTCAAGCCTATGATTTGTCCACACTGCCTGCCGATCTACACCCCGAGGCTCTGCCCGCTCACATCGCAGTGATTATGGATGGCAATGGACGCTGGGCCACCGAACGAGGGCTACCCCGCATCGCGGGTCACCGCCAGGGAGCTAAAACCATAAAAAATTTAGTCCGCTGCTGCAAAGACTGGGGCATTCCGGTCCTGACGGTGTATGCCTTTTCTACCGAGAACTGGCGACGCCCCAGGTCAGAAGTCACCTTTTTGATGCGGCTGTTTGACCGCCTGCTGCGCCGTGAACTGACTGAGATGCAGCGCCACGGAGTGCGGCTGCGATTTTTGGGCGACCTATCGCCTCTACCCGAGTCACTGCAAACGCTGATGCAAGACGCAATGGCTGTCACCCGCCATAATCCAGGCGTGCAGTTTAACGTAGCGGTCAACTACGGGGGACGGCAAGAACTGGTGGAGGCCACCCGCTACATTGCCCAGCAGGTGGCCTGCGGTGCCCTAACCCCTGACCAAATCAATGAAGAGGCCCTAACCCACGCCCTATGCACCCATCCCCTGCCCGACCCCGATCTGCTGATTCGCACCAGTGGTGAGCAGCGGCTGAGCAACTTTTTGCCCTGGCAGCTGGCCTATACCGAGTTGTACTTTACCGACCTGCTCTGGCCAGATTTCGATCGCGCCGCCTTTCACCAGGCGTTGCAATGGTATCAAAATCGCCAGCGCCGTTTTGGCGGCCTAGCGCCAGCACCTCTCGCCCAAAGCGTTTAGCCGTTCACCTGGGGTGAGCCAGACTTCGCTTTGGCTTACCCTTAGAAACGGCTCCGACCCTTGCTCTCAGGCGTTTAAGGCTACTCCAACGGAGCTTCTAGGGCCGTTGCTCTGACTTTTTCTAGGCCGGGTTCTCGGGCGACGTCGGCAATCTTTTTGATAAAGCTGGCCGTGGGTACAGCTAACAGCAGCCCTAAGAAACCCGCAAACTTTGCCCCGATCAGCAACGCCAGAATAATCACCGCCGGGTTGAGCCCGGTAATGCCCCCCATCAGGCGAGGGGCCACCAAATTATCGTTGATTTGGCCCAGCACAATGGCCACCCCCAGCACCTTCAGCCCCAGCCACAGGTTTTGAAACACCAGCAGGGTGCTGACCACCAGCACCGCCACCGTACCCCCAAAGGGAATCACGCTAAACAGGCCAATGGTGAGACCAAACAGCAGGCCAAAGGGCACATCGAGCACGATGAAGGCGATCGACTGGGCCACCGCCAAAATCAGGGCCAGGGTCGCCTGACCCGAAAAATAGCCCTGAAAGCTGGGTTGGAGAGAGTCGCGAATGCGGCTTTGCCACTGCTTGGGTAGCCAGCCCAGCAGACCGCGCCAGAGCGGTTCGCCATTGATCACTAACAAAATAGTGAGGATCAAGGTAACCAACAGGTTGACGGTTTTATCAATGGTGCCGAGAGCCAGATTCAGGGCCTGGCTGGTAGCTAATTGCAGACCACTGGAGAGCTGGTTGGCGGCTTCTACCGTCAACTGGTCGAGGTCGAAGGGCAGGTTTTGAAAAAAGGTGCGCTGCTCTAGCAGCAGCAGCTCAGTTTTAGCCTTATCAATCCAACGGGGTAGGCGATCGGCAAAGTCGTTGAGCTGCTGCCACAGCAGCGGCCCCAAAAAGACCACCAGAATGGTGATCACACCGACGGCCAACAGCACCACTAGCGCCACGGCTAAGGCTCGACTCATGCTCTGTTTTTCTAACCAGTCGATGGGGTAGTCGAGTAAGAAGGCAACCAGGGTAGCCGTAATTGCAATGCTGGTGATGGGTTGCAGCAGCCCCCCCAGCCAATACAGCAGCCAGCCATTGAGGCAGATGAGCGGGAAGGCCAGGGCTGCGATCGCCCATCTCGGCAAGTTAGAAAAAGAGAGCATAGCATCCTGTGTTGTCGCGATCGCCTGTTTGCAGGGGTATTATCACCCATTAACTGGCTCGCAAAGGTTCAATTCGATGGCTGCACCGGTCGGTGGTTGTAGAATTTGGGAGAGGGAGCCATGATGGCGCTGCCCCCAAGCCATAGCTCCGTACAATGCCTATCCCCCCAGACTCCACTGATTACTATGCGGTCTTAAAGGTTAGCCGCCAGGCCAGCCTAACGGCGATCAAACAGGCTTATCGTCAACTCGCCCGTCAGCTTCATCCCGATCTCAACCCCGAGGATGAGGCCGCCGCAGAGCGATTTAAAGTCTTGAATGAAGCCTACGAAGTGCTCTCAGACACAACAAAACGCCGCCACTACGACCGCTACGGTGCCCACTGGCAACAGGCCCAGAAAGGCTACGAGGCCACCCGCTACCCCAGCAGTAGGCAGGCTGACGACTTTGAAGAACTGGAGTTTGGCCGCCACGGCAGCTTAGAAGACCTGCTGGGGGATCTGCTGTACCGCGATCGCTAGGGCTTTGTTAGTCGCCTAGCCAGATCTGTATCAGATCTGTATCAGTTCATAGCAAATCTTCGCTATCTTCAAACAGTCAATGGCTGGATCACACAAGCAGAGGGAGCGTCGTTGTTGCCATTAGCGATCGCCTCCTCTTGGCCCTCCATGTTCGGGCGATGGCCCTAATTGAGGCCATCGGTCATGCATCAAGTGTGACGCAAATTGCAGTAAGTCGAGATTTGTTGTGTCTGGGGCAGACTGACTCTCATAGCCATACACAATTTGTAAGGCTTCATTGCGAGTCAGACGCTGGCTATTGCCGATAATGGCCGATTCGATGTACCAAGTCCCATAGTATTCGGCATCGGGCACAACTTTGATACGATACTCTGCCATCCAGTCAGAACAGTTCTCATGGCGATACCAGTTGAGAAACTGACTCAGCATGGCTTCCCAATCAATATAATTGCTGACTAGCTCGCCGTTGTTACCGAAAGACATCTTACGCATCGCGATCGCGTCCTTTGATTGGAGGCAGTTGTTGTGTAGATTGGCGTTGAGCGAAGCGTAACCCAACACCAGAGATAGTTTCTACGTCAGGACAAGGGTTTCAGGAGTTTTGTTAGTCAGCCAGGGGTGTAGCTCATCCTTATGTTAAAAGAACCGGCCAAATTTTCGGCGTACCTACCAAAGTGACCGGTTCAGGTTTTTGGCATACCCCCAGCTTGGTAGGGGCATTGCACTGCAATGCCCCTACGGGATTCCTGGTTTGAATCGGGGTTTTTGATTTGAATCGGGGTTTTTGAATTCAGATTTGGCATTACAGCACCCCTGACAGCCGATCGAAACCGCAAAAAATTTTGACGCGCGCTGCGCGTAAGAATAAAGATCAAGAAGTGTAAAGAGCAAGAGGGCAAAAGAGAAAAGGGCTACTCAAGACCCCACGAGGAAGCGCAGACAACCCGAAAACCGAATGCGGCGGCACACTTCTTTGACCAGGGCTTTTCCTTCCAGGGGTGGTTCTGGCGGCATTGGGGCGATCCTTCAGGGCAGTCAGCCCTTTAAGCTAGAACACTGTGACCTTATCTATTCACCTTACGTACCGCCTATGAAAGTTGCCACCTGGAATGTTAACTCGATTCGATCGCGCCTCGACCATGCGACCCAGTGGCTGCAAAGCAATCCGGTAGACGTGCTGTGCCTGCAAGAAACCAAGGTCGTCAACGACGATTTTCCAGTGGCTCCCTTTGAGGCCCTGGGCTATAACGCCTACATCCATGGGCAGAAGTCGTATAACGGCGTAGCCCTGCTCAGTCGGCAGCCTCTAGAGGCTGTTCAGTGCGGGTTTACGCCGGTACTGGGAGCCGATCGTGTGGGCGACTTAGACGAGCAAAAGCGCGTGATTGCCGGGCTCTACGGTGACATTTATATCGTCAATCTTTACGTGCCCAACGGCAGTTCCATCGGCAGCGACAAGTACGAATATAAGCTGCGGTGGCTGGCTTGCCTAAAAGAGTACCTGGCAGCACTGCTGGTGAAGTATCCCAACTTGAACGTCTGTGGCGATTTCAATATCGCTTTAGAAGATAAAGATATCTACAACCCCGAGGGCAAAGAGACGCACATCATGTCGTCTCCCACGGAGCGAGAAACTTTGAGAACGGTCTTAGCTCTTGGCCTTAGGGATGGCTTTCGCCTCTTTACCGACGAAGGGGGTCACTTTAGCTGGTGGGACTACCGCACCGCCGCCTTTCGGCGCAATATGGGCTGGCGCATCGATCACCATTATTTGTCGGCGGCTCTGGGCGATCGCGCCCTCAGCTGCACCATCGACATCGAACCCCGCCGCTGGGAAAAACCCAGCGATCATACCCCTGTGATCATGGAATACCGATAAGGGTTTAGGGTAAATACACAGTTAGCACCCTTAGCGCCCATTGAAGGGAGTAAGATAAGCACATTAAGCAGGTTTTCTGCACACCAGGAGCAAACCGGGTTCAGGTGCTTCGGGCATGGGGTTACCCGCCTATAGACCCTCCGGATTTGGGCCTGGGTTAAGCGTGCGGTCATACTCAATCTGTCTGTGCCTAGGCATTCCATTCTTTGAGCGAGTCGTAGACACAGGGCAATGGCAATACTACACGTCAACTGGGTTCCCGAAGCGCAGCGGCTCTTTCTCTGGGCCGAGTCTTGGCAACCGCTGCCGGCCGCAGGGCTCAACCCCTGGGAAACCCTGCATTCCTATCCCTATGCGCTGCCCCAGGCCGAGCTGGCAGGGGTGCTAGCGGGGGTGCAAAAGCAACTTATGGGGCGGGCCGATTCATCAACCGCCGGGCCGTTTCCGACGCTGCTGACCGAGACTGCCCCTGGCAAAGGTGCTACTAAGGAGGGCGGAAACCGCCGAGAACGGAGTCCTAAAGCAGCCCAGCGAGGAGTGGCTGGGCCTGCCTGGGGAGAGTTATGGCTCCCCCTGCCGGCCCAAATTACGCCATCGGCCCTGGTGCCGGTGCCGTCAGTCCAGGTCGATGCAGCGCCAAATTCAGAGTCAGACCCTGGGGCTGAAACCGTACTGCATCCCTGGCGAGTGCCGGGTTGGCACCTTGACGCCGCTGATTTCTTGCCGATTCTGCTGGCGTTGCCCCTGGGTCAGCATGCCGTAACGGCCTCAGGGGCGATCGGGGCCGACCTGCGTTACTGGGGGCATGTCACCCGTTGGGGCCTCAACCTGCTGGCTCGGGGCAAATTTTTGCCCGATCTTAAGCTGACCAGCCAAATCCTAGCGGCCACTTGGCAACCCCTGCTCGACAGTGCCCCTGACCAAGAGCGGCTGCGCCACTTTGCCAAAATAATGCCGCTGGTTTGTCGTACCCATCTCCCGGCTCTAACCCAGGGATCGCCTACCCTCGCCTGCGGCTCACCCCTGCTCGATCCGCCGCCCCTACTGCTGTCATTTTTAGCTACCCTCATCGATTACGAGGTGCGTCAGGCTGCCCAAAGTCAGCCCTCCAATGGGTTAGCCAACCTAGGCAAGGAGTTACCCCTCCAGGCCTGGCTGCAAGCCCTCAGCCAACCAAGCGCGATCCTAGAAGCCAGCGCCGCCAGCGCTGCCCGGCTCAAAGAGGCCCTCACTACTTGGACATCCCCCCTTCAGACCCTAGCCGGAGACCCCGCCGCCCAGTTTCGCCTCCGGCTAGTGCTGCAGCCACCGCCCACCCTTGACCAGGCCTGGCAGCTTCGGTATCAGCTGCAGTCTACGGCCAACCCCGACTGGCGATTGGGGGCGGAGCCGATCTGGCAGCAGCCCGTAGCCGAGCTACACCACCAGGGATACACCCTCGAGGCACCCCAAGAGACCCTGTTGGCCGCTCTAGGTCGGGCCGCCCGGTTCTACGACCCCATTCGCGAAAGTCTACATCAGCAGCATCCGACCCACTGCGAGCTCGACCCGATCCAGGCCTATCAGTTCGTCAAGGCGGCTGCCTGGCAGCTCCAAGACAATGGGGTTGAAGTCGAGCTACCGCCAGGATTAGCCCCAGATGCCACCGCCGAGGCCGAACGGCTGGGCCTGAAGGTGCATGCCGAGGTGCCACCCCAGCGGCAGCGCCAGCGTCTAGGGCTCAAGAGCCTGCTCAACTTTCGTTGGGAACTCTCGATCGCAGGCGAGACCCTATCTGCCGAGGAGTTTGAGCAGTTGATCAACCAGGGCTCACCCCTGGTGGAAATCAACAACCGCTGGGTCGAGCTCAAGCCCCAGGATGTGAAGGCGGCGCGGCAGTTTTTGGCCGGGCAAAAGACAGCGACCCCGCTCTCGGTGGAAGATGCCCTGCGCATCAGCACTGGCGATACCCAGCTGATCGACAAGCTGCCGGTGGTGAGCTTTGAGGCCACTGGGGCTCTGCAAACCCTAATCGAAACCCTGACCACCGGCAACCAAACCCTGGGTGAGATGGAGGCCCCCAGCGGGTTCAAGGGGCAGTTGCGGCCCTATCAGGCGCGGGGGGTATCGTGGCTGGCCTTTTTAGAACAGTGGGGATTAGGAGCCTGTTTAGCCGACGACATGGGCCTGGGCAAAACCATTCAGCTGATTGCCTTCTTGCTTTACCTACAAGACAACGGCTGGCTAGACAGTCCGGTGCTGTTGGTCTGCCCCACCTCGGTACTCGGCAACTGGGAGAAAGAGGTCAAGCGGTTTGCCCCCAAGCTCAAGACTCTATTACACCACGGCGATCGCCGGGCCAAGGGCAGCACCTTTGCCAACGCCGCCCAGGGCCAACATCTGGTGATTACCAGCTATGCCCTGGTCTACCGCGATCTCAAGTCGCTGCAAGCCGTCAACTGGCAGTGCCTGGTGCTCGATGAGGCCCAAAACATTAAAAACTCCGATGCCAAGCAGTCCAAGGCGGTGCGCCAGATCGAGGCTCAGTTTCGGGTCGCCCTGACCGGCACCCCGGTTGAAAACCGCCTGGGTGAGCTGTGGTCGATTATGGACTTTCTCAACCCCGGCTACCTGGGCCCCAAAAACTTCTTTCAGCGGCGCTTTGCCACTCCGATCGAGCGCTACGGCGATACCGCTTCTCTGCGAGCGCTGAAGGGGCTGGTGCAGCCCTTTATTCTCAGGCGGCTGAAGACCGATCGCACCATCATTCAAGACCTGCCCGAGAAGCAAGAAATGACGGTGTTCTGCGGTATGTCTGCCGAACAGGCCAACCTCTATCAGCAGACCGTCGATCGGGCCCTCGCTACCCTCGATGACGCCACCGGGGTGCAGCGCAAGGGGCAGATTCTCGCCCTGCTGACCAAGCTCAAGCAGATCTGCAACCACCCGGCCCAGTTTTTGCAGGAACCCAGTCTGGGGCTGAAGGGGCGATCGGGCAAGCTACAGCGCCTCGACGAAATGCTCGAAGAGCTGATTGCCGAGGACGATCGCGCTCTGATCTTCACCCAGTTTGCCGAGTGGGGCAAGCTGCTGCAGCGGCACCTGCAGTCGTTTTTGGGGCAAGAGGCCCTATTCCTCTACGGCAGCACCACTAAAAACCAGCGCGAGGCCATGGTCGATCGCTTTCAGAACGACCCCGCTGCCCCGCGACTGTTCATTCTCTCGCTCAAGGCCGGGGGGGTGGGGCTCAACCTCACCCGTGCCAACCACGTCTTCCACTACGATCGCTGGTGGAACCCGGCAATCGAGAATCAAGCTACCGATCGCGCCTTTCGCATCGGTCAGACCCGCAATGTGCAGGTGCACAAGTTCGTCACCACCGGCACCCTAGAGGAGCGCATTCACGAGATGATCGAGAGCAAGAAAGCCCTCTCTGAACAGGTGGTCAGTGCCGGGGAGGGATGGCTGACCGAGTTCGACACCGACCAACTGCGCAACCTGCTACTGCTCGATCGCAACGCCATCATCGACGATGACGGCGACTAGCCCGACTGGGCAGGAGCAAGTCACCCTGCCAACGACTGAGCCCTGTTGGCCAATGGCAATAGCACAAAAGCAAAGTGGTAGGATTGGGGCGGTATTGGGCATCTGGCCCCAGACTCGGTCGCGATCGCCCAATGCCTACCCAGCCCGGTTAAATCACTGGCACAAGCTAGGCCGCTCTAATCGGGTGCATGGGTCTATGGTAATGGGTGGCCTAGATTGGTTGCCCCAAGCTACCCGGCCAGACAGTTTCCATTGGAGGTATACCATGACATCCCTGAAGCAATCTCTCAAGTACGTCACGTTAGGTCTGGCCACCGTGGCCGCCGTCGTCGGGCTGAGTACCGCGCTGCCCCAGCCCACCCAGGCCCAGAGCGGGCTCACCATCTTTGGTGGCGTAGAGGCTGAGTTTCGGCTGCCCTACTTCATCGATTTCAACTATCCCTTCAGCACCAACGCCCGCTACTACCTAAATATTCTGCGCAATAAGCTGCCGCGCGATGTCATCTCCCTTGAAATTGAGTATCCCGAAACTTTTACCGAAATCGGCGGGCGGTTTGATCCCGATGCGATCGAGCTACGCAGCGGCGATTGGCGCGGCGGTGAAGTCATTCCCACCAAGGCCATCGACTGGATCGAAGAGGAAGGTCGGATCGAAATCATCCCAACAGAGCCCATTCCCGCCAACAGTGAAGTAGTAGTGGTGTTCTCCAATGTACGCAACCCCCGTCGCTACGGCTATCACTATTTCAACCTGCGGATGATGTATCAGGGTGATGTGATCGACCAGTATGCCGGCACCTGGCCGATGGAAGTTGCCTCTGAGACGAACCAGCGCTAATAGGCGTGCGGGCCAGTTGGTGCTACGATATTAGACCGTGACTTTTTAAGTAGAATCAGGCAAAGAGGCTAAGCCATGAGCAAGCGCACCCTAGGGGGCACCAACCGCAAGCAGAAGCGAACTTCCGGGTTCCGCGCTCGTATGCGCTCCTACACCGGCCAAAACGTGATTAAAGCCCGTCGTCGTAAGGGTCGGGCTAAGCTCGCCGTTTAATCGGGCTGCTCACATCAAGCACGAGAAGCACGAGAAGCACGAGAAGATGAATGGCCCTGGGGCTTAGTACTGGCCCTAGGGTCATTGTCGTGGATATTAGGATCGGCGGATATAGGAATTGGGTAGTGCTACCGAAACTCAATCGACTGCGGCGATCGCGGGAATTTTCTCAGGTCTATCGACAGGGCAGAAAGGCGGTTTCTGGCCATCTCATTGTGCGCGTATGGTCAGCACCGCTGGGGTCGCAGGAAGCGCCCCCCCGCATTGGCATTGTGGTGAGCCAAAAGGTACATCGGCGAGCAGTGGTGCGCAATCGCCTGAAACGCCAAGTGCGGGCGGGTATGAGCAAGCTGTTACCCGTGCTCAAACCCAACCTTTGGGTTGTGATCAACCTGCGACCCGAAGCAGTGCAGTGCGAATATGGCGAAATTTTGCGAGAATTAGAGCAGTTGTTCACCAAGCTAGAGGTACTCCATGGGCATTCGTGAGGATGTGTACTACGAGGGTGGCCCCCACATTGGCGATTTAATTCTCAACATTTTGCTGGGCTTTACAATCATCTGCCTTCCTCTCACGGTCGGGGCTATCACCCGCGCCCTATGGTTGCGCTACCGCATTACCAGTCGGCGCATTTCGGTCACTGGCGGCTGGATGGGGCGCGATCGCACCGACCTGATTTACAACGAAGTGAGTAAGATTGTCACAGTGCCTCGGGGCTTGGGCCTCTGGGGCGACATGGTGGTCACCCTCAAAGATGGCAGCCGTCTGGAGTTGCGCGCTATGCCCCGCTTCCGCGAGGTGTATGACTACATCAATGAGCGCATCTCTCCCGCCGCCCAGGCCGTCAGCGGTGCCATTGGCCAAAGCTAACTACGGCAATCCCACCCGTTCCGGGCGGCTTGCCTCCCCGGCAATGGGGTAGATTAGGTAACTGAGCAGTTAAGTCGTATCCCCTATAGCAGGGTTTTAGTGCCCATGGATTTTGGAATTGGATTTCTGACCAACAACATCATGTTGCCGATCCTAGATTTTTTCTACGGGATCGTGCCCAGCTATGGGTTGGCCATTGTGGCTCTTACCCTGGTCATTCGGTTTGCCCTGTATCCCCTCAATGCCGGGTCTATTCGTAACATGCGCCGCATGAAGGTAGCCCAGCCCCTGATGCAAAAGCGCGTCAAAGAAATTCAAGAGCGCTACAAAGACAACCCCACCAAACTACAAGAGGAAATGAGCGGGGTTTATAAAGAGTTTGGCAATCCGCTGGCGGGCTGCTTCCCTGTGTTGTTGCAGATGCCTATTCTCTTTGCCCTGTTTGCCACCCTGCGGGGGTCGCCGTTTGCTGATATCAACTACGACGTCAACGTGCAGGTCTTTCCTCAGGAAAGCATTGCGCAAATTCAGCCCCAGGTGTTTAGCACTTCCCCGAAGGCCATCTACGTGTCTGACGGCTCGCACTTCCCCATCTCAGCAGTGTTGCCCGGCGGCAACAAGTTGGTCGTAGGCGAAAAAACCGATGTGCGGCTGCAAACTGCTGAGGGTGAAACTATTGAATCGTTAGTCGCTGAATATAACGACGATGTCGATAGCTTTCAGCCCCGTTGGGAAATTACTAAAGGTGCCGAGTTCGTTGCTGTCGCTCAAGATGGCACCCTCACGGCTTTAGCCCCCGGCGAGGCAACTGTGCGAGTTCAGGCTCCCGGCTTGGCGGCCAACAAGGGCTTTCTGTTTATTAAGGCCCTCGGCCGCATCGGCGTCACGGGTGACGATGGCGCTATCCACTGGGATATTTTGATCATGATCCTGGGTTTTGGGGCCAGTCTTTATCTCAACCAGGTACTTTCTGGGCAGGGGTCTGCCACGAGCGATAACCCTCAGCAGGCGGCGGTCAATAAGTTTACGCCACTGATCTTTTCAGGTATGTTCTTGTTCTTCCCACTGCCTGCTGGAGTGCTGATGTATATGTTGATCGCCAACATCTTTCAGACCCTGCAAACCTTCATCCTCTCGCGAGAACCCCTGCCTGAGAATCTGCAAAAAATTGTCGATGCCGAGGCCAAGGCCGACGATAACCGCCAGACTCTGCCCTTTGAGCCCGGACGTAGTAAGAAGAAAAAGGCATAGCCCATGGCCATTGATGCTGCTACTGCTGGAGTGAACTGGCTCACGTCCCTGCTGAGTATGCAGGGGCTGCCCTCCACCGTCAGCGCTCACCCGGTTGAAGACGAGTCGGGAGAAAGCTGTTGGCTCACCATTGATGAGGCATCGCTGTCTGCCGAGCAGGTGCAGGCGCTGATTGGCGAGGGTGGAGCAGTATTGGACTCGATTCAGTACCTGGCTAACACGACCCTCAATCTGGGCAAGGGCCAGGATGATCAGCAGGCCTTTACCATTGAGTTGGCGGGCTACCGAGCTAGACGCCTAGAAGAGCTTAAGGCGATGGCGGCCGAGGCGGCTGAGCAGGTGATAGCCAGTGGCGAAGAGTATGAAATGCAGGGGCTCTCGTCCGCCGAACGGCGGCAGATGCATCATTTTTTAGCGGCCCAAGAGAGCCTGGCC
This sequence comes from Nodosilinea sp. LEGE 07088, assembly GCF_015207395.1. Taxonomy (GTDB): domain Bacteria; phylum Cyanobacteriota; class Cyanobacteriia; order Phormidesmidales; family Phormidesmidaceae; genus Nodosilinea. Next base: position 15,855 of record NZ_JADEWX010000128.1, read on the forward strand.
ACCTTTAGTCGGGGTCGCGAACCCGATCGCCGCCTGGTGGTGTGCCCAGCCAGCCAACAAAGAGACGACGCTGATGGCTAGGTTCACACGATAGAGAAAGAGCGCCAGTCATGGGAGGTATGACCATTGGAACGAGTGTACATACCCAACCTGCTACAGCGGGCTGAGAAAACTTTTACCGTTGACCTCAACGCCCACCTAGCCGACCTCGAAACGCTGACTCCGGTGCGTGGCGAGCTGACGGTGATTCATCAGGGCACCTATCTAGAAGTGCAGGCCAAGGCAGATACCATTGTGACGCTGACCTGCGATCGCTGTCTGCAAGCCTATAACCATCGCATCAGACTGTCGGCCCAAGAACTGATCTGGCTAGAGCCTGACCCCGACCCCGCTACCCTGCCCCTAGAGCGAGAAGTGTCGGCGGATGATCTGTTCGAGACGCTGCCTCCCAACAGCTACTTTTACCCTGAGGCCTGGGTCTATGAGCAAATTTGTCTGGCCCTGCCCCAACCGCAAATCTGCGACGAAGACTGCCCCGGCATCGAGACTCCGCCGCAGGGGGGCACTAGTCTTAACCCTATTGATCACCGCTGGGCAGCCCTGGCCCAGCTGCAGCAGCAATTTCAGGCTCCTGAGGACTAGCCGTGGCCTTTATTGACGAACTAGGGTTACTGATTCGTGCCCGCTACCCAATTGTCTATATCGCCACCGCCGAAGAAGAGCGCGCCGAGGCCGATATTGCCGTCTGCGCTACCGCCCAGGGCCACCGCGCCCTCTACACCTGGGATTTTGTGGACGGCTACCAGGGCAACCTCAACGATGCCGGCTTTGGCAAGCGCAATCCGCTCCAGGCGCTAGAGCTGGTCGAAAAACTGCCCGCCACCGCTCCAGCGGTGTTTGTGCTGCGAGATTTTCATCGGTTTTTAGACGATATCGCGGTTTCCCGTAAGCTGAGAAATCTGGCCCGTCGCCTCAAGAACCAGCCTAAAACCCTGATCATTCTCTCGGCCCAGCTCACGATTCCCGACGAACTCAGCGAGATCGTGACGGTGCTGGAGTTTACCCTGCCCGATGCCAGCGCTATTCGCCAGGAGGTCAAGCAGCTCTTGGCGGCCACTAACACCGACCTGCCGGGGAGGATGGTCGAGGAGCTGGTGCGCACCTGTCAAGGGCTGTCGCTGGAGCGTATTCGGCGGGTGCTGGCAAGGGCGATCGCCGACCATGGTGCCTTTATCCCGGCTGACCTCGACCTGATTCTCGAAGAAAAGCGTCAGAGCATTCGCCAGACCCAAATTCTCGACTACTACCCCGCCACCGAGCAGATTTCGGACATCGGTGGGCTCGACAACCTCAAAGACTGGCTGTTGAAACGGGGCGCGGCCTTTTCGGAAAAAGCGCGCCAGTATGGTCTGCCCCACCCACGGGGGCTGCTGCTGATCGGCATTCAAGGAACAGGTAAGTCGCTCACGGCCAAGGCGATCGCCCACCACTGGCACCTGCCTCTGCTGCGGCTGGATGTAGGACGGTTGTTTGGCGGTCTGGTGGGCGAGTCAGAGGCCCGTACCCGGCAGATGATTCAGCTCGCTGAGGCGCTGGCCCCCTGCGTACTGTGGATCGACGAAATCGATAAAGCCTTTGGCGGGATGGATGGTCGGGGCGATGCGGGTACAGCTAGCCGTGTCTTTGGTACCTTCATCACCTGGATGGCAGAGAAAACCTCGCCGGTATTTGTGGTGGCCACCGCCAACAACATTCAGACCCTACCTCCCGAGATGCTGCGGCGGGGGCGCTTTGACGAGATTTTCTTTGTGGGGCTGCCCAGCCAGGGCGATCGCCAGGCAATTTTTGAAGTGCACCTCTCCCGCCTGCGGCCCCATACCCTCAAGAGCTTCGACACCGCCCGTCTGGCCTACGAAACCCCCGACTTCTCGGGGGCTGAGATCGAGCAGGCGATCGTCGAGGCCATGCACCTCGGTTTTAGCCAAAACCGCGATTTTACCACTGACGACATTCTCACCGCTGCCAGCGAAATGGTGCCCCTGGCGCGCACTGCCCAGGAGCAAATTGAGGCCCTTCAGGCCTGGGCCGCGGCAGGCAAAGCCCGCATGGCCTCGCGCAGTAGCCTCGATCCACGATTTCGTCCGCCTCTACCCGATGCCGATTAATCGCGGGTGCTGTACCATTAGCAAGCTGTAGACCTTCATCTGGCCCGCTACCGTCCATGAAAGGATTTTTCATTGGTCTTTCAAAGCTAATTTTGGGCGTTGCCATTGCCCTGATACTGTTGTCGATGGCGGGGGTGGCTACGGCCCGCTACTTTATGGGTCGCCTATCGGTGCTGCCGCCTAAGCCTCTCTATGGCGAAGAGGTGGCGACGCCCCCAGCCGAACC
>NZ_JADEWX010000129.1 GCF_015207395.1 Nodosilinea sp. LEGE 07088
GGGGTGGGATCTTCTGGGCATTTTGAGTGCAGAGCACCCAATTGAACCACTAGTCTTTCCATGCCCTTAGATTTTCTGCCCTACAACCCGCGGTTAAAGCAAATCGCCCGCCAACTGCGACAAAACATGACCCGCTCGGAGGTAATTTTGTGGCAGCACTTAAAAGGCAAACAAATGCAGGGCTTTGACTTCGATCGCCAGAAGCCTATCGATGAGTACATCGTTGACTTTTACTGCAAGAAGCTACGACTGGCCATCGAGATCGATGGTTCTTCCCATGACAGCAAAGAAGCCCAGGAGCAGGACCAGTATCGACAGGCTAGGCTTGAAGCCTACGGCGTCAGATTTCTACGATTCCGCGATGACGAAGTGCGCTATCAGACCGAGGCCGTGCTTCAGGCGATCGCAGCATGGGTGACGAATCCGCCTCATGGCTGAGATTGACCCACCCCGCCCTGCGGGCACCCCTCCGTGGGAGGGGATGGTGGCACAAATCCCCTCCAGGGAGAGGCAGGGGTGGGATTGCGGATGGCTTTGATGCGAGAAAATTTTCTCATTGCTAAGACTGACCCACCCCGCCCTGCGGGCACCCCTCCGTAGGAGGGGACAGTGGATGAGAAAGATTCAGCATTGCACCTGAGGCTGAGGCGCATTGGATAGAATTTGAGCGGGGCGTTGTGCTAGGGCAATGGTGTCTCGGTGCATCGCTCAAACGGCCTAACCTCGCCAGGAGCCTATCGGCATGGTATCTGTCACCCAACCTCAGGTGCATGTGTGGACTCGTGAGGAGTACCATCGCATGGCTGAGCTCGGTTTTTTTGAAGGGCGGCGAGTGGAGCTGGTAGAAGGGCAGATAATCGATATGGCCGCGATGAAAATCCCCCACGCGGCGGCGATTGACCTGGTGGATGAGGCGCTCAAGGGCGTATTTGGCGCAGGCTACTACATTCGTCAGCAAAAGCCGTTTGTGGTGAGCGATATTTCTGAACCAGAACCTGATATGGCGGTGGTGCCAGGGACGGTGCGCGACTATGCCGAAGCTCACCCTACCGTGGCGGCTCTGATTGTGGAGGTGGCAGATACGTCGGTGAGCTATGACCGCAAGGTGAAAGAAAGCCTGTATGCGAAGGCTAACGTAGCCGACTACTGGATTTTGAATTTGGTAAAGCGGCAGTTAGAGGTTTACCGGCAACCGGTGGAAGATAGTCAGGCGGACTACGGTTGGCGATACGGTGAGACAGTGACCTACCAGGCTGGTCAGCGGGTTGCACCGTTGAGGGTGGAGGGAGCTGCGATCGCGATTGACGACCTCTTGCCATAGGGCAGAGTCGCTCGTTCCTACGCTCTGCGTGGGAATGCCCCGGTGGCGCTCCAGCGTCCAGTCTTCGGAGGGCGCTGGAGCGTCGGAGAGTCGTGTCAACGCCGGAGCGTTGGCACGATGGCTGGGGAATGGCTACTGAATGGCCTGATCGACAACGGCCTCGGCCAAGTGCCGCCGGGTGTCGTCGGCCTGTGCCAGGCGGGCTTTGAGCTGATCGCAGAGGGCCATAAGGGCATCGACTTTTTGGACGATGCGGTGTTGTTCGGCGAGGGGTGGGAGGGAAACTGGTGTATGCGAGATTTTTCCAACATTTAGGTTCGGCTGTGCCCCTCCTGCCGCATGCTCGCGTAATTCCTCATAGGATTTTTGAAAAAATAATTTGATGTAATCCTTGTGGTGCAAACTTTCATCTACTAATTGAATTGCAGCACACGCTTGGTTAGTTCCTGCGTGGATTTTGAGTTCTGTAATTTGTCCACGGGTCTTCCCCTGCCTGTACATTGCCACTATGAGCGTTCCAGGTGGATAAACTGTAACGTTTGTTTCTTCAACTGCCTTCCGCGAAATTTTTTCTTTTGTGCTGAAAACTGCCTCCTGGCTAGTTTCTCCACTTGTAACCCAAGCAATTTCTTCTGGAACATAGTAGTCAGGTCTATCCCTTGCTGGTGTTGCGCCTGTTCCGACTAGAGCAAAAGTCCCTATTCGCTCCCATAGCCAACCATCGGGCACTTCAAAAGGTTTCTCATCTTCCCCGATCGCATCCAAGACCTTCGGCTTCTTAATCTTCCCTTCCTTCACCAATCGCGCTTTTTCGGCGGCGATCTTCTCTAGCAGCACGCTGGCGGGTTCGTCGGTGGGGTCTTGGGGCACCAGGCGGCCCATGACGGCGAGTTGCAGAATGGTTTGCTTAAGGCGATCGATACTCTGTTCAGTAGTAAACAGCGTGTCGAAGTGGTCGGCGAGGCGGCCCCAGTTGTCGGCCAGTTCGGCGGCACTTTCGGCCTGGGTGAGGGTGTCGAGGAGGGTGTCTACTAGGGTTTCGTGGGCGGCGAGGTGGTCGAGGGTGTGGTTTTCGATGCGATCGCACAACCCCATCAACTCATCCACCTTCTCCACAATCCGCTGCTGTTCCGCGAGGGGTGGGATTGGCGCTAATCCTGAGAAAAACTGTTTATCGTTGATGGCTGGATAAGCAATTCCAGTTTGAACCGACTCAACGTAGTTAACGAAAGTTGGACTACGTAAATAGTGAAGGAAATATCTCGGTGGCATATTTCCTAATGGATAAATAATTGCAAAAGCAGTGCTGGCGATTGGCTCAGGATCGATAACTATATCTACTACAGCGATATTCTGGAGGTATGGGCGAACCGTTGAATAAATGAGAGTACCTTCCTGTACTAATTTCCTTGCCCTTGAGGGAGCTTCTTCAGAGCTAAGCACTGTCGGCGAAGAAATCAGTCCCTTGGCGTTGTCAATTGAAGCAACGTCAATATAGCTGAATGGTTTATTAGGAGTCTTTTGCCCCCAGTCTCGTCCAATATTTTCGAGGTAAGCCCACTCCCACCCTTCTGGCAACTCAAATGGCTTCTCATCCTCCGCAATCTCCGGCAGCACTTTGGGCTTTTTAATCTTCCCTTCCTTCACCAATCGCGCTTTTTCAGCGGCGATCTTTTCCAGCAGCACGCTGGCGGGTTCATCGTTGGGGTCTTGGGGCACCAGCTTGCCCCGCACTGCCAGTTCTAAAATCAGCTCGCGCAGTTTCTTTAGCCCCGTTAGCTCTAGCTTGCCGTTGCGGCCTCGGCCACTGGTGGCTTTGTGGGTAGTGGCGCTCGTCCACAGGTCGAGCTTGTCGATAATCAATTGCTCTACGGTCACGCTTCGCTCTCTCATTACTCCACATCGTGCCCACGCTCTGCGTGGGTATGCCCCCACGGCGCTCCGCGCCCTGGCCTTAGAGGACGCTGGAGCGTCCTGCTAGCCCGTGTCCACGCGGAGCGTGGGCACGAGGGTGGGGGGTCATGGCGCTAGCGCTGCCGCCAGCGCGTCGCGGAGCTGGTCGCGCAGGGTTTGAATCTCGCCCTGCTGCTGGGCATACAGCGCCAGCAGCTCGTCGGGGTCGTGGCTGATCTGATCGCCCTGGTGGGGGTTTTTGATATCCAGGTTGTAGCCCCGCGCCACGATATCTTCTACGGGCACCCGCCAGGCTTGCTCGGTGACCTGGCGGCTGGCAAAGCAATCGGCCTCGCTGCCCCACCAGTCGATTTCGGCGGCAAACTCCTCAAACCGCATCGGCTTAGTTTTGCTGTAGCTCTTGTAGCCCGGTGGGTAGGGGTGCTCGTAGTACCACACCGCCTCGGTGGGCTGGCCCTTGGTAAAAAACAGCAGGTTGGTTTTAATGCCCGTGTAGGGGTTAAACACGCCGTTTGGCAGCCGCACAATGGTGTGCAGGTTGCACTCGCTCAGCAGCTTTTCTTTGAGCCGGGTTTTGGTGCCTTCGCCAAACAAAAAGCCATCGGGCAGCACCACCGCCGCCCGCCCGCCACTCCGCAGCAGGTGAATAAACAGCGTCATAAACAGATCCGCCGTCTCGCGGGTGCGAAACGCCTGGGGAAAGTTGTTCTCAATGCCGTCTTCTTCCATGCCGCCAAAGGGCGGATTGGCCACAATCACGTCCACCCGTTCCTTTGGCCCCCAGCTGATCAGCGGCTTGGCCAGGGTGTTGTCGTGCTGAATCTGGTCGGGCACCTCAATGCCGTGCAGCACCAGGTTGGTGGTGGCCAGCAGGTAGGGCAGGGGCTTTTTTTCGACCCCGTGAATGCTGTGCTGCAGGGTGGTTTCATCCTGGGGGGTTTGCACGTAGCGCTGGCGCTTGTGGTCAATGGTGCAGGTCAAAAAGCCGCCCGTGCCGCAGGCGGGGTCCATTACCTTTTCGTGCAGCTGGGGGTCGACCCGGTTGACCATAAACTGGGTGACGGCGCGGGGGGTATAAAACTCGCCCGCATTGCCCGCGCTTTGCAGGTCTTTGAGAATCTGCTCATACATATCGCCCAGGGAGTGGCGATCGCTCGACTTGTTAAAGTCAACCCCGGCCTGCAGTTTGTTGATCACCTGGCGCATCAGCTGGCCAGACTTCATGTAGTTGTAGGCGTCTTCAAAGACATTGCGAATCACCACGCCTCGGTAGTCGCCGCCCCTGGGCTGAAGCCGCTGCAACCCCGGAAACAGCCGGTTATCGACAAAATCCTTCAGCTCCTCGCCGGTAATGCCCTCGGGGTCGGCGGCCCAGTTGCGCCAGCGCAGGGCATCGGGCAGGGGCGATTGGTAGTCGTCAGTCAACATCTCCCACTCGTACTCGCGATCGTCAAAAATCTTCAGAAACAGCATCCACACCAGCTGCCCAATGCGCTGGGCATCGCCATCCACGCCCACATCCTTACGCATGATGTCTTGGATGGATTTGATCGTGGTGCTAATCGCCATGGATGCTGTCCTTCTAGTTACCCCCATCGTACCCACGCTCCGCGTGGGAATGTCCCCAATGGCGCTCCAGCGCCCTGTCTTAGGACGCAGGAGCGTCGGGGGAGTCGTGTCAACGCAGGGCGTTGGCACGATGGGTGATGGGTGATGGGTCGATGGGTATAGAGTCGTTAGTGCCAGGGATCAATTGCGATCAGGCTCTCGCCACCACAATAGCTGCGGGCGCTGGAATAGCGCCAGTGCTCTGGACGATCAACATAGCCCCGTTTCACTGGGTTGTTATGAATGTAGTCCAATTTTTGTCGCATCATGTCGTCGTTCAGCACAAGCTCTGCATGGGAGCCTTCTTGCCAAAACTGATGCTGGCGATCGCATTTATAACGAGGTTTGGCAAAATGCAGCCGCCGCACAATAGTGGTAGCCCGCTGCTGGACCAATAGCTCAATCAGCTTTACCGCCGTGAAGGATTTGAAACGGGCTACACAGCTATCTAACCGGGGTGCTTGGGCGACTAGGTGCAGGTGATTTTCCAGGATGACGTAGCCGTACAGCTCGAATTGGTCGTGTTCTCGCAGATAAGCCCAGCTATTGAGAACAATCTCTACGGCTTCAGGGCGAGTGAATACAGGCAACCATTCCACTACGGTGCAGGTCAGGAAATGGGGGCGATCGGGCTCGGTAATCACATAGCGGCTGCGACCCATGGGGAACCTCTTAGATCACCCCTATCTTTCCCACGCTGCCCCAGTCTCCATCGTTCCCACGCTCCGCGTGGGAATGCCTCTAATGGCGCTCTAGCGCCCCGTCCGCGAGGACGCTGGAGCGTCGGGAGAGTCGTGTCAACGCAGAGCGTTGGCACGATAGATGGAGGATGGATATTTAAATCAAAAGATTTTGAAAAGGATGGGTATTTTTCCAACGGTAAGTATTGAAATCACGCTGATCAACCGAAAGAATGCGACCATGGCCAAGATGTTCGGCTAAAACGACCAATGAAGCGTCGGCTAGATCCATGGGCAGATTTCTGTATTGGCTCATCAGCGATGTAATGCGTTGGCAGTGAGCTTGCGTCAAATCAAATACTTGGAGAGAACCCGCAGAAATCTTGCCCAGTAAGGCGCTTGGGGCGTCTACACCCACTCTTTGCTGCAAGAGGTAGCACGTTTCTGTAATAACGCACCAAGTGGTAATAAACCCTCCTTGCTGAAGGTCTAGAAATCGCGCTCTAGCCAGTTGATGAGCGGGGTCTCGTCGATTGGCCAGGGCGAGCCAAAAGCCAGTATCAATGATGACCATACTTTTGCTCTAATCCGTTTAGCAAATAGGTTTTGTAGTTGACTGACAAGTCTGCTTCTGCATCCATACAGCCGATCAAGTCAGACCAGTCTGCTGCGTCAGAGCTGGAGGACGGCTCAGCACCAGAGCGGTTTTCTGGATGAACTGACTGGCTTTTTTTAAGCAGCTGAATGAACTGGGCTAAAAGATCAAGCGCATCCTGGGGAAGCGTCTGAATATCCTGCTGGATTTGTTCGAGGGGTGTCATGGCTAAACCTCTCTGGAGATACAGGGCTGGATCAGCGGCTAGCTAGGCTGGAGCTCAACCGCCATTTGGCATGGCCTAATTTTAACGGACTGCCCGATCGCTCCTACGCTAGGCCGTCTGCCCATACAGGGCGGCTTCTAGATCCTGAACGGCCCTGGTGTAGCCCGGTTTGCCGCCAAAGGCATTGAGCAGCTCCAGCGGCGACCCCAGCCGACTAAACGGGTCGAGCCGCAAAATCGTCACATCCTCGATTGCATCGAGCCCAGCATCGGCGTACTTGCTCAGCAGGGCGTCGAGCACCTGACGGCTGGGGCCTTCGTAGGTGTCGAAGTAGCCTGTGCGGCGCACCTGCTCGGCCCGGGCTTTGCGGCTCAGGGGCGGCTGGTCGTAGACAATGTGACAGATCACGTCAAAGGGGTCGGGCTCGTCGCCCAGGGTTTTGCCCAGGTCTTTGATCAGGTCATCCCAAAAGATGCCGTTTTCCGCCAACTCAGCGATGATCGCCTGCTTGCGATCGGCGGCATTCCAGCGGCGCAAAAAGTCGCTCAGCGAGGCGTACTGCGCCTTGACCTGCTTGCGGGTGTAGTCTTTAAGGCTTTCGGTAATCAGCTTGCCGTCGGGGCCAAGGTACTGCACCCGCTCCGCCAGCACGCTGACTTCCACATCGTGCACCACGTAGCGCGATCGCTTGGGGCGATCGCCGTCACTGCTATCACCGTTATATGTCCCCCCCATCTCCCCCACCCCCGGTTCTCCAGGGGATGAGGTCTCCCCTCCAGGCAGCAGCTCCTCATCGCCGGGCACAATCGGGTCATCGCCCTTGGGTTCGTAGACCTGCACTGGGTCGCCGTCAAAGGCGGGGTCGGCAAACAGCTCGGTGGCCTTCTTAAAGTCGAGAATGGTGAACCAGTGCTTATCGTAGTCGTCGTTGATGCGGGTGCCCCGGCCAATGATCTGCTTAAACTCCGTCATCGACTGGATGCGCTGGTCGAGCACAATCAGCTTGCAGGTCTGGGCATCGACTCCGGTGGTCATCAGCTTGCTGGTGGTGGCAATCACCGGGTAGCGCTCTTCGGGGTTGATGAAATTGTCTAGCTCGGCCTTGCCCTCTAGCTCGTCGCCCGTGATTCGCATGACGTATTTGCGGTTTTCGCGCACGCAATCGGGGTTGAGGTTCACCAGGGCCTGGCGCATGCGCTCGGCGTGGTCAATGTTTTCGCAAAAGACAATGGTTTTTTGGTAAGGGTCGGTGCGGCTCAAAAATTCCGTCACCTTGGCGGCCACCACCTCGGTGCGCCGCTCCAAAATCAAATTGCGGTCAAAGTCTTTTTGGTTGTAGATGCGGTCTTCGATCAGCTCGCCGTGTTTGTCGATCTGGCCCCGGCTGGGCCGCCAGCCCTGCAGGTCGCGGTCTAGGTCAACCCGCACCACCTTGTAGGGGGCCAAAAAGCCGTCTTCAATGCCCTGCTTGAGGGAGTAGGTGTAGACCGGCTCGCCAAAGTAGTCGGTATTGGAGACGGTTTTGGTTTCCTTGGGCGTGGCCGTCAGGCCCACGTGGGTGGCGCTAGAGAAATAGTCAAGAATGGCCCGCCAGGCCGAGTCTTCGGCGGCGCTGCCCCGGTGGCACTCGTCGATCACGATCAGATCAAAGAAGTCGGGCGAAAACTGCTTATAGATATTTTGCTCGTCATCGCTGCCGGTGACGGCCTGGTACAGCGACAGGTAAATTTCGTAAGACTTATCGACGGTGCGGTTGCTGACCTTGGTCATGGCCTGACCAAAGGGCTTGAAGTCGTTGTTTTTGGTTTGGTCAACCAGAATGTTGCGATCGGCCAAAAACAAAATCCGCCGCTTTTGTCGCGCCTTCCACAGCCGCCAGATAATTTGAAAGGCGGTAAAGGTTTTGCCCGTGCCCGTAGCCATCACCAGCAAAATGCGGTTTTGCCCCTTGGCCACCGCCTCAACGGTGCGATTGATGGCCACCATCTGGTAGTAGCGGGGAGTGCGCCCGCTGCCATCGTCGTAGTAGGGCTGGGCTACAGTGGGCTGGGCCTCGGCGCTCAGGCCCTTATGTTGGCAGTAGCGCTGCCACAGAGTCTCGGGACTGGGGAACTGGTCGAGGGCCAGGGTAGTTTCGGTGGGGCCGCCCAGGCCGGTGCGATCGTGAAACAAAAACCCGTCACCATTGCTGCTAAACACAAAGGGGGCATCCAGAGCGTCGCTGTAGGCCAGAGCCTGCTGCATGCCGTCGCCCAGGCTGTGGGTGTTGTCTTTGGCCTCGATCACGGCAATGGGCTGGTTGGGATGGTAGCTCAGCACGTAGTCGGCCCGGCGCTGCTGCCCCCGCGTGTGCAGCCGCCCGTGCACAATAATGCGCCCGGCAGTAAACGAGACTTCTTCAAACACCTGGGTCTGGATATCCCACCCGGCACGGGCGATCGCAGGGGTGATGAACTTGGTGCAAATATCGCGTTCGCTCAGATCTTGTTTGTTCACAATGGCACAGACAGCTCTTTTGGTCGCGGTGAAACCTCTGCCCCGTACACTAATGCACTACCGGAACTGTTTGCATCCTATCGTGACTCTCAGCAAGCGGTTGCGCCCTGGCCTTATCTTCAAGACTCCTACATAGCTTTGCTGCTCAATCGATGCGATCGCGTTAGCCGGGTATTCTGTCAGCTCAGCTATAGGGCTTTAGCTCGTTATTCAGCTTGCAACTCAACCCATCAACCTTGCTTTGGAACTCGTAAGCCTTCTTTGGGAACCAGTAAGCCTTTCTTTGCAGACAGCAGGCATTGCTTGATCAGGAGTGGGCCTTCCTTTAGAACTAGCCACCCTTCCTTGGCAAGCAGTCGGCATTTCTTTAGAAGCGTTGACCTTCCCTTGCAAGCAGTAAGCCTTCCCTTGCACGTAGGAAGCCTTCCTTTGCAAGCAGTAAGCGTTCTCAAGAAAAGCTAATGGCTGCGTTACTACGTCCCCCTGCCCTGAGTCAGATTGCGAATATTTCCAGATTCTGGGCAAACCATTGGGGTATCCACTGAAGCCGGGACGCTAGCAGCACTGGGAAGGTCGGAGTCAGGAGCCAGATGTCAGTATTGAGCGTCCTGCTGGTTCCTGGCTTCTGTTTCTGTCTACCTGACGATAGCAATGTCCCACTTTGAGTTGATACCCAAATCTCCAAGTTAGGAAGTGCCTTACTGCTGCGCCGCGCTGGACGAAGACTGGGTGCGAGCCGTTGCCTAGAAACTGGAACTCACCTGAGTTTCAGGGGATTAGGCGCAAGGTCTTTAGACCTTGACAACTGAATGGCCATGTAGGTGTAAGTCCTACCCCGTGGGTGCAACGGTGACAGCACTTCCCCCACTCGTGAGACTGGCTCTCAATCGGGTGAAGCGGGGATGAACGGCAGCCCTTCCGAGAACCGTACTCGGCAATCTGTCTAGCAAAGAATCTATGGGTAGCGAAAGCGAAGATGCGTCAGAACCATCGTTACGTCAAGTGGGCTACGACGGTTAGCAGCCCAGGCCAAAACGGCAAGGCAAACGGGAACTGGCGATTCCAGTCTCGACCAGTCTGCACTTCCCATTAACCCGGTGGAGAGCATCGCCCTAAGGATTCAAACAATGGTCATTCGGAACGGAATAACCCGCTGAGGCGCTCTCTGGTTCACCCCAGAGTCGGCAGCCAAGCTACAAGCCCTCAGCGGGCGGGATTGTATCAAAAGCAAACGCCTGGGGTAATGCCCAGGATAGGCCAACAGATACACGATGAACTGATGGTAATGAATCAAGTCACAGTCCAAACGTCTAAGACTGGGGTCAATGCACCTCCAGTGGAATGGAAGACCCTCCCCTGGCGACAGCTAGAGGCGAAGGTATTCAAGCTGCAAACGAGGATTTACCGAGCTGAACAGAATGGTGATGTGAAAACCGTTCGCAAACTGCAAAAGACCCTGATGCGGTCGTGGGCAGCTCGCTGCCTGGCGGTGCGTAAGGTTACTCAGGACAATCGAGGCAAGCAGACAGCCGGGATTGATGGCGTCAAATCCCTCACCCCAGCTCAACGCTTGCAACTGGCCCAAACCCTCTCCTTGAGCGACAAATCAACCCCAGTTCGACGGGTGCTGATTCCCAAGCCAGGGAAAACGGAAAAACGGCCCCTCGGGATTCCGACCATGACCGAACGAGCTCGCCAGGCCCTGGTCAAACTAGCCCTGGAGCCCCAGTGGGAGGCCAAATTTGAGCCTCACTCCTACGGTTTCAGACCCGGTCGCTCAGCACAAGACGCTCTCAGGGCGATTCAACAGGCGACCCAGCAGAAAGCCAAATACGTGCTGGATGCGGATATCGCCAAGTGCTTCGACCAAATTGATCAGAGCAAGTTGTTGGATAAGCTCGACACTTTTCCCAGCCTCCGTCGCCAGATTAAAGCCTGGCTCTCAGCGGGGGTGATTGAAGGGGCAAACTGGTTCCCTACGGAACGCGGAACGCCTCAAGGTGGTGTCATTTCTCCCTTACTAGCCAACATTGCGTTGCACGGCATGGAGACTTATCTCAAGCAGCAGTATCCCCGGCATGCCCGCATCATTGACGGGAAACGCCGCGATATCCTGTCCCCCAAACTGGTTCGATATGCCGATGACTTTGTCATTCTGCATGAAGACCTGAGCGTCATTCAGGGTTGCCTTGAGGCGTTAACGACCTGGCTGCAAGACATGGGGCTAGTTATTCATCCGGAGAAGACGCGAATCACTCACACCTTGACTCCGGTTGAGGGAAACGTGGGATTCGATTTCCTGGGGTACCACTTTCAACAACATCCGGTGGGCCAGCATCGCGCTTCCCGCGTGATGCAAGGGAACTACCGGAGTGGTGCCATCAGTCGCTCCTTAGGATTCAAGCTCTTTGTCACCCCCAGTCAGGACAGCCTCAAACGGCATATGGCCGCCGTAGGAGAGATCATCAAGCAGTATAGCCACGCGCCGCAAGCGGCCTTAATCCATGCCCTGAATCCTGTGATTCGGGGATGGGCGACCTACTTTGGCTACTTCAATGCTCGCTCCCAACTGGCTAAAGCCGACTTCCTCACTTACCAAAAGCTCCGCGCCTGGGCCGTGAACCGCTGCACCGGACGAGGAGCCCGAAAAGTGGCCGAAAAGTACTGGCAAATCAGAACTAAAGGACGATGGACGTTTGCCGCCAAGGACGTGGAGCTCACCCGTCATATCCGGCACCGCACCGCTGTCTACACGACTCTGAAGAACCAGAAGTCTCCCTATGACGGGGATTGGGCTTATTGGTCACAGCGAATGGGGCGCTATCCCGGCATCTCCCCTCGGGTTGCTCGGCTGCTCCAGAAGCAAGAGGGTAAATGTGCGTTCTGCAAACTTCACATCACGTTCCATGACCTGGTCGAGGTTGACCATATCCAGCCATTGTCGCGGGGCGGTCAAGAGACCTTTGACAATCTCCAGTTGCTCCATGGCCACTGCCATGATCTCAAAACGGCAACGGACGGGTCGTGCTCAGCTTTCTTTGGGCCGAGTCAGTTCATTGAGGAGCCGGATGAGGGGAAACTCTCACGTCCGGTTTTGAAAGAGAGTTCATTGGAGCGATCCGATGTTCGACTCTAACCCCTGAGGGGCGATCGCCCCCTGCAAATCCGCCAAAGTCACATCCCCCGCCGCCGCATGAATCTTGAACGTCTGCGGCGGCTGGCTCATCACCGCAATCACCGTTTCCATCGGCGGGCAGCCCGGCTCGTGGCACTGTAGCTGACTAATGGAAATCGGCACCTCGGCGGGCAGATCGAGCAGCTCCTGAGTCCAGGCTTTGATCTGCTGTAGGTGCTCGGCTTTAGCGGTGGGGCGCGGCTGCTTGAAGAGATTCATAACACCAGGGGTTGATGGGCTACGCAGCCAGAATAGCAGGAGCCAGAACCTGACCCGTAAGGGACGCCCGATCGCCCAGACAATGCCCGTCACACCAACGGCAACCGCACCGTAAATGTCGTGCCCTGATCCACCCGGCTGCTGACCTCGATCGTGCCCTGCAGCAGATCCACAAACTGCTTGACAATGCTCAGCCCCAGCCCGGTGCCGGGGATGTTGCTGACGTTGCGGCCCCGGTGAAAGGGCTCGAACAGATCGCGCCGGTCTTCGGCAGGAATGCCAATACCCTCATCCTGCACCTGAAAAATGAGCTGGTTTTGCCGCTTCGCCAGCTTTAGCCGAATAGCCTGATCGTCGGGCGTGTAGCGGATGGCGTTGGAGAGCAGGTTGCTCAAGATCGATCGCAGCAGCCGCCGATCGAACATAGCCGGAAGCTGGCGACTGCGGCAGCCAAAGGCGATCGGCTGCTGGGGCCGCAGATACTCGCGCTCGGCGATCAGGGCCTGGCAGAATGCCACCACATCCATCGGTTCGGGGTTGACCTCCAGCACCTTGGCCTCGATTTTGCCAATCACCAGAATGTCGTCGATCATCTGGGTCATGCGCTCGACATTGGCATTGATGTTGACCAGGTAGTTGGCTTTGTCGTCGGGGGTCAGCTGGGTGTCATAGCGGTTCAGCGACGACACCGACAGGGCAATGTTGTTGAGCGGGTTGCGAAACTCATGGCAGACCATGGCGACAAAGCGCGATCGCATCTCGCTCAGCTCCCGCAGCTGGTGATTCGCCTGGCGCAGGCGGGCGGTGCGTTCTTCCACCTTTTGCTCTAGCTCCTCGTTGGCCCGCTGCAACACGTCCTCCGCCCAGCGGCGTTTGGTAATATCTCGAAAGGTGACCACGGCCCCAATCAGCTGGCCCTCTTCGTCGTGCATCGGGGTGCTGATATATTCCACCGGAAAGCTGGTACCGTCTTTACGCCAGAACACTTCATCGGTGATCCGCCGCACGCTGCCGTCCTGAAACGCCGCATAGATGGGGCAGTCTTCGCGTCGGTAGGTGCTGCCGTCGGGGTGGGAGTGGTGCAGCACCGCATGCATCGACTTGCCGATCAGCTCCCCCATGGGCCAGTCGATCATTGCCGCTGCCGCCGGGTTGACGAAGGTGACATTGCCATCGAGATCCAACCCATAGACCCCTTCCCCCACAGCGTTGAGAATCAGCTGCTGCTGGCGGCGCAGTTGCTCTAGCTGCTGTTCGGTGGGTTCATCTAGGGCCATAGCTAGGTCAGAACTTGGAAGTTAGCGGTCTGTCAAATCAAACCATGTGGGGCGATGCAAAGGCTGGGCAGGGTAACGATTCAGTCCCGGATTACCAGACTCACCGACAGAAAATGTATTGTAGTACACCACGAGGCCTCCTCTTAACGACTATCAAGGGAGGGATATACACATCCTAAATTCATTTAAAAAATTATTTGCTGCGGTGAGAGATGCTCGCAGCAAGGTTTGTGTTCGATTTTTTAGCTAGCTATTTTTTAAGGTTGCAATTGTCTTCCTGGAGTTGTCATGAAGACCGTACTCGTCATTGAGGACGAAGCCCAAACCCGAAACATTTTTTTGCAGTGTTTAGAGTTCGAAGGCTTTCAGGCGTTTGGCGCGGAGAGTGGTGTCGTTGGCATGAAAATGGCCCAACAGCACCATCCCGACCTGGTGGTTTGCGACATCATGATGCCCGATATGGATGGCTATTCCGTCCTGCAAACACTGCGGAAGTCGAGTGAAACTGCTACGATTCCACTCATTTTTTTGACGGCGAAAGTTGCCATGGCCGACCTGCGCCGGGGCATGGAACTCGGTGCCGACGACTATCTCACCAAGCCCTGCACCGTAGAGCAATTTTTGGCGGCGATCAATACCCGATTGCAGCGACAGGATGAACTCTCCAGGCTTTACCGGGAAGGGCTAACTAAGCCGACCAGAGCCATTGGTGATTCCGAACGGGCTGATCCAACGTCTCAGCCCAGGGACAGATCGATTTTCCCAGACTGCCCCAAACTGGCCCCCGTATTTGAGTTCATCGAATCGCAGTATCATGCTGCGATCAATCTCAAGGACGTCGCTCAGCAGGTGGGATATTCTCCCGCTTACTTGACAAATCTGGTGCAGTTGGAAACGGGGCAGACGGTCAAGCAGTGGATTATTGCTCGGCGTATGGCCCAGGCTAAAAAGCTGCTAGCGGAAACCAAGCAGACAATTCGCCAGATAGCAGCGGCCTCTGGCTATAACGATGCCGCCTATTTTGCCCGTCAATTTCGCCAGCTCTATGGAGTTTCACCCCAGGGCTGGAGACAGACTTCTGTAGCGAAATTA
This sequence comes from Nodosilinea sp. LEGE 07088, assembly GCF_015207395.1. Taxonomy (GTDB): domain Bacteria; phylum Cyanobacteriota; class Cyanobacteriia; order Phormidesmidales; family Phormidesmidaceae; genus Nodosilinea. The sequence continues at coordinate 14,604 of NZ_JADEWX010000129.1, forward strand.
ACGAATTAAGCTGCGATTTCGAGGTGAAAAATAACTACCTCGAAAAATCCTATCAGGTTCAAAAAAATGTCCGCTGTATTTTTGGTTAGAGCTTGATAGATTACAGGCAATATACTTGCCAGCCCGAGTATCAAAAGATTTAGTTGAGTTTACTCAGTGAAGTTTTGGTAGACAAAAATTATGGTTTTTACTTCAGCGACACGACCAGCCCAACGGTGGGACAACCTCAACTGCGATCGCGGCGAAATCTCTGATCTGGAGCTGGCCTGTATTCTCTGCGGCGGGCGCCACTCCACCATGGATCACTGGCAGTTCATGCAGACCATGCCCAAAGACCCGGTGGATATGGTCGATGACCTGGTCAAGATGGGGCTCTACAAAGAGAACCAGCTGCGGGCCGCTGACAACGTCAATGCCCACGAGTTGAGAAAGGCGCTGTTCTTGAAGCGGGTGGGCCGGGGTGACCCCAAGCGGGAGCGGCTGATCATGGGCCTGTGTGAGCAGGCGGGGGGCTTAGAAAATGCCTTTGCGGCTGCCTTTGGGCCTCAGGCAGAACTATTCTTCAGTGACTCTATTCGCAACAGCGGGGCCACCCGGCGAGAGTTTTTGCGCAACATGGCGGTCGGTGCGGCTCTAGTGGCCCTGGCCAGCTGTGCCGGTGGCGGCGACGAACCGGCAGCCACCGAAGATGCCGCTGCCCCGGTTGACACCAGCAGCCTCGAAAAAACCGAACTACAGATTGGCTTTATTCCCATCACCTGCGCCAGCCCAATTATTATGTCGGAGCCCCTGGGCTTCTATGAAAAATACGGCCTCAACGCCAAAGTGGTGAAAATGCCCAGCTGGGGTGCGGTGCGTGACTCAGCGATCGCAGGGGAACTCGATGCTTACCACATGCTGGCCCCCATGCCCATTGCCATGACCCTGGGGTTGGGTTCGGCCTCCTTTGGTGTCAAGCTGGCCAGTATTGAGAATATCAATGGTCAGGCCATCACCGTGGCCGAGCGGCATAAGGGCAAGGTCAATGGCCCCGCCGACTTCAAGGGCTTTACCATTGGGGTGCCCTTCCCCTACTCCATGCACAACCTGCTGCTGCGCTACTACCTGGCCACTGGCGGGTTAGATCCCGATGTGGATGTCAAGATTCGCCCCGTTCCCCCGCCGGACAGCATTGCCCAGATGGTGGCGGGCGACATCGACGCCTACCTGATGCCAGACCCGTTCAACCAGCGGGCGGTGTATGAAGGGGCGGGCTACATTCACATGCTGACTAAAGAGCTATGGCCGGGGCACCCCTGCTGTGCCTTTGCCGCCAGCGACGAATGGATCAACGCCAACCCCAACACCTTCAGGGCATTGAATAAGTCGATCATTGAGGCCGCCGGTTACGCCTCCGATCCTAAAAATCGCGCTGAAATTGCGGCGGCGATCTCTGAGCGCGCCTTCCTCAACCAGCCGACGGAAGTGGTGGAAGCGGTGCTCACCGGCAACTTTGACGACGGCAACGGCAACACCCTGGAGGTGCCCGATCGCATCGACTTTGACCCCTACCCCTGGCAGAGCTTCGCCAACTGGATTTCGAGTCAGCTGGTGCGGTGGGATCTCCAGGGCGACGGCATGGCCGCCAAGGTCATTCCCGAAAAAGGCTACGACACCGTCGGCCAAGACATCTTCCTCACCGACCTGGCGCGGGAGCTAGCTGAGGAACTGGGTCAAGCGCCGCCTAGCGAAATCTACCGCACCGAAGAGTTGAAGTTTGACAGCTTCGACCCGGCTGACCCTGACGCCTATGTCAAGGAGCAGATCGACAAGTACGGCGTGTAGTTTCAAGGAGGTATCGCACCATGGCGGTGAGTCAACCAGTCGCCAGTTCCCTCGCAGTCAATAAAAAGGAAGCGTCATTTTTACAAAACGAAAACGTTCGGGCGCTGCTTCTGTTCCTTCTGTCCCTGGCCATCTTCCTGGGGTTCTGGGAAATTGGCGCTCGGGCCGGGTGGTTTGCCAAGGGCATGCCCACCGCCTCTGCAACGCTGAAGGAGTTTTGGTGGTGGACCACCAATCCCTTTTTCAACAATGGCCCCAACGACTTGGGCATCGGCTGGAACCTGCTCATCAGCCTGCGGCGGGTGGCCATTGGCTATATCCTGGCCTCCCTGGTGGCGGTGCCCCTGGGCATTTTGATCGGCATTTCGCCCGTGGCCTACAAGGCGTTTAACCCCTATGTCCAGCTGCTCAAGCCAATTTCACCCCTGGCCTGGCTGCCCCTGGGCCTCTACATTTTGAGGGATTCGGAGCAGACGGGCATCTTCATTATCTTTATCTCCAGCATTTGGCCCACCCTGATTAACACCGCCTTTGGGGTAGCCAATGTCGATCAAGATTATGTGGATGTGGCCAATACCCTGGGGGCCTCGCGCCTACGCACCATCTTCAAGGTAATTATTCCGGCGGCGCTGCCCAGCATTGTGTCGGGGTTGCGCATCAGCATGGGGATTGCCTGGCTGGTGATTGTGGCCGCAGAAATGCTGCTGGGCACCGGCCTGGGCTACTTCATCTGGAACGAGTGGAACAACCTGTATATTCCCAATATTTTGGTGGCCATCTTCATCATCGGCCTGGTGGGTTTGCTGCTCGATAGCATCTTTGCCGCCCTAGAAAAATATGTTGCATTTGGTCGAAACTCATGAGACTAGCCGCCGTGAATAGCGTTAACCCTCCTCCCGACCCGGTTTCTCCATCGGCCCAGTTATCGATTCGCCATGTGACCAAGGTCTTTGCCGGTAAAAATGGTCTGTTTGACCGCGTCACCGGCAAGACCAAGGCCGACTTCATGGCGATTCAAGACATCAGCATGGAGATTGAGCCCAACACCTTTGTCACCATCATTGGGCCGTCGGGCTGCGGCAAGTCTACTCTGCTGGGCATGATTGCGGGCCTGTCGGATATCACCGCTGGCGAGATTCTCCTGAATGGTCATCATATTGCTGGCCCTGGCCCCGACCGGGGCATGGTGTTTCAGAACTACGCTCTGATGCCCTGGATGACGGTGGAAGAAAACATCCGCTTTGCCGTCGAAACCGTGCACCCCAAGCTGTCGCCCAAGGTGATGAGCCGCACGATCAAGGAGAATATTCAGCTGGTGGGGCTGGAAGGGGCCGAAAAGAAGCACCCCCACGAGCTGTCGGGGGGCATGCGGCAGCGGGTCGGCATTGCCCGTGCCCTGGCGATCAACCCACAGATCTTGCTGATGGATGAACCCTTTGGTGCCCTGGACGCCCTGACGCGGGGATTCTTGCAGGATGAAATCGAGCGCATCTGGGAGCAGCAGCGCAAGACGGTGATCATGATTACCCACAGCATCGACGAAGCCCTGCTGCTGAGCGATCGCATCGTGATGATGACCCGTGGCCCTGCCGCCCGCGTCGATGAGATTCTGGAGGTGCCCTTCCCCCGGCCCCGCAACCGGGAAACCATCGAGCAGCACCCCGCCTACCACAGCCTCAAGGCTGAGATGGAGAGCCACCTCTTCCGCGAAACCCGGGCAGTGGAGGCGGCCAGAATCAAGTAACCCGTAGGGCGGGTTAGGCTGTGGATTAACCCAATCCGCGAC
>NZ_JADEWX010000357.1 GCF_015207395.1 Nodosilinea sp. LEGE 07088
CACCCACTCCCTCCCCTCCCCCCGATCCCAGACTGGCTTCGATCTCTGGAACCCCCTGCGGCGGTTGATTGACCAGATTGAGGTGAGCGATCGCCACCTCGCCCACCTGATCTGCCGCGTCATCCCCTGCTGTTGCCCCTTTGAGCGGGATATCAACCTCTTTGGCCGCACGGTGCACATCCCGGCCCTGTGCGAGCTCAACCCGGTTTACAACGAGCTGGTGGGCCTGCGGTTTCGGGCCTTGAGCCACCTGGCCGACGATTGCGGTGAAGATATCACCCGGTATATCTGTTGATTTTAGATTTTAGATTTTGGATTTTAGATTGCCTGGTTTCAGTTGCTTTCCCCATCCAAAATCGCAAATCCAAAATCCAAAATACACTCACCCCACCTCCCCCGCTCTTCCCAGCTCCCTCACTTACCCAATCGCCATGAAAATGACCTCGGGAAAAATCAACGAACTGCTGACCCAGCCGGGCTGTGAGCACAATCACAAAAAGGGCGAAAAGGGTAAGAAAAAAGCCTGCCAGCAGCAGGCCCAGCCCGGTGCCGCCCAGGGTGGCTGCGCCTTTGACGGAGCCAGCATTGCCCTGGTGCCGATCACCGATGTAGCGCACCTGGTGCACGGCCCGATCGCCTGTGCGGGCAACTCTTGGGGTAGCCGGGGCAGCCTTTCTTCGGGGCCGATGACCTACAAAATGGGGTTTACCACCGACCTGAGCGAGAATGACATCATCTTTGGCGGTGAGAAGAAGCTCTATAAGGCGGTTCACGAAGTTAAGGAACGCTACAACCCTGCCGCCGTGTTCGTCTACCTCACCTGCGTCACGGCGCTGATTGGCGATGACCTCGACGCGGTGTGTCGGGCGGCTAGCGAGAAGTTTGAGATTCCCGTCATTCCCGTCAGCTCCCCCGGCTTTGTAGGTAGCAAGAACCTGGGCAACCGCATTGGCGGTGAAGCCCTGCTAGAGTACGTGGTCGGCACGGGCGAACCCGAATACACTACCCCCTACGACATCAACCTGATTGGCGAGTACAACATCGCCGGGGAGATGTGGGGCGTGACGCCGCTGCTAGAAAAACTCGGCATTCGGGTGCTGGCCAAGATTACCGGCGACGCCCGCTACCAAGAAATCACCTACGCCCACCGGGCCAAGCTGAACGTGATGATCTGCTCGAAGGCGCTGATCAACATGGCCCACAAGATGCAGGAGCGCTACGGCATTCCCTACATTGAAGCGTCGATCTACGGCGTCGAGGATATGAACAATCTGCTGCGGGCGATCGCAGCCCAGCTCGGCGACGACGACCTCAAGGCCCGGGTCGAAACCCTGATTGCCACAGAAACCGCCCAGCTCACCGCAGCGCTAGCTCCCTACCGCCAGCGCCTCCAGGGCAAGCGGGTGGTGCTGTATACAGGCGGGGTCAAGAGCTGGTCGATTATCTCTGCCGCTCAAGATCTGGGCATTGAAGTGGTGGCCACCAGCACCAAGAAGAGCACCGAAGAAGACAAAGCCCGAATCAAAGACCTGCTGGGCAAAGACGGCATCATGCTGCAAAAGGGCAATGCCCAGGAACTGCTCAAGGTGATCGCCAAAACCAAGGCCGACATGCTGATCGCTGGCGGTCGCAACCAGTACACCGCCCTCAAGGCCCGCATTCCCTTCCTCGACATCAACCAGGAGCGCCACCACCCCTACGCCGGGTACCTGGGCATGATCGAGATGGCCAAGGAGTTGGATGAAGCGCTGCACAGCCCGATTTGGCAGCAGGTACGGCAGGAAGCGCCGTGGGAGAAAGCAGAAGAAAAGGCAGAAGGCAGAAGGCAGAAGGCAGAAGGAGAAATCCAAAATCCGAGGGGTAACCCACCCCTACCCCTCCCAGGAGGGG
>NZ_JADEWX010000130.1 GCF_015207395.1 Nodosilinea sp. LEGE 07088
GAGTACAAGACCAGATAGAGGGTAGATTCCGACTTTGGGAATGGGCTGGGGTTCGGGAGGGATATAGGCGGTGTGGATTGTGCGATCGCAGATCCACAGTAGCCCGTTGCGAACGTTTTCGATGCCGCCTTCGTTGAGGTAGCGCCAGAGTCGGTTGGCCACCGTCAGCGGCACCGTCGAGTGGCTGATCAGGTCGGGGGCTGGGCGATCGTCGCCGGGTAGCACCACCAGCGCTGCTCCGGTATCTGAGGCGATTGCTCGCACCACTTCAAGCCCATAGGGCCAATAGGCTCGGCCCCCCAGCAAACGAATCACAATCATCTGAGCGTGGCGCAGCACATCGTCGGCGTAGGTATCGATGGCCAACTGTTGCTGAAGTTGAAGCAGATTCGCCACCCGCAACGCCGGAAAATCCTCGGGCCAGTTAACCCGCGCCAAGCTCTGAATTTCGGTATCGGCAGCGGTGAGAAACACCAGCGGCGCCGGGGTTTGCTCGACAAAAATCACGCCCTCAGTGTCCGGTGTCCAGCCGCCAGGGGTAGCCGCTAAGCGATGCATGGGCGAAATCTAACCAAACGACAAATCTGAAGGAACTCTAGTGTAAGCCAGGGTTAGACCCAAACGACAGCTACCATAAGTTCTGCAAACGATTTAAGCCTTAACCTGGGCCACAGCCTGGGATCAGTTCATTGCTCTGGGCACCTGCGGTTTCAATATTTAAAAGGAATGCCTGAATCTAACCACTATGGCACCGCACAGGTGATGCCTAGAGCTGCACTGGTAGTCCTAGGGCAGTTTTTGCGCCAGTACTGTAAGGAGCACCAGCTGGTGCTCCTTACAGAAGTCGATGGTGCTGCTCAGTCGGCTGACGAGAGCTTTTGGTGTCTGCTGGGGCCGACCCTTGCGGTGGTCGTGATGACTCAGCCCCAAGCTGAGGACCCCAACGGCGATCGCGCAGTGGTGAGCCTGCTCACCGAGGTTGCCCCCATCGAGGCTTTCCTCGCCCAGCGGGCGCTGACGCCGACCCAGGCGATCGCCCCGACCACGCTGCCCGCGCTGAGCCAGTTTATGCTGTCCTGGCTGCAGGCCTGTGCCGAGGCCAATGCTGCTGAGGTCCCACCTCCAGCAGCAACTCAGTCGGTGATCGACCGCCAGCAAGAGCGCCGTCTGCTGCTCAATCAGGTGATCACCAAAATCCAGGGCAGCCTGGAACTCAACGAAATCCTTGAAACCACGGTGGCCGAAGGGCGTCAGTTTCTTCAGGCCGATCGACTGTTGATCTACCAGTTTGACCCCAGCCCATCGACAGCGGTCAAACCCATGGGCGAAGATCCGAGCTTGACCCCCGCCACCAATGTGACAGGCTATATCACCTACGAGTCGCGATCGGGCGATCACCTCACCTCGGTGCTCAACTACGCCGAAAACTTCTGCTTTGAAAGCCATCCCGAGGCCCCTCATCTGGGTTTGCGCTATCGTCAGGGGCAGACCATCGCCATCGACGATGTCGTCCAGGCCTATCCCCATACCCCCTGCATGCTGCGATTTTTGAGCCAGATGCAGGTCAAGTCGAAGGCGATCGCCCCCATTTTGGTCGGTCAGCAGCTCTGGGGTCTGTTGATTGTGCACCAGTGCGACTACCAGCGCCAATGGCAGTCCTGGGAAACCGAATTGTTGCAGCACATTGCCGAACACCTGGCGATCGCCATCAACCAGGCCCAACTCTACCAACAGCTCCAGCGCCAGACTCAAAACCTTGAAGTCTGTGTGATTGAGCGCACCCAAGACCTGCACGATGCCCTAGTGGCCGCCGAGGCTGCTAACCGAGCCAAAAGCGAGTTTTTGGCCACCATGAGCCACGAACTCCGTACCCCCCTGACCTACATCATTGGCATGTCGGCCACCCTGTTGCGCTGGTCCCTCGGCGACCTCTCCCCCCGCCAGCGTGACTATCTCAACACCATTCAGTCCAGCGGTGAGCAGCTATTGCGGGTCATCAACGACATTCTAGATGTGTCCAAGATCGAAGCCGGACGCACCGTGCTCGAGATTCGGCAATTTTCCCTGGCCTCTATCTGCCGCCAGAGCGTCGATGCCTTTCGCAGCGAAGCCGCCCACAACAGCATTGAGATTACCCTCGACCTGAAGCTAGCCGATGGCCAAGATACCTTTGTCGCCGACCCCAGACGAGTGCGACAAATTTTGGCCAACCTGATCAGCAATGCGATTAAATTCACCCCTGCCGAAGGCAACGTTACCCTGCGGGTGCGGCGAGAGCAAAGTGACGTGGTCTTTCAAATCGAAGATTCAGGCATTGGCATTGCCCCTGCCGCCCAACCGCTGCTGTTTGAAAAATTTCAGCAGCTCGAAAACGTCCGCCAGCGCGAGCATCCGGGCACAGGGCTGGGCTTGGCCCTCACCAAGCAACTGGTAGAGCTCCACGGCGGCTCCATCAAAGTTAGTTCTGAAGTGGGGCTCGGCTCCGTCTTTACCGTCAGAATTCCGCTCCAGCGGCCCCTCGATCCGCCTGAGGCTGAGCCTGTTACGACCGCCGAACCCACCGTAGGCCGCATTGTGCTGGTCGAAGATAACGAAGAAACCGCTAGCCTGATCTGCGACATGCTCACCGCCGCCGCCTATCAGGTGATCTGGATTGTGGATGGATCCCGCGTCCTTGACCAGGTCAGATTACTACAGCCTGCGGCGGTCATTACCAGCCTGACCCTAGCCAGTGCCGAGGGCAAAGATATCATCGTGGCCCTGCATCGGGCGACAGATATCGTTAGGCCTAAGATCCTTGCCCTGCTAGATGTTGAAACTGGCCCCCCGGTGACCGAGGCCCTGGAGGCTGGCGCCAATGCCTATGTCACCAAGCCTATCGACCCTAAGCGTCTACTAGAAAAGGTCAACACCGTTATGGCCGCCCAACCGCTCACCCCCTAGCCAGCGTTTGCCGTTGCCTAGGTCTCCGAATTGGGCTCCTCTCCCCCCAAGGCCGGCGTCAGATAGGCCACCAGTGCCCCAATTAAGAAGCCGGCCACGTTGCGCGTTAGGGGCAGCCAGTCGCTGGTACGCGTCACTACCGGGCCGATGCCAAAGGCAATGAACAAAATGCCCCATAGCGGGGAAAAAATCAGTACCCATTGCCAGGCCAGCACCTGGCCTGGTTTGCGAGGGTGGGCCGCAAAGCCACAGATCACGCCCCCCACAATTGAGGTGATCAACGTGAGTACCCACTGCTCCTGGGGTAGGCCGGGCACCACATTACAGCCCCCCTGGCGCAGACAGGTTTGAATCGAATCTAGAGCACTCAAAATTGAACTACCTTCACCGTTTTCACGCACAAAAAACTGGTTGCCGTAGCGGGTTTGCAACTCAATCCAAAAGGTGCGGGGCAGTAGGTCGTAGACGGCATCGCCGACGCTGAAGTTGAGCAGGTTGCCACCACGGGGGTCAGCCACCAGCATAATGCTGTGGTCATCGAGGCCCCAAAAGTCTTTGACCGCTCGGCCTGGAGTCTGATCGTATTGGGTCAACACCCGCAGTTTCCAGCCGGTTTCAGTGGCGAACTGAGCCAGTTCAGAGTCGAGGCTTTCTTCTTGATAAGAGGTCAGCGACTTGGCCAAATCAATCACAGAGGTCTCTTTATTGGGCAAGAGGTTAGGGTTGTCGAAGGCTAAAGCGGGTGCCGTGGGCAGCCAAACGCAAAGACTGACAACACAAACAACTAAAACCCTCAGCACTTTTCTCATACTGGCTTGCCGTAAAAACATAAATTTGAGCGCAATGCAAACTGCCAACCCACCGCCTGGGGTAAATAAGGCTAATAGTGGGCATATTCATTAACCTAGTCTATACCTTTGTTAACAGTTGTTTACATAAATCTAAGATTTGATTGTTGTTGAGGCTCGGTGAGCGGGCAGGTGCAGGTCGAACTGGGCGGCATCGGGCGCACCGGGGACAAACACCAGATCGCCACCGTGGGCGCGGGCCAGTTCGCGGGCCAGGCTCAGGCCCAGGCCCAAGCCCTCGGTTTGGGCAGCGCGGGCTGATTCGCCCCGATAAAACCGATCGAACAGGCGACTGGCTTCAGCGGCGGTGAGGGGGGGCGTAGCATTGACCACCGTGAGTACGACCTGCGGCGACTGGCGGTGGATAGTAACCCCTACCCAGCCCTGGGGCAGGTTGTATTTGGCGGCGTTGGTAATCAGATTTTGGATGACCTGGTACAGCAGATCGCGATCGCCCGACACCATCAGCCCCGGCTCAATCTCAGCCTTGAGGGTCAGATCGGGGGCTAGCAAAGCCAGATCCTCGAGCTGGTCTTGCACCAGGGCGCTTAGATCCACGGGCTGGCGTTGAATACTCATCTGGCCGCCGTCGGCCAGCGACAACAGCAGCAGCTTGCGCACAATGCTACTGAGCTGGCGCACCTGGTCGAGCAGCTGACTCAGGGTTTGCTGGGCTGGCGAGCCGGTTTCGACCTGGTGAATGGCCTGCTCGAGCTCGCCCTGGAGAATGGTGAGGGGGGTATTGAGTTCGTGGGCGGCATCGCCACTAAACCGCAGGGCCTGCTGAAAACTGCGCTCCAGGCGTTCTAGCATGGCGTTAAAGGCCGCGATCAACGGCGCAAACTCCGGGTCTCCGGCAGGTGACAGCCGCTGGTCTAAGCCCTGGGCCGTCACCTGGTTCATGCGCTGACCCAGCTGCCGCACCGGTTGCAGTGCCTGCCCGGCCAACCCCCAGGCACCCCCACCAATGGCCAGCAGCAGCGCTGGAATAATCAAGCCATAGATGCGGCGGAGGGTAATCATTTCCTGGTGCAGAGCATTGAGGCTGGCCGCGATCGCCATCTGCCCGGCTGAAGTCGATCGCACCGCCACTCGCCAGCGACCCTGGCGGGTACGCAGGGTAACAATCTGGCGTGCTCCCTGACGGGTCAACCGCTGGGGGGCATCTCCCACTGGGGGCATCGAGAACGATGGCAGGGGCCATTGGGGAGACTGATAGACCACTTTCCCAGTCCGATTCATCATCAAGACCCCTACCTCTGAGGCATTGGTCAGCCCTAGCTCTTGGGCCAGACCGACCTCGGGGCCAACCGGGATCTCACTGCCTTGTTCAGGGAGACCGAAGGGGATGGGGCCGACTAGGCGAGCGTCGAGGCGGTCGAGTTTGGCCTGGTAAATCAGCCAGCTCGACAGCAGCGCAAACCCCAGCAGCGCGCCCCCGGCCAGGACCGCAGACCAGAGGGCCAGCCGCAGGCGCAGGGAGGGTCGTTTCACCCGTCACCCTCCGGTGCCCGAAACCGATAGCCCACCCCCCGCACGCTCTCCACCCAATGGGCGGCATCGACGGGGTCGAGCTTTTTGCGCAGGCGCTGCACGGCGACATCGACCACATTGGTGGTGGGGTTAAAGTCGTAGCCCCAGACATGCTCTAAAATTTGAGTGCGGGTGAACACGCGACCGGGCGATCGCATCAAATATTCCAGCAGGTTAAACTCCCGCGCCGTTAGCTCGACCCGGCGATCGCCCCCGGTGACTTCGCGAGTGATGCGATCGAGGCGCAGGGGGCCAGCGGTCAAAAAATTCTGCCGGTCGCCGCTGCTGCGCCGCACCACCGCGTGGATACGGGCCACCAGTTCTTCGACATAGAAGGGTTTGGCAATGTAGTCGTCGGCCCCCAGGTTAAGGCCAACCAGGCGATCGTCTAGCTCGTTGCGGGCGGTAATCAAAATTACGGGGACGCTGTACCCATCGGCGCGCAGGGCCTTGAGCACGGCCAGCCCATCCATGCCCGGCACCATAATATCGAGCAGCACCACGTCATAGTCGCGATCGGCGGCCAGGGTATAGCCCTCGGTGCCGTGGTCGCAGGTGTCAACCACAAACCCCTGCTCTCGCAGGCCTTGGGCCACAAAACTGGCAATTTTGGCCTCGTCTTCGACGAGTAAAATGGTCATTCCCATGATGATTCCCAGCCTAGCACCGTCCCTGGGTGAGAAGAATGACAAAGCTGTAATGTAGCGGTCATGGTTTTGTCATCGTGCCCAGGCTTAATGGAAATCGTCAACCTTAAACCACTGGAACGCTATGCACATGTTTAATCGTTCATTGATGACTGCTCTCCTCGCGGCGGGTTTAGTCGGCGGCCTGGGCTTAGCCGCCTTTAGCCAGCAGACCCCCGAGGGTGGCTCCGAGCACCATGGCCGCGGCCACCGCCCTGACCTGACGGCGACCGCCGCCCAGTTAGGCGTCAGCGAAGCCGACTTGAAAGCCGCTCTGGGCCTACCCGCTGAGCGCCCAGAACGCCCTGACCTGGCCACCGCTGCGGCTCAACTGGGCGTCAGTGAAACCGATCTGCGCGAGGCTATGGTTAGCGCTCGTGAAGCGGTGAGAGAGCAGCGCCAAGCTGCCGGAGCCGAAGGTGATCCCCAGCGCGGTGGCCGTGGGGACGCCCTCGCCAGCGTCGCAACTCAGCTGGGCGTCAGCGAAGTCGACCTCCAGACTGCCCTAGGGCTGCCCGCCGAGCGCCCAGAACGCCCCGATCTAGCCACTGCCGCCGCTCAGCTCGGGATCAGCGAAACCGAATTGCAGGAGGCGCTGCGCAATAACATGCCCCCTAGCCCCGAGCCCGGGCAGCAACCTGCCCAGTAGTCTGGGGCTCTAGTGAGGCCAGGTAATGCTGACCGAGTGGGGTCTCTCAACGTTGAGAGACCCCACTCGGGTTTAAGGGCGATCGCGCCCTGGTTGAAATTGTCTGCGCCAGAGCCGCCTATCAGTTGGTCTACACCTACGGGGTGTATCAGCCCGATGGCACCCTACAGCCACTTACTCTCGATGTGTTTTATCCTGACGAGGCGGGCCAGATGACCCGCACCAGCGACCCTACGATAGGCGGTCTAGCCGATTTTGATGGTGCCTCAGCGGAGCTGACCGTGTTTAGCAAAGCTCGTGGCTTGGGGGACTGTGGCTCGCTGGCGGAGTACCACTGGACGGGCCGCGAACTGGAGCTCCTCACCTACCGCTATCAGGAATGTATGGATGCGGCAGCAGACTTCATCAAGCCCGCCGACTATCCCCAGATTTATCCCTAGAGGGAATCAGCTACAACCGCAGCGCTAATGGCCCTTAAACCGAATCCCCAGCACCAGGTCGTAGAGGAAGCCAAAGAAATCTTTCATTTGCAGTAAGCCCAACGATTGAGGCGACCCTTTCTGGTCGAGCAGTGGCCGCATCACCTCGTAGGTGGGCTTGTACTTGTACCAGGGCACCGACGGCCACAGATGGTGTACCAGGTGATAGTTTTGCCCCATGATCAGCAAATTCAGAATAGGGCTGGGATACACCCGAGCATTTTTCCAGCGATCGCGATCCTCAAAGGGGCGATGGGGCAAATAGTCAAAAAACAACCCCAAGGCGATACCCACCACCAGCGCTGGCGAAAACCAATAGTTAAAAATGTAGCCCAAAAAGTCAAATTGACAGGCTGTGAACACCAGCAGCCCCACCGCCAGTCGGCCCAAAAACCACTCCAGCAGCTCCCAGTTGCGCCATAGACGCCGCTTAAAGAAGTAGATCTCGTGATAAAAAAACCGCGCTGCAATCAGCCATAGGGGCCCACCCGTGGACACAAAATGGTCAGGGTCGTTTTCAGGGTCATTGACGTGGGCATGGTGCTGCAGGTGTACCCGCGTAAACACCGGAAACGAAAAGCCCAAAATCAGGGCACTGCCATGGCCCAGCATGGCATTGACCGTGCGGTTGTGGTGGGCCGAGTTGTGGCTGGCGTCATGAATCACTGTCCCTGCCAGGTGCAGCGACAGTACATTCATCAAAAATACGCACCAGCCCACCCAGTGCCAGCAAAAATAACCCACCGTAGACAGGCTTATTAGCCCAACGGAGGCCATAAACATGAGGGTATTGAGACTTAAGCCCCCCTCAGTTTTGAGCAACTCAGGGGGTACCGTCTTTCTAATCGTCAGGGGCTCAGCTGCCGCCGACATGATGCATCGCTCCTACACCAGTAGCCTTCGGTAGTATACGTTACGACGTCTGAATAATAAACTTTTGTGACGTAGGTACCAAAGGCATGTTCTCAGGGCGTCGCCAACCGTGCTGCTAGGCTACGGTGGCGTTAGCCCCTAGGCATAGTGTTACGCCCTGGCCAAATGCCAGAATTTCTGGCTGGTTTAAGGCTAATGAGCTTTGCGCTATGGCATTTGTGCTAGTATCCCTGTGCTCTATGGCCACTGACCTTTCAGCGCTACGCCGCCGCCGGTCGGTATTGTTTTACTCTCAGTAGAGGTCGTCTATGCCCCTGCGCAGTTCCCTTCGTCGGGCCAAAATTGTTGCCACCATCGGCCCTGCCACCCAAGATGCCGATGTATTGCGATCGCTGATTGAGGCTGGGGCCACTACCCTGCGGCTGAACTTCTCCCATGGTAGCCACGACGACCACCAGCGCAGCATTCGCCTGATTCGGCAAATCTCCTTTGAGCTCAACCAGCCCGTCGGCATTTTGCAAGATCTCCAGGGCCCCAAAATTCGCCTGGGTAAGTTTGAGCAGGGCTCAATTCAGCTGGCCAAGGGTGACCCCTTTGTGTTGACCAGCGACATCATTGTGGGCAGCCAGCAGCGCGCCTGCGTTACCTACGACAAACTGGCCCAGGAGGTGCCGATCGGAGCCACGATTTTGCTCGATGACGGCAAGGTAGAAATGCAGGTGGAGGCGGTGGATTTAACTACCCAAGAACTCCACTGCCGGGTAGTGGTGGGCGGCACCCTGTCTAACAACAAGGGGGTTAACTTTCCGGGGGTATATCTCTCGGTGAAGGCACTCACGGATAAAGACCGGGAAGATTTGCTGTTTGGCCTCAACCAGGGGGTTGATTGGGTAGCGCTGAGCTTTGTGCGTAACCCCCAGGACGTGCTCGAAATTAAGGAAATCATTACCGGTGCCGGCAAGAATGTGCCGGTAATCGTGAAGATTGAAAAGCACGAGGCCATTGAGCAGATGGAGGCAATTTTGTCGCTGTCTGACGGGGTGATGGTGGCCCGGGGCGACTTGGGTGTCGAGCTGCCCGCGGAGCAGGTGCCAATTCTGCAAAAGCGGCTGATCGCCATGGCTAACTCCCTGGGGATTCCGGTGATTACCGCCACCCAGATGCTCGACAGTATGGTGTTAAACCCGCGCCCTACCCGAGCTGAGGTATCTGATATTGCCAACGCCATTCTCGACGGCACCGACGCGGTGATGCTCTCCAATGAAACGGCGGTGGGCAAGTTCCCGGTGGAGGCGGTGGCGACCATGGCCAAGGTGGCGGTCTGCACCGAACAGGAGGGCCTGCCCCTGAGCGATCGCCAGGGCAGCGGCGCCCGCTCGATTCCCAACGCTATTAGCCAGGCGGTGGGGCGCATTGCTGCCCAGCTCGATGCCGCTGCCATTATGACTCTAACCAAGTCCGGTGCCACCGCCCGCAATGTGTCGAAGTATCGACCCGAGACGCCGATTTTGGCGGTGACGCCCCACGTGCATGTGGCCCGCCAGTTGCAGCTGGTGTGGGGCGTGCGGCCGCTGTTGGTGCTCGACTTACCCTCCAGCATCCAGACCTTTCAGGCGGCCATGGGCGTGGCCCAAGAGAAAGAGCTGCTCCATGACGGTGACCTGGTGGTGCTAACGGCGGGCACTCTACAGGGGGTGTCGGGGTCTACTGACCTGGTCAAAGTGGACGTGGTGACGGCGGTGCTAGGGCGTGGGGTGGGCATTGGCGAAGCCTCGGTCAGTGGCCGCGCGCGGGTGGCTCACAACAGCCTTGAGATCAGCAATTTCAACGATGGCGAAATTTTGGTGGTGCCCCACACCAACGCCGATTTTGTCGAGGCGATTCGCCGGGCTGGCGGCATCATTACCGAAGACGATAGCCCCACTAGCCATGCGGCGGTCATCGGCCAGCGGCTGGGGGTACCGGTAATTCTAGGAGTACAAAATGCCACCAGCATTATCCGCGACGGCAGCATTCTCACCCTCGATACGCGGCGGGGGTTGATCTACTCCGGGGCCCTGGGGCCCATTAAAAACGAACCCGCCATGAGTTTTTAGCCCAGAGGTGATGACTAAAGGGGGCGGCAATATATTGCCGCCCCCTTTAGTCGGTTTAAGCCAGTAAGCTTGAACTAACTAGCTTAAACTATGGCACCAGGGGTTAAAATAAACCCCGATTTAACCTATTTATAAAGCTCAGTAGATAGGCGAAATGCCAAAATACCAGGCAGAAGAGCTAACGCTAGGGCCACAAAAATCTGGGTATCTGAAAGGGGCATAAAAATACTCCTCAAGGCTTAGTGAATCATACTCAGTGAACCGTAGACCTCGCGATGAGGTCATGGGTCTAGACAGATTGTTAACTAAGACGTGAGCTTTATCGAGGTTAATGGCGCTAACTGTTACAGAGCTTAATGGGTCGCTAGTGGCGACAGAGTCAGAGAAGTAATTTAACGCTAACCGGCTCAGCTTGATAAACTTAATGACTTGACTTAATGACTTGACGGCTGCTCTTTGACGATGGGCCTCAGCCATGCTTGACGTAGAACAGACTCAACCGATACGCAGCGACTTTGAACGGCAGCTACTCAAGGTGCAGCGAGATTTGTTGCGCATGGGCGCTTTAGTGGAGAATTCTTGCGTGCTGGCTCGAGAGGCGCTGTGCGATCGCAATCTCGATGCCGCCCACAAGCTCAAAAGCCATGACAAGCAGGTCGATCAGTTTTATCGCCAGATTGAGCTCGACTGCATGCATCTGTTCACGCAGCAGGTGCCAGGAGCTGCAGAACTGCGCCGCATTGGGGCCTTTATGCAAATGGTGCGCGACTTAGAACGCATTGGCGACTACGCCGAAGATATCGGCGAGGTAGCGGTTAAGCTCTTTCCCTACCCGGCCCACCCGCTGATGGGGCGGGTGCAAACCATGCTTGACCGCTGCCGCTCGATGGTGGCCATGAGCCTGCTGTCAGTCTCTAATCTAGATGCGGCGTCGGGCCTAGAGATTAAGCAAAAAGACGACGCGGTCGATGACGACTACGACGATCTCTATAGCCTACTGGCCTACCAGACCAACCTGATGGGGTCGGTAGAGCCTACGGTGCTGCTAGTGCTGGTAATTCGCTACCTAGAGCGCATTGCCGATCACGCCACCAACATTGGCAAACGGGTGGCCTATATCGTCACCGGGGAGCGCACTTGAACTAGGGTTTCACCCGCTATTGGCCAGCTCCGACTGGCGGCGACTTTACAAAACGTTGCCCGTCGTTGACAAAAAGGTTTGACAGCGTCCCGTTTCCTGAGAGACTGAAAGGGATAGTGCCCCCCGGCGGTTGGCATAGTTCTGGCTATGAGCCTGCGGGATGTGCAATTTCGCCCTGAGTCAGGTTCATCTGCGGTCTTAGCAGGTACACTTGAGCGTTGGTTACCCGGTCTGTCGGTGGTATTTTCGGCCATAGCTGGAAGCGAAAACCAGGGATCTGGTGTCCTTAGCCTGCCACTAGCCTGCCACAGCGACCATGGTTTGGATCGGGTTCAGCACTAGCTTCAGGCCCGGCTCACGTTGTGGCGTTGCCTCGTTGCCACAGGCAAAGTATCGCCGCCGCTCCGACGCAAGCAGACGATCTGGCCTGGCCCGGGGCATCCCAGTCACGAACAGTTTTTAGGAATCAGTCGCTACATGGAACTCTCGATTGCGGCCTTATTGGCGAGTTTTGCTAAAGATAAGACCCATACCCTCAAGTCTCTAGAAAAAAAGCTGCACTGCAACGACGATGACAGCCAGCGTGACCTCCAGATCGCCGTCGATGCCCTAGAGCGGGTGGGAGTGCTGGTTAAAGAGCGCGGTAAGTATCGTCGAGACTTAGCTGAAGATGTCGTTGAGGGCAAGCTGCGCTGCTCGAGTAAGGGGTTTTGCTTCGCCATCCAAGATGAAGAAGGGGCCGACGATATCTATGTGCGCGAGAGCCAGCTCAACACCGCCTGGAACGGCGATCGCGTACTGGTCAAAGTGACCAAAGAAGGCAGCCGCCGTCGCAGCCCCGAGGGTGAAGTGCAGCTGATTCTAGAGCGGGCCAATGCCTCGGTGCTGGCCCGGGTCAAGCAAGAAGACGAAGACTACCGGGCGGTGCCCCTCGACGATCGCCTGCTGTTTGAGCTATCTCTGCTCGAAAATGGTTCTAGCCTAGCCGAAGCCGTCGATCAGCTGGCCCACGTAGAAATCGTTCGTTACCCCCTGGGGCAGCATCCCCCCCTGGGGAAAGTCGCTCAGGTGCTGGGGAGTGATGCCGAAGCTGCCGCCGACATCGACATTGTTTACTGCAAGCACGACCTGCCCCGCAAGTTTTCTGACGCTGTGATGACGGCGGCCCAAGATTTGCCCACTCGGGTGCGTAAAGCCGATCTCAAAGACCGGGTCGATCTGCGCGAAGTGCTCACCATCGCCATCGATGGCCCCAACCCCCAGGTGATTGACGATGCCATCACCCTCGATCGCACCAAGGCCGGGCAGTGGCGGCTGGGTATTCACATTGCCGATATTTCCCATTACATAGCGGCCTACTCGCCGATCGATCAGGAAGCCGCCAAGCGTGGCACATCGGTATATCTGGGAGACGACGTGATTCCCATGCTGCCGCCACCGCTGTCGGGCCCCCTCGGCTCGCTGCTGGCCGGTAAAGATCGCCTGGCGATTTCGGTACTGGTCACCCTCGACGACACTGGTGCAGTGCTGGAGTACGAAGTGCAGCCCACGGTAGTGTCAGTCAAC
The DNA here is from genome assembly GCF_015207395.1 of Nodosilinea sp. LEGE 07088. Taxonomy (GTDB): domain Bacteria; phylum Cyanobacteriota; class Cyanobacteriia; order Phormidesmidales; family Phormidesmidaceae; genus Nodosilinea. The sequence goes on from NZ_JADEWX010000130.1 coordinate 12,815, forward strand.
CACCAGATCTCCTACCAGGAGGCCCAGGCGATCCTAGAGCGCGACAACTCTGACCTGATTAAGAGCCTGGGCATTAAGCCCAAGACCCTGAAGGCGCTGGAGCCAATTTATGACCTGATGGATAACCTGCTCTATCTGAGTCAGGCGATTAAACGCCAGCGTCTGCATCGGGGGTCCTTTGAGCTCAATTTGCCTGAGTACGACTTTCCGGCTGATGCCGGGGAAACCCTAGCCCACTATCGATCGCCTAAGTTTCAGTACGACGACGAGGGGCTGCTCGGGGTGATGGTGACGGCAACCAGCCTACCGTCGCGCCAGATCGTGACCGAATGTATGCTGTTGGCCAACCAGTTAATTGCGCAGCAGCTCAAGGCCCTAGGCGTGCCCACCATCTACCGTCTGCACCGGGCTCCCGAGGCCAGCGATGTGCAAGAGCTGGTCAAACTGGCTGAAAATATGGATATTCAGCTCTCCCTGGAAGATGAAGCGGCCCCCCAACCCAAAGACTACCAGCGGTTTGTGGAACAGTTTGCCGCCTCGGAAGCGGAAAAAATTCTCACCTACCTGCTGTTGGAAACCATTCAGCCCGCGTTCTATAGCACCCAGGCCGCCCTGCATTTTGGTCTGGCCCTGAGCGATGGCTATACCCACTTCACCTCCCCCTCGCGGCGCTATGCCGATCTGCTGGTGCACCGCATTCTCCATGCGGTATTTGAGTCGGGCCGCGATCGCCGCTCGACCCGGTCTAAAGATCCGGCCAATCTGCGCCACAGCTCCTGCCACGGCCAGGTCAACTGGAACGTGCTGCCCCCCGAAATTCAGCACGAGCTAGAAGACGACCTGCCCCGCATTGCCATTCACCTGACCGAGCGCGAGCGGCTGGCCCAGGAGGCGGAATCAGACCTGGAGGGTCTGAAAAAAGCCGAGTTTATGCGATCGCACACCGGCGAAGTCTTCCACGGGCTGATTACCGGCGTGCAGTCCTACGGTTTCTTTGTGGAAATCGAAGAGCTCCTGGTCGAAGGTCTGGTTCACGTCAGCTCCCTCAAAGACGACTGGTACGAGTATCGCGCCCGTCAGCAAAAGCTAGTGGGCCGCAAAAACCGCCAGCAATATCGTCTCGGTGACAAGGTTGATGTGCAGGTTAAAAGCGTTGACTACTACCGCCAGCAGATCGACCTGGTCGCCGTCGGGGGCGGTAGTCAGGCATCTGAAGATGACGACAACGACAACGGCTATAGCGACGACGACAACGGCGACCTCATCGATAGCCGCGATCGCGACCAGGATGAGAGTGAGTAGACGGGTGGATGGGTAGATGGGTGGATGGGAGGAGCGAATTAGCCTGGCGACAGCGGCCCTCCGGGTACAGAGTCGTTAGGATTAAACAGGTCAGTCGGTGAGCCCGTGCCATGAAAGCCGCTAAATAGGCCTGTCATGATCCAAGTCTACTCTCCCACCCATCCACTCTCCCACCCATCCACTCCTTCCCCTCCCAATGTCCCCATCTGCAACCCTCACCTCCGCTCGCCCTCTAATCGTGGGGGTGACCGGAGCGTCAGGCCTGATCTATGCCGTGCATGCTCTTAAGCACGTGCTCAATGCCGGTGGCGTGGTCGATCTGGTCGCCTCCAAGGCCTCCCAGATGGTGTGGCAGGCCGAGTCGGGCATTCATATGCCCCTCGACCCCGACCGACAAGAACAATTTTGGCGCGACCAGGCGGGGGTGCCCACCGCGGGTAAGCTGCGCTGTCACCCCTGGGGTGACGTGGGGGCGACCATCGCCAGCGGGTCGTACCGAGCGGCGGGGATGGTGGTTATTCCGTGCAGCATGAGTACGGTAGGGCGTTTGGCGGCGGGCCTCAGCTCTGATCTGCTGGAGCGGGCCGCTGATGTGCAGCTCAAGGAAGGGCGCAAGCTAGTGGTGGTACCCCGCGAAACCCCCTTTAGTCTGATTCATCTGCGCAACCTGACGACCCTGGCTGAGGCGGGCGCGCGCATTGTGCCCGCCATTCCGGCCTGGTATCACCAGCCCCAGACGATTGATGATCTGGTCGATTTTGTGGTGGCCCGCGCCCTCGATCAGCTCGACATCGACTGTGTACCCCTAACCCGTTGGCAGGGCCACCTGGCCCACGACTGATGGGGCGGGGACTAACGCGGTGTCCCCACGACTCGCGATAGGATGGACGGGATGGTTTTATAGGGCGGCCCAATGACGACAATTCGTCTGATCGTGGTCTTGCTGGTGGTCGGTGTAGTGCTGCTGCTGGGACTGCAAAACCTGGCTACGTCTCTGCCCCTGGTGTTTTTTGGGGGCAGTACCCAGGCCTTACCCCTGGGACTTTGGCTAGTGGGTGCGATCGCCCTGGGGGCATTGACCACGCTAGTGTTGACCGCCCTGCTGGGGTCTGCTGGCGGTACCCCAGGGGGGCGTTCCAAGGCCTACAAATATCGGCCCGAGGCGTTTTATGAGCCGTCAGCGGGGTCCTCGGGCGCGGCCAATGCGGCTAGCCAAGATTTTCGTAACCCGCCGCCCTACAATGCTCCTGGCCCCCGGCAACCGCGATCGCAGCGCTCACCTGTGGCTAGTGATGGCGACCCTGGCGATGACCCCGCCGCTGCTGACCCCAACTGGCGAGCCTGGAACAGCCTCAGGTCTCCGGGCCAGTGGAATGATTGGGAGTCTCTCAGTCAGGCCCCTAAACCCGAAACCGCCCCGGCCACCTCAAGCGCTGGGGCCGCAGGCATTATCGACGGCGTCACCACTTGGTTTAGCAGCAGCAAGCGTCAGGCTAAGCAGCAGCAACAGGTCAATGAGTCGCTCCGGGCTCTAGACGACAACTGGGACGGGTTAGAAAATCGCCCCTACACCGCCCCTGGAGCCAGCCCGGTGCAAGATAGCCTCGACGACATTAACCAGGGCTGGGATCAAGATTCCCACCGCGACCTGGAAAGTGGCCAACCCCCTCGTCGGGTCTATCGAGATGGGTCGCTGTATTCCTACAGCTATCGCGATGGCCAGGCCGACAATATCTATGCGCCCCCCGATGATACCCTCTATGGCGATCATGACTCTGGGGCTGGCTATGGGCCCGCAGCGGGCGACAGGGCTGAGTTTGACGAGGGTGGAGACGACACCCCTCTAGGCGATCCAGAGATAGCTGACGATGGTGTTGTCGATGCCGACTATCGGGTGATTGTGCCTCCTTACACCGCCGCCGCCGATGCTGTGCCTCCAGAGGGCCGTGACGATGGCGCAGGCGACGACTGGGATGACGCCGATGATGCCCTAACACCTTAATGGAAGATGCTTTTGGGATCTGGAAAACCATCATGCCTAGTTCACCAACGAGTCGGAATTGGGGCATTGACTCAAAGCAGGACATGGCTGTCATCAGGTAGACAGAAGCCAGGAGCCAGAAGCCAGAAGGACTGACAATACTGGCTTCTGGCTCCTGACTCCTACCTGCCAAGTCCTGCCAACATCTCGGCTGAAGCGGATACCCCGAGTCCCAAATCCGGGAGGAGCCCGAGGGTGAACCTAGAACCCCATTCCCGGATCGCCTTTCTGTTCTCATTCGATGATCTATATTCCATGACTTTGATCGAGCGACTCAACGGCCTTAACCTCTATCTGGTCGGCATGATGGGAGCGGGCAAGAGCAGTACTGGTGCGGCTCTCGCCGATCGACTGGGCTACCAGTTCTTCGATACCGATGCGGTGATCGAAGCCGCCGCTGGCCAGTCTGTTGCCGAGATCTTTGCCCAGCAGGGAGAGGGGGCCTTTCGCCAACTGGAGAGCAAGGTACTAGAGGAACTGGCGGCCTACCGGCGACTGGTGATTGCCACTGGCGGCGGCATTGTCATCCAGCCGCACAACTGGAGCTACCTGCACCACGGCATTGTGGTGTGGCTAGATGTCCCGACAGCGGTGCTGCAAGCCAGGCTGGTCGGTGATCTGGGGCGTCCTCTCCTGCAGGGAGAAGACTGGGATAGTAAACTCACTCAGCTGGTGGCCGATCGCCAACCGCTCTATGCCCAGGCCGATGTGCGGGTCGAAGTAGCGGCAACCGAGACGGTGGCTGCGATCGCCGACCGGGTGTTAACGCTGGTGGCCGAAAGAATTCGCTCGGAGGCTGATTCTGCTGTGCTCAATTGATACACTACTGGCAATCTCAACTCTGCCCTCAATTTCAACAGCACTATGGTTCAGTCTGCTTCTTCTCAGGCCGTCAACGAGACCGAGGCTACGCGGGTTCGCATTCTCAGCGAGGCGCTGCCCTACATTCAGCAGTTTCGAGGCCGTACCATTGTGGTCAAGTACGGCGGGGCCGCGATGAAAGATGGCAGCCTCAAGGCTGGAGTAGTGCGCGATATTGTATTCATGGCCTGTGTCGGCATTCGCCCGGTGGTGGTGCATGGCGGTGGTCCCGAGATTAACATCTGGTTGGGCAAGCTGGGCATTGAGCCTCAGTTTAAAGACGGGCTGCGGGTGACCGATGCCCCCACCATGGATGTGGTCGAAATGGTGCTGGTGGGCCGGGTCAACAAAGAACTGGTGTCGTTGATTAACCAAGAGGGCGGCAAGGCCGTGGGGCTCTGCGGCAAAGACGGCAACCTGATTATGGCTCGTCCCCAGGGGGCCGCAGATGTCGGGTTTGTCGGTGAGGTGAGCAGTATTGACCCCGGCATTGTAAAGTCCCTGGTGGAGGCAGGCTACATTCCCATTGTGTCGAGCGTGGCCAGCGACGAGACCGGCCAGGCTTACAACATTAACGCCGACACGGTAGCCGGGGAACTCGCTGCCGCCCTGGGGGCCGAAAAGCTGATTCTACTCACCGATACCAAGGGCATTCTAGAAGATTACAAAGACCCCTCAACCCTGCTGCCTAAGCTGGATATTCAACAGGCTCGGCAGCTGATTGAAACCGGGGTCGTGGCCGGCGGCATGATTCCGAAGGTAAATTGCTGCGTGCGATCGCTGGCCCAGGGAGTCGGTGCCGCTCACATTGTCGATGGCCGTGTGCCCCATGCCCTGCTGCTGGAGATTTTCTCTGACTTAGGTATCGGTTCGATGATTGTGGCCTCAGAGTTCAAAGGCTAAGGCTCAGTGTTCTAGCAAAAGAAATTGGCGTAGGCGGCGGTCGCCGAGCTGGTCTGTAGCCCTTGACCGTAGGCTTGCTGAATATTGTCGAAGGTCATGACGTTGCCCTTAACGGGTGACAAGGGTACTCAACGTCATGCGGTACAGGGCTTTGAGACAATAAAGGGGACAAAAAATAGGGAGCCTCAGTGCAGCTCCCCTAAACCAATATGTTTCCTGCATCCTACCAAACCA
>NZ_JADEWX010000131.1 GCF_015207395.1 Nodosilinea sp. LEGE 07088
GGTTTGGTAGGATGCAGGAAACATATTGGTTTAGGGGAGCTGCACTGAGGCTCCCTATTTTTTGTCCCCTTTATTGTCTCAAAGCCCTGTACCGCATGACGTTGAGTACCCTTGTCACCCGTTAAGCTGCTGGCCGTACTGGTCTCTACAGCGATGGTGGCGCTGCTAGGTCTCAACCAGCGGGGCGTGGGGGTGGTGGGTGAAATTCCGGCGGGGCTACCCCACCTGGTGGTGCCCATGGCCTCTCGCCAGGATGTCATGCAAATCTTGACGGCGGCGGTGGGCATTGCCATTGTCGGCTACTCCGACAATGTCTTGACAGGGCGAGCCCTGGTAGCCCATAACCACGACACCATTGATGCAAATCAAGAACTCTTGGCCCTCGGGGTTGCGAATCTAGGCGCAGGGCTATTCCAGGGCTTTCCAGTCAGCAGCAGCGCCAGTCGAACAGCCATCGGCGATACTCTAGGCAGCAAAAGTCAAGTGTATTCGCTGGTCGCCTTTGGGGTCGTCATCGGAGTGCTACTGTTTCTGCGGCCACTGCTGGCGCTGTTTCCCACAGCCGCCCTGGGGGCGTTAGTCATCTATGCGGCTACTAAGCTGGTAGACCTATCAGAATTTAAGCGCCTGCGGCGGTTTCGCCGAGGCGATTTTGTCCTGGCTATGGCGACCACCCTAGGGGTGTTGGCGACGGATTTGCTGATGGGGGTGGCGATCGCAGTGGGGCTCTCAGTGATTGAGCTGTTGGCTCGTATTGCCCGACCCCACGATGCAGTCATGGGCAGAGTGCCCGCCATTGCCGGACTTCATGATATAGCCGACTGGCCCGGAGCCACGACTATTCCCGGTCTGGTGATCTACCGTTACGACGCACCGCTGTTCTTCGCCAACGCGGTCGACTTCCAGCACCGAGCCCTGGCTGTGATTGAGGCGGAAACAACGCCGGTGGAGTGGTTGGTAATCAACACCGAGGCCATCGTCGAAATTGATATTACCGCGGCCGATATGCTGATCGAGCTAGCCAACCAGCTCCGCCAGAGAGGCATTACCCTGGCGCTAGCCCGAGTCAAACAAGACCTCTACATGCAGCTACAGCGGGTCGGCCTGGTGGAGCTCATTGGCCCAGAGCATATTTTCTTTATGCTGCCGAGTGCGATCGATGGCTTTCACCAGCGATCGCCGCACAACCCTGCATAGCGCTGCCCCCAGCGTTCTCTCAAAGCGCTGGGGGCCAAAGCGCTGGGAGCATGAGGGAGGATGAGAGTCCCGATCTAGGCCGCCACCAGCCCGCGGTGACGCAGCAGCGCCTGGGTACTGGGTTCGCGACCGCGGAAGGCTTTGAAGACTTCCATGGGATGCCGACTGCCACCTAGGGCGAGCACGGTGTCGCGGAAACGACGACCAGTCTGGGCGATCGCCGCCTCATTTTCCAGACCGGCCTCCTCGAAGGCCGCAAAGGCGTCGGCACTGAGCACCTCGGCCCAGAAATAGCTGTAGTAGCCGGCCGCATAGCCCCCGGCGAAGATGTGCGTAAAGGCACAGAGGAATGCATCTTCTGGCAGAGGCTTCAGCACAGAGGCCTGGATGGCAATGCGGCGGTTGACCTCAGCCACGGTTTCGCCACTGTCAGGACAATAGCGATGGTGCAGCTCAAGGTCGGTCCAGCCAAAGCGTACCTGACGCAGAATAGCGCTGCCGGTCATAAAGGTGCGAGCCGCCACAATCTTTTGGTACAGGTCTTCGGGCAGAGGTTCACCAGTACCCACATGGCGCGCCAGGGTCAGCAATGTATCGCGGTGATAGCACCAGTTCTCCATGAACTGACTCGGCAGCTCAACGGCGTCCCATTCTACGTTACTGATGCCTGCTGCCCCAGTGAAATCGACCCGGGTCAGCATATGCTGAAGGCCATGACCAAACTCATGGAAAAGGGTTTCTACATCGCGAAAGGTCATGAGGCTGGGTTTGCCATCGACCGGAGGAGCCTGATTGCAGACCAGGTAGGCCACCGGCAATCGTACTTGGCCATTGATTTTGCCCCGGTTAATACAGTCATCCATCCAGGCTCCACCCCGCTTCTCGGCAGGGCGACTGTAAGGGTCGAGGTAAAAGTGAGCAATCGGCTCCCCGCCGCCGTTAAGCACCTGAAAGTAGCGCACGTCTGCGTGCCATACCGGGGCTTCGCCGTCAGCGGGGGCAATGGTGACATCAAAGATGCGGTGGGCCAGGGCAAACAGGCCGTCGAGCACCTGCGGCAGCGGAAAGTAGGGCCGCAGTTCTTCGTCGTTGAGGCCGTACTTTTCTTCGCGAATGCGCTCGGCCCAAAAGGCGATATCCCAATGGGTCAGGCTATCGGCTTCGGCAGCACCTTTGGCCTTTGCAAAAGCCCGCAGCTCTTCTAGCTCCTTGAGAGCTGTGTCGTAACTGGCGCTGCGCAATTCGCCCATCAGTTTGTCGATGGCCTCCACCGAGGGGGCCATCTTGCGGGCCAGGCTGAGCTCGGCATAGGTGCTGTAGCCCAGCAGGTTAGCCATCTCGTGGCGCAGTTGCAAAATTTTCTCAATATTGGGGCCGTTGTCGAGGTCACCCTCGGAGGCTCGCGTGACAAAAGCCCGGTAAAGCTGTTCGCGCAGATCGCGGCGGCGACTGTGCTGCATGAAGGGTCCAAAGCTGGGGTAGTCGAGGGTAATGAGCCAGGGGCCAGACTCTGGTGTGGCCTGATCTTCTCCAGCGGCGCGGGCAAGCTGGGCCGCTAGGGCCAGTAAGCTGGGCGGCAAGCCGTTGATTTCGTCCGGGCTGGTGAGGGTGAGGCTAAAGGCTTTGGTAGCATCTAACACATTGTTTGAAAACCTGGTGGTGAGTTCAGCCAGAGCCTGCTGAATCTCGTTAAAGCGGTCTTTGGCCGCGCCTTCTAACCCCACCCCCGATAGCTCGGCCTCACGAATAGACGCTGCCACAATGCGCTGCTGGGCAGGCTCAAAGCTATCCCAGCTAGCGCTGGCTCGCAGTTGCTTGAAGGCTTCATAGATGGGCTTACTTTGGCCCAGACGGGTAGCAAACTGTACCAGCGCAGGCTGCACGGCCTCGTAGGCGGCTCGTAGCTCTGGGCTATTCTTCACCCCCATGAGGTGGCCGACAATCCCCCAGCTCCACCCCAAGCGCTCTTCAAGGTGGGTCAGCGGCTCTACCAACCCCTGCCAGGTGGGAGCAATTTCAACCTCTAGCCGCTCTAGGGCAATGGTGAGGTCATCAATCAGGGCGGCAATACCCGGTTCGATATGACCAGTCTCAATACTGTCGAATGGGGGCAGACCGTTTCCAATAAGGAGGGGGTTTTGAACGATGGTAGCTGTCATAGTCACACAATCAATCGAGATAGGAGGGTAGCAAAAACTAGAAACAGCCCAGAGCAGTAAAGCCCTAACACTGATGTTGAGAAACCGTAGCCTGAGACTGTGCGGCCCTAGGCGAAGTCATTATGAGTTTAACAAAGTGTATCTCAATCTGCCAGATGCCGCACCGTTAATGGATGAGCTGTCAATTACCATAGCCTTTATTTGAGAACTGATCCGCTCTTTGTGAAGCGGAGTGCAGTAGGCAGTGGCCAGGCGAATGGATAGGCGCGGTCACGTCCTCCTGCGGTTGAATCTGGCTGACATACTGCTGTGTTCAGTCGCCAGGAATAGAAACGGTGACAGCGGCGATCGCAATATACATATCGTCATTTTTATCGCCGAGTTCGGCAATAGCGCGTCCAGCCACTACCATGCCTCCTGCTTTGAGTACCAGGGTCTTTTGGCCGAAGGGAAGGACTGACAGCACCTCCTCCTGCCGCACCTGATCGGGAAAGGGCACGGCCACCTGTACCTCTACCAGCATTTCGTTGGGGTGACTCAGGCCGGCCACTTCCCACACGCCGGGGAGAGCATTGTGGGCGATCGCATTACGCACCGCCCGGGCCGCTGCTACGGTGGGCTCTTGGCCATGCTGGTCGACCCCCATGCCCATCTCTATGATCAGTCGCTTGTAGGCCACAGGTCGTATCCTTCCTTCAGACGCGGCAGTGGGGGGCAGGGTGGCGGTGACCCACCCTGCGGGATTGAGCTTAGCCTAGGGGGGCAGCCTGCAACGAGGGCTCTACGGCGCTGGCCAGCTGACGCAGCATGGCGGCGGTGGTGTCGAAGTCAACGCAGGCATCGGTAATGCTCTGGCCATAGGTGAGCTCGCGCAGATCGTTGGGAATAGACTGATTACCGGCCTTGAGGTGGCTCTCAATCATGATGCCGAGAATGTGGCGCGAGCCGCCACCCACCTGGGCGGCTACATCATCGAGCACGCTGACCTGACGATTGTGGTCTTTGTTGGCGTTGGCGTGGCTGCAATCGATCATCATGCGATGGTTGAGCTTGAGCTTGGCCATTTCCTCTGCCGCCTGGTTGACGTGGTCGGCGCTAAAGTTGGGGCCACCCTTGCCGCCCCGCAGCACCAGGTGCCCATCGGGGTTGCCTGTGGTGGTGACAATGCTGGCCAGGCCACTCTGGTTAATACCTAAAAAGTGGTGGGGGCGGCTGGCGGCAACCATAGCATTCATCGCTGCTTGTAGGCTGCCATCGGTGCTGTTTTTAAAGCCAATGGGCATCGAGAGGCCCGAGGCCATTTCGCGGTGGGTTTGGCTTTCGGTGGTGCGGGCCCCGATCGCTGTCCAGGCAATCAGGTCAGCAATGTACTGGGGAGTGACGGGGTCGAGCAGCTCGGTGGCGGCGGGTAGCCCCAGGTGAGCCAGGTCGAGCAACAGCTTGCGGGCCAGGCGCAGGCCGGTGTTGATGTCGTAGCTGCCGTCGAGGTGGGGGTCGTTGATCAGGCCCTTCCAGCCGACGTTGGTGCGGGGCTTCTCAAAGTAGACCCGCATAATAATTTCGAGCTGCCCCGAGAGCTCGTGGCGCAGGTTGACCAGCTTTTGGCCATACTCGTAGGCAGCGTCGATGTCGTGGACCGAGCAGGGGCCGACGATCACCAGCAGGCGGCGGTCTTCGTTATAGAGAATATGGCGAATGCGATCGCGTGCCTCGGCCACCAACGTAGCGGCCTCTGCCGATAGCGGAAACTCGTGGTGCAGCAGCGCCGGACTGACCAGAGGACGAGTCTCAACAACGTGCAAATCTTGGGTTTTCTGCATTGAAATTGGGCCTATTGCCGATTAACGTCAGCTCCGCCATGGAGCACTGCCTTCAAAATGGTAGCGTATCCTACGCTGGTGCTCGCCAACGCAAAGGCTGCTAGCTGAACAGCTCCGCTGGAACATTGGCCGGGATATGGGCGATCTGCCCTAGGGCTGGCAGCATTTCAATCTCAGCGTCGTTGTAGAGCACCATCGTAGTTGAGGGGTTTTCTTCGAAGCCAATGCGCTGGTAAAACCCCTGCTGACGGGTGGTCATCAAATACACTCGCTCCACCCGGCTCATGTGGGGGTGCGTCACTAGGGTTTCCACCAGTTTGCGGCCCAGCCCGCCCCCCTGGTAGTCGGGAGAAATCACCACATCCCAAATGGTGGCGCGAAATACGCCATCGGAGGTGGCGCGGGCAAAGCCAATCAGGTGCTCGCCATCCCAGGCGGTGACCACCGGAAAGCTGTTAGAAATGGCGATCGCCATCTGCTCGCGGGTGCGTTCTCGCGCCCAAAATGCCGCTGTTTGAAACAAACCGACCAGCTGATCTAAATCAGCCATCGAAAATCGATCGGTGTACTGAAATTGAATAGCACTGCAATCCATCGACGACCTAGTCACTCCCCAATCAGGGCTAACGGTTAAGTGAAAGTAGCTTAATCGCAACAACCCAGGCGGTTCTATCGCTGATTTAGCGAGGAACCAACCTCCCGAAATAGACGATTTACAGCCGTAATAACGCTCTACCGGATGCCGGATTTTGCGGAGCAGAGTCGAGGGTGCGCCCAGCGCCGTGCTCTACAGACAGAATAAACAGTTTTTTAGGATAGTGGTATACCAAAACCCGAATTCCCTTGACAATGCTAAAGAACCCTGACAACTGTATACAAGGCTGCCCGGGGCTTGACTGTCTGGATGCGGCGTCATGCTCAGGCTGGAGTCCGCTGCTGGCGAAATTTCCACACAGCGCTAGAAACCAAATTGGTGACCCCATGGGCCACGATCGGCACCAGCAGGTTGCCCGTCAAGACCGCCCCAATGGCCAACACCAGGCCGATGGCCGTTGCCCACAGCATATAGGTCCACTGCTGTAACCCGCTGAGGTGCATGACCCCAAAACTCGCTGCCGATACCGCAATTCCGAGCCAGTTGAGGCCAATGGCCGGCAGCATGACCCCCCGAAATAGCAGCTCTTCGCTCAGGCCGGGTAGCACCCCGAGCCAAATCAGGTCGGGCCAATATAATGGCTGCAAGACCATCGTCAAATAGATATCAGCGCTTTGGCGGTAGTCTGGCCAGAGCTGGTACACAATGGCGCTGGCCAGGCTAATGGCCAACCCGAGCCCCAGCCCCAGTAAGCCATCGGTGGGTGATAGCTGAATTGCCATCAGCTTGGTCGGCTCAAAATGGAGCCAGGCTTTAGCAATCAGCAACAGGATTACTGCCGTCACCCCCATGGACACCAACACCTGCATACGGGTCAGAGGCTCAAGCTGAGGATCGTGGCTGGGAGGGGGCTGAGTCACAAAAAAACAAACCGCGCAGGGGGCATTGTCATACTATCTAAGTCTGCCTGCCATTCAAATCAGCAGGCATCGGGCAGGAGGTTGAGGTCGATTGTCTATTAACTGTCGTAAACGCCCAGCGTATCAGATCGGGCTAGGGCCTAAAAAAAGTCGCCAAAACTGCGACGGTAGGTATATTAGAGGCTGATTAACCCAACACCTGGGTCAAGGGTAGCTGCCGGGGCCTGAGCCGTGGCGGGTTTACCTGCAGCAGAGCAGCCTGGGTCGATGTTCTTCACGACTTAATCCATGTTTAGCACAGCTCAAATTCCCAACTTTCCCGAGTGCGATCATCGGTTGGTGCAATCGCTCCACCATTTGAGCGATCGCGAACTCGTTCACCTGTTTCAACGCCACGGCGACGCAGGGCGCTACTTCACGGCCATTTTCTGCCGCTATAGTCCCGTGGTATATAGCTTGATTCGTCACTCAGCGCGATCGCCAGTGCAGGCCGAGTATTTGTTTGCCCTCACCTGGCGGCATATTCTCCACGAACTAGGCGGGGTAGATTGCCCTGAGGCCGTGGCGGAAGAGGGGCCGGGGGTGTTTACGCTGCAAAACTGGTTGATCAATATCACCGCCCTCTGCATTAACCAAGCGATGGTGCCCGAGGTCGAAGCCATTCACTATTCCCTCGATCAGGCGACGCCCCCCTTCTGGTGCTATGTCGAGCAGGCCCTCGATCGACTGCCCCCGATCGAGCGGTTAGTGACGGTGATGGCGCTCACTTTCCGCTGGAGCGACAATCGCATTGCAGCTTACCTGCAGGCCGAGGGTGAATCTCTAAAGGCTTCGGATGTACGTCAGGCCCTGGAGAGCTCTTTTCAGCACCTAGAGGCCGCGTTGCCCGAAGATATTCTCGAAATTTATTTGGCTGGTGGCTCACTCCGCCCCCAACCCCTGCCCGACGATCTCGACGATTTACTGCAGGTTCCTGATCTGGAGGGGGCCGCGCCGATGACAGCCAGTCATGTGGCGGGCGCTACGGGGCCGCATGACAGCGAATGGGCTAACTAACGGGTGCTCACCGATAGGAACGATAGTTGGGGAGGGGCCATGGAGATGAAACGCATTTATAAACTGGGGCTAGGCACATTGGCTCTATTGCTGATCATGGGATCGACGGCGTCTGCCGCCAGCCTAGAAGAGCAGCTAGATTTGCGCCCCCAGGAGGCCACTCGTGGTCAGTCCCGGGATGTGGCCGACGGGTGGATGAGCCTGGGCAATGAACAGCTCGCCGAGGGCAATCTTACCGAGGCCATCGACTCCTGGACGGAGGCGGCTGAAATTTATCGGTTGCTGGGGGATGGCCAATCGGCAGGGCTCGCCTACGGGTCGATGGGAGCCGCCTTTGCTAACCTGGGCCGCTATCCAGAAGCGGAGCGTGCCTTTGTGCTGCGAGTGGGAACGGCGCGGGATAATGACGATGCCCTGGGGCAGGTCTATGGCCTCAACAACCTTGGAAACCTCTACGTCAACCGAGGGCGGTTATTGGAAGGGCAAACCTATTTTGAAGAGGCGCTGCAAATAGCCCGGGCTACCGGCGACTCTCGGGCCATTGGGGTTTCGCTCAGTAATCTTGGCCAGGTCGCCACTCAGCGCGGTGATTTAGATGCCGCCGTACAGCTGCTGGAGGCCGCCACCAACTATCGAATTTTGGCCAGTGACTATGTGGGTGAGGCCCACTCGTCGAATAGTTTGGGCGATGTCTATGTGGCCCTCGGGCGCAGCTCCAATGCGATTGGAGCCTATCGCGTAGCGTTGCGCTCTGGCCGGGAGGCAGGCGATCGCGGCCTCCAGATTCGGGCCCTCGATGGCCTGCTGGGCATCTACTTTGAGCGGGAAGACCTGGCACCGATAAGCGATTATCTCAATCAGCGCGCTGCCTTAACCCTCGATGCAGGCGACCTGCAAACCGCCCTCACCTACCGCTGGCTAGGCGACTATTATCTGCTACTCGAGAATCCTGAGCTCGCCAGCCGGGCCTTTACCCAGGGATCAGCCCTGGCCCGCCGCCTCAATCAAAAGTCCCTTGAGGCAGAGTTGACTAATCGATTGCTCGATCTCTAAGCGCACCAAGTCTAGCTATCAACCCTACTGACCCCTTAGGAGTGAACTTCGGCGTACTGCTCCAATAGAGTCGTCGATTCGGTCGTGCCGTTGAGGCTGACTTGCGGTATTGGGTTGCGCGCTTTGATCAGATCAATAGCCCGGGTCACACTCTCGGGTAAAATCACCACCAGGCCGTCGTCGGGGGCACTGTCTAAGGTTGTGTTGATGGCCTCGGTTTCGTCGAGCATAGTCTGGTAAGCCGTGGCCGAACCCGTCCCCTCTTCAATGCCGTGCACAATCCACTTGGCGGCATCGCCCCGGGGGCGACCGCGGGTATCGTCGTCTTCTTTAACCACAATCTCATCGAACATCTGGGCCGCCAGTTTGCCCAGGGTAATCAGGTCTTCGTCGCGGCGATCGCCAGGCCCGCCGACCACGCCGATGCGACGTCCTGGCCAGTTTTTCACAAACCCGCCTAGGGCCTCGTAGCTAGCGGGGTTGTGGGCATAGTCAACCAGGGCATGAAAGCGTCCTAGATTAAATAGGTTCATGCGACCGGGGGTCTGGTCGGTGGAGGCCACAAAGGTATGCAGCGCCTGACGAATGTAGCTGATATCGACCCCCTGGGCAAAGGCCGCCAGGCTCGCCGCCAGGGCGTTGGCAATTTGGAAAGGGGCCAAGCCGCCCATGGTCAGGGGCACTTTCTCAGCTTGCTCAATCCGCAGTAGCCAGTCGCCCTTCAAAATCGACAGATAACCCTGCTCGTAGATGGCGGCCAGGCCCCCCTGCTGGGCATGGCGGCGCACCAGCTCGTTGTGGGGATCCATGGAAAAATAAGCCACCTGACTCTTCACCCGCTGGGCCATGGCGGCCACCAGCGGGTCATCGGCATTGAGCACCGCATAGCCGCTGGGGCGAACGGTTTCGGCCACCACACTCTTGAGGTGGGCCATATCTTCGAGGGTTTCGATGTCGCCTAGGCCCATGTGGTCGGCGGCGACGTTGAGCACCACCCCAAGGTCGCAGTCTTTAAACGCCAGACCCGATCGCAAAATGCCGCCCCGAGCGGTTTCGAGCACCGCCACCTCAACGGTGGGATCCTGGAGAATCACCTGGGCGCTCTGGGGGCCAGTGGTATCGCCGGGCTCCACCATGTTGTTGCCGATATAAATACCGTCGGTGGTAGTGTAGCCGACCATTTGCCCGGTTTGCCTAAAGATATGGGCAATTAGTCGGGTGGTGGTGGTTTTGCCGTTGGTGCCGGTAATTGCAACCACTGGCATGCGAGCCGGTTGCCCCGGCGGAAACAGCATGGCCAGAATCGGTTCAGCCACGTTGCGAGCAATGCCGACACTGGGGCAGACGTGCATGCGCAAACCAGGGGCCGCATTGACTTCTACAATCACTCCATCTACTTCGCGCAGGGGCTTGGAGATGTCGGTGGTGACCACATCGATGCCAGCGATGTCGAGGCCAATGGTTTTGGCAATGCGCTGGGCCACCCAGACGTTATCGGGGTGAATGTCGTCGGTGCGATCGATGGCAATGCCGCCAGTGCTGAGGTTGGCGGTAGCGCGCAGGTAGCAGATTTCGTCTTTGGGCAGCACTGTTTCGAGGGTATAGCCCCTGCGTTCGAGCAATTGCCAGGTCGTGCGATCGACCTCAATACGAGTGAGCAAATTGTCGTGGCCCACGCCCCGGCGCGGATCTTGATTAGTCGTCTCGATCAGTTGTTCGATGGTGGACTTGCCGTCCCCCACGACGTGAGCTGGCACCCGCTCGGCCACCGCAATCACGCGGCCATTGATCACCAGCACCCGGTGATCTCGGCCCCGATAGAAGCGCTCGATAATGACACCCTTAGATACCTCCTTGGCGACTTCGTAGGCATCTTCGGCGGCTTTGTAGGTGTCGATATCAATGGTGATGCCGCGCCCGTGATTACCATCCAAGGGCTTAACCACGATGGGGAAGCCGCCGACATCCTCAATCGCATTTTCGAGCTCATCTAGGTAGTAGATCACCGTGCCCCGAGGCACCGGCACCCCGGCATTGCGCAGAATTTGCTTGGTGCCCTCTTTGTCGGAGGCCAGCTCTACCGCCAAAATGCTAGTTTTACTGCTCAGCGTGGCCTGTACCCGCTGCTGGTAGCGCCCATAGCCGAGCTGAATCATCGCCCGGGTAGAGAGCTGCATCCAGGGAATATCCTGGGTTTCGGCGGCGCGGACAATAGCCTCGGTACTGGGCCCCAGGGCGGCGTCGAGGCGAAATTCCGTCAGATCGACAATGTCCTGGTCGAGTTCTTCTTTGGGGTACTGCCCCGTTTCGACTAGGCTACTGCACAGCCGCACGGCTGCCCGCGCCGCGTAGCGCCCAGCCTGTTCGTTTTGATACTCAAACACAACTTGGTAGACCCCGGCATCGGCCGCGCTGCGGGTACGCCCAAACCCGACTGGCATACCCGCCATGGTCTGGAGCTCCAGGGCAACGTGCTCAATGATGTGGCCCATGTAGGTGCCCTGACGCACCCGGCTGAGGAAGCCGCCGCGATGCCCAGGAGAGCAAAAGTGTTCAATCAAACTGGGTAGGGTTTCGACCAGCGCTTCGTAGAAGCCAGGAATTTGATCTGAGGGGCGATCGGCCAGGTCTTCAAGGTCTAACCGCATTAAAACCAGGTTGGGGTAGCGGATACTCCAGTAGTTGGGCCCTCGTAGAGTCTGGGTCTTAAGAATTCGCATGGGCTGTAGAGACTTACCAGTTGTGAAACAATGTCGGCTTGCGGTCTATGCAGAAGGCAGCGGTACCTGTTTGACGACCGACACCGAGACAGCTCGGTGGGTGGCTCCCAGGGTAGACAACTGAGTGCCGGGGCTAAATGCCGCTACACCCTCTGACCCGCTAAGCTCAGTTTATGGGGCACTTGAGACGGTTTTAACCGGGGTACTCAGGTTTGTGATGAAATCTGGATAATTGCCAGAACGATACGGCTCTAATGGTAGCCCCCAACTGAGCAATGCAGGCAGTATACCCCTAGGTCAAGGCGGAGGATAGTATCGGTTGAGCGGTTTGTCTGATGGCCTCTGGGATTGGAGGCTGGGGTTGGGAGCGCTCTCTACTGAGTCAGCGCTCGGATAAAGCCCTGGAGTTCGCTCAAGAAACCGCCGCGTCTGCTCTTGGGGGATGGACTATCAGAGTCACCATTGGGGGTGGTTTCGCCCAGCAAAATGCGATCGAGGGCTTCTCCAGAGGGCTTTTGGGGCAGCTCGGCCAACAGTTGGTAACCGCTGTCGGTCTCCTGCCAGACCTGCCAGGGGTGGGGATAACTGCGCAGCACCACGGCTCCACTGAGGGGGCGCAGGTAGTACGCCGACTCTAGAGTGCTGAGAAAGCGATCGCGCAGTTGCCGCCCGGCATAGCCAATGCCAATGGTGGCCACGTCTTCGAGCTTGGGGTTGAGCATGATCACAAAGGCGTCCCCAGCCTGGGTGCACATCTCCTCCACCTGGTTGACCTCAATCGAGGACGGTTCGACAAACAGGTAGGCCTGGTCACCGGCCTCCATCTCGCTGTGGAGTTCGCCGATGCCGCGTACCACAAAGTCAGGGTTGCCCCAGTCGCGGCGCGCCAGGGCGGCGGCCCCGGCATCGGGGAAGTAGATTTTGAAGGTGAGGCCTAGCTCTTGCAGCACCGGGTAAAACTGCTCAGCTACGGGCAGACCCTTGAGCTCGGAATAGACCAGTTCCACCATCATCCGGGGCACGCCGGCCTGAATAGCGGCCTGGGTGGCCACCCGGGCTTGGGCAATCGCCGCCTCCAGGCTCTCTGGTACGGCAGTCACAGCAGAATCCATAGCACCTCCATAGCAAACGTCTATACGGTCGAAAGGGTGAGGGGAGACAGGGCGCGGTGGAGCACCTGACGCAGCACCATGGCCGTCCAGTCGATGTCGGCGGCGGTGGTCTGTTGTCCTAGGGTGAGGCGAATGCCGCAGCGGGCGGCGCGATCGCCATAACCCATCGCCATGAGCACCGGGCTCGGGCTGAGCTGGCCGCTGTGGCAGGCAGAACCCGCACTGATGCCAATGCCCGCCAGGTTCATCTCGCGCACCAGGGTGCGGCCATTGACCCGATCGCCATCGGCAGCGGTGAGGCAAAAGCTGACGTGGTGGGGCAGGCGATCGCCGCGATCGCCCGTGGGCTCTAGCCCCGGTACACCGGCCAGTTGGTCAAACAGGCGATCGCGCAGAGCGATTAAACGCAGGGTTTCGGCGGGCATGTCGTCCGCAGCTAGCTCGGCGGCAGCCCCAAACCCGGCCAGTGCTGGCAGGGCCTGGGTGCCCGAGCGCAGCTCAAACTCCTGACCACCGCCTCTCAGCAGCGGCGACAGCTCCGTCTGGGGGCGTACGTACAGGGCACCGGCCCCCTGGGGGCCGTAGATTTTGTGGCTGGAGATCGACAGCAAATCGACCGGTAGAGCTTGGACATCGATCGGAATCCGCCCCGCCACCTGTACCGCATCGGTGTGAAACAGGGCGCCGTGGTCGCGGGCTATCTGTCCCAACGCCTCAATTGGTTGCAGGGTACCCACCTCGCTTTGGCCATAGATGATCGAAACCAGGACGGTGTTATCTTGCAGGGCCTGACGCAAGGCCATCGGGCTGACCTGACCCTGGCGATTCACCGGCAACCGGGTCACCTGCCAACCGACGGACTCTAAATGTTGCGCCGGTTTTTCGATCGCCGAATGCTCCACCGCCGAGATGATCAAATGCTGGGGTACTCGGTAGCGCTGGGCCACACCCATGAGAGCCAGGTTGTCGGCCTCGGTGCCCCCGGCGGTAAACACCACGGCATCCAGCGGAGCGTTGAGTAGAGCGGCCACCTGCGATCGCGATCGCTCCAGCACCGTAGCCGCCCGGTTGCCCCACTGGTGCAAGCTAGAGGGGTTGCCCCACTGGGCCCCCATGACCGCAGTCATCGCGGCGATCGCCTCCGGGCGGGGAGGGGTGGTGGCGCTGTAGTCCAGATAAATTTGCATGGTTGGCGTCGGCGAAAAAACAGCGCGCCCCGATGGCACAACCCTCATCCTAGCAGGGAGCGCTATGCCAGCTAACCGATGTCAATCAAGTCTCTGCAACCGCAGTATAGATATGGAGCGGGGGCAGCAAAATTGAGGCTTTATTCTCCCCAAGCACCCCCGCTGCCTGTTCGGGGTTGCCCTGGGCTAGGGGCACCGTAGCCGCCACTTCGGCCACTTGGTCTTTCCCGGTCTGGTGAAGGGCCGTCAACCAAGTCCAGCCGCAGTCAACCAGCCGCTCGACATCGACTCCCCCATAGGCCGGCTCAAAGCTGCGCAGGCGGTTGACTCCTTCACCCAACAGAATGCAGGCTCCCTGCCAGTTGTGGTTGCCCAGGTGATAGAGCCCTACGGCAATCTGCAAAATACCCTGGTAAAACGCCTTATCAGCGGTATTGGCCTCCATCCAAATGGCTTCGAGCACGTCATGGCAGGCGTAGTAGTCGCCCCGATTAAACAGGGCAATACCTTCTTCTAGTCGGGAATCAACACTTTCGGCAGGCATAGTCAATAGCCATGGCAAAGATAGAACTGGCCCAATGGAATAGTTCCATCCTAGGGCAGAGGTGTTATCCTCCACTGTGAGTGTGAGGTGTGAGGAAACTTAATATGGTTAGTACTCCAGTCAGGCCAGTGGGCATCGCCCCTGTTAGCCAATCGGCCAGTGGCAATGACACCGTTGTTGAATCATCGCTGCAGGGATTGGGAAGAGTACATCTTCCCGCTGGCCCGCTGTTTGGTACCGATGGCATTCGCGGCAGGGCAGGAGATTTGCTGACCGCTCCCCTGGCCATGGAAATTGGCTACTATGCCGGGCTGGTCATGCAGGCCCAGGGCCAAGCCGACGGCCCCATTATCCTCGGGCAGGACTCTCGCACCTCAGGGCATATGTTGGCTCATGCCCTCTCCGCCGGGCTCACCTCCGCCGGGCTGGATGTGTGGCATGTGGGGCTCTGCCCCACCCCCACCGTGGCCTACCTGGCAGAATCGTGCCAGGCCACTGGCGGCATTATGATTTCGGCGAGTCATAACCCCCCCGCCGACAACGGCATCAAGTTCTTTGGTGGCGACGGCACCAAGCTGGCCAGCGGAGTGCAGACTGAGATTGAATCGGCTCTGCGCAGTCAGGGTACTGCGGCCACGGCACTACAAGCCTGGGGTCAGTGCTACTACCGGCCAGAATTGGTGAATCGCTATGCCAGCTTTCTGCACGAACCACTGCTGCCCGGCCTCGATCTAGCGGGCATGAAGGTGGTGCTAGACATGGCCTGGGGCTCAGCTACCCGTCTGGCTGAGCAGGTATTTCTGGAGGCCGGAGCCGAGGTGATTGCCCTGCATGGTGTCCCCGACGGCGATCGCATCAATGTCAACTGCGGCTCGACCCACCTGGAGCCGATCAAAGCCGCGATCCAGGCCCACGGTGCCGACCTGGGCTTTGCCTTTGACGGCGACGCCGACCGGGTGATGGCGGTCGATGCCCAGGGTCGCGTCGTCGATGGCGACTATATTCTTTATTTATGGGGCCAGCGCTTGCAGGAGCAGGGGCGCCTACCCAAGCAAACCGTAATCTCTACGGTGATGGCCAACCTAGGTTTTGAGCGGGCCTGGGAAAAACTGGGTGGTACCCTGGTGCGCACTAAAGTAGGCGATCAGCATGTCTTTAGTGAAATGGTCAGCCGTGGGGCCATGCTGGGCGGCGAACAGTCGGGCCACATTCTCTGTCACCACTACAGTCTCACGGGCGACGGCATTCTCACCGCTCTGCACCTGGCGACCCTGGTGCAAAGCCTGGGTGGGTCGCTGGCCGCCCTGGTGGATGCCAGCTTTCAGACCTATCCCCAGAAGCTCCAGAACGTGAAGGTAATCGATCGCGATCGCCGCCTCCACTGGCAAGACTGTGCTCCTGTGTGCCAGGCCGTCGAAGCTGCTGAGCAAGCGATGGGCGATGAAGGTCGGGTGCTGGTGCGCCCCTCGGGCACTGAGCCGGTGATTCGCGTCATGGTCGAAGCCATTGACGCGGGCCTGGTCGATCACTGGACTCAGCATATCGTGCAGGCGGTTACTCAACATCTGGCGGTGTAGCTAACCAGAACCCAGGGTTTTGCCAAAACCCTGGGTTTTATAAATAAAGAACGCCATGCCCCTCCCCGTCGCCATCCCTTAGACTTAAGAGGGCAATGGTTGTGATCAAACTCAGGGAGTTGCGATCGCTATGGTAGCAGTGCTCGATAAGTCCCCCCTGTCCTTTGACGAATTCGTGGATTGGTATCCAGAGAATTCAGAGTATCGCTATGAGCTAAGACGGGGGGTGGTGGTTGAAATGCCCAAGCCGAAAGGAAAGCATTCTCGGCTGGCGGGCGACCTGGCCTTTGAGCTGGGCGCAAGCATTCGACATCAGAGTCTGCCCTATTTCATTCCCAAAGAATGTGTGATTAAACTCTCTAACGAGACGGGGTACGAGCCAGATATTATCGTTCTCGATGAAACGACTCTAGGTAACGAACCTCGCTGGGAGCGAGAATCGGTGCTCACCCGGAGTCAGTCTATCCGGCTGGCGGTAGAAGTGGTTTCCACCAACTGGCGCGATGATTACCTGGTCAAGCTAGCCGACTATGAGGCCTTTGGCATTCAAGAGTATTGGATCGTTGACTATTTGGGCCTCGGTGGGCGGCGCTATATCGGTTCGCCCAAGCAACCAACCTTCACCGTGTGTAATCTGGTGGATGGTGAGTATGAGCTTCAGCAGTTTCGAGGCGGCGATCGGATCATTTCGCCTCTGTTCTCTGAGTTGTCTTTGACCGTCGATCAGGCCTTTAATTTCAGGTGAGCAATGTAGTCTTGATCGACTGCGTCAGCCCTGGGACAGAACAGCTAAAAAATCGGCCTAGCGACAGCGCTGGGTCATACGACCACGGCCATCATAGGGGCAGCTCGGCACTTCACATAGTTCCGGCTGCCCCTTAGCTTTGGAGTCTGGGATTAATGGTGACGAGCTTTTTGAGTCTGGGCTTAGTGCTGGTGCTGATGGTAATTTTTGGTCTGGCCCAGTGGTGGCAGATCCCGGTAGGCACCTTTACCGACTGGTTGGTGGGTCTGGTCAGCTTTGGCTGGCTGCTAACCCTGACCACCGTGCCCTGGAACATTTACTTTGAGGCCAAAGGTGCCCTCAACGAAGCCGCCCTCTCCATCGAGAACGGCATCGCAGTGGACGATCGCCAGGTGGGCTACGTGCGATCGCTGGCCTACTGGTCCCTGCGCCTCGTCCTGTCTCTACACCTGGCCACTGCCTTGGGGCTCTATCTCCTCGCCAGCCTGGGCATCAGCCAGCTGGGCTATTGGGGCTCTGCCGCCGCCCTGCTGCTCAGTGGTCTGCGCCCCGCCATTCGCGCCTATCAGTATTTTGCTACCCGCATCGCCACCATTCAGCAGCAGTTTAAGTATCCCCGCGAAGACGTGGTCTGGCTGCGCGATCGCCTCACCCAGGCCGAAACCCAGATCGAGCGTCTCAGTACCCAACTGGATACGGACGACCCCGCCTCCTGGGCCGCCACCGAGCAGCGCCAGCGGCAGGCCCTGCGGCAGGACCTCACGGTTCTCGCTACGGAAGTGACAACACTAAACGCCACCAACCAGGCCGAGCACCAGCGGTTGGCATTGGAAGGACGGCAGGCGATCGCCCAACTCAGCGCCGACGGCCAGTTTTTAGAGCATGTGAGGGAGATCATTCGCTTCTTCAAAGCTGCCTAGATGAGGCACACAATATACCTCTAGAGCACCGGTACTGGACAGTGGGAAGTTCTCTGTCCAGTGACGAGCCGCCAAGAAAAACGGACATGGGTTAAGTCAAACGACCCGTCATGCCCGAAACTGGCTGATATAGAACGTTTCAGCCAGCAATATTATGGAGC
>NZ_JADEWX010000008.1 GCF_015207395.1 Nodosilinea sp. LEGE 07088
AGTTATGGACCGACTGGGCACTCCAACTGATAGCGCTCAAACCCCATAAACATCGCTATTTTCAGCGTGGTCTCTATGCTCTATCCCTGATGCAGCAAGCTCTTTAGGTACGTTGTCACCCGTTAAGGTATCAACTCAGAGCAGGGCATTGCTATCGCGAAGTAGCCAGAAGTCAGTATTGACAGGCATTCTGGCTCCTGACTCCGACATTCCAAGTTCTACCAGCGTCCCGGCTTAAGTGGATACCCCTTTGCTACTGAGTTTGTCAGCAAATGCGCCATCATAGCGCCCGGCCTCAAAACCGGGCGAGGAGAAGACTAAGTGGCCTCAAGATGGCCTCAAGCCAGGTACACCATCATGCTCTTACTGGCCAAAGAAACTCTTCACATTATCTACGAGCCCTTCGGCAGAGTCTTGAGCGGCATCGGCAGCATCCTCAACGGCACCCTGGGTACGGCCTAGGTCGCGCTGGGCGCGGCCCTGTACTTGATTGCCAATGCCCTCAGCTTGGCTGGCGGAACGCTGCAATCGGCCAATATCTTCTTGAGCGCGGCCTTTGATTTGGTTAGCGGTGCCAGCGCCAGCTACCTGGTCTAGGGCCTGCTCAGCTCGGGCTTGTACCTTGTCACCCGCCTCGTTACCCAGAGCCATCGCCGGGGCACCAAAGCTAAAGAGCAGGCTAGAGCCCAGTACTAGAGCCGCTAAACCTACAGTCAAAAATCGCCGGACTTGAATTGCGATCGCACGAATATTCATAAGGGGTCTCCTAAAAAAACTGTACCTAACCGTCAGTGCTAGGTCTCCATCTCCCCTGTTATAAATTGGCAGCACCCTGCCTCAAATCGCCCCAGCGGCAGATCCCACTCAAATAATTAGGCATAGATCTAGATGCTTCAGCACCGACCTTTCAGTATTGATCTCATACCAAGTCCTAACCCTATACCCCCGATTCCATAAAGGCCAAATTGTGACGAATGGCATTCGCCCTGAGGAATCGGGAGTAAATAAACAGGCTTTGGTATCAGTTCTGGCAGATCAATAGTTTCATGTCAGTCAGCATCCCAGCCCTAGCCGCGCTCCTGGATTCTTCACCTAAAATCGATCCAATCTAGAGACTCAACTTCACCATGGCCCATGCCTCTAACCCCGTCACCCAGCGGAACGGGCTGTTTACCGACAATGCCTTCACCCGTCCGGCCAATGGCGCCGAGCTAGCCGCCTCGATTTTGGTCGTCGGTGGCTCAACGGCAGCTTATACCACTACCCTGACGGCGCTACGGCTCAACCTGGATGTCTGTCTAGTCCAACCCCACAAAGTGGTCGGGGGTCAGTTCACCGCCCAGGCCCTACCGGCTTCCGACGACGGCGATCTGCTCCAGGCCAAGGCCACCCTCTACACCGTCGATGGCGAAGAGTTTGCAATTTCAAAAGCGCAGCGGGCCTTTCGCGATCGCCAGCGCGAACTGCAACCCGTCGGCGGCAAAAAGGTCGCTAACCCCGGCGGCGGTTGGGTCAGCCCCCTTTCCACCACACCAGTGGTGGCCGCCACCGCTATGAATGAGGCCCTGTTGCCCTATCTGCGTGACGGTCGCCTGACCCTGATTCCCTTTGCCGAGCCTGCCGAGGTGGTCATGGGTAATGTGAACGGACGGTCTCAGGTCCAGGGCGTCATTTTTCGCGACACCCAGTCTGGCCACCCCTTCACCGTCACCGCCCAGGTCACCGTCGAAGCTACCGACCTGGGCGACCTGTTAGAGGTGGGCCATATTCCCTCTCGGGTCGGGCAAGAGGCCCGCCACGAAACTGGCGAGGCCATTTTGCCGGAAGATGCGCGGCCTCAGTGTCAGCAGTCGATTACCTTCGATGTCGTCATTGAGCACACGCCACGGGGCAAGGGCGTAGCCATCGGCAAGCCCGACGAGTTTGAGGTCGCCCCCTGGATTGGGCTCAAAGAATTCACCCATAACTTCTGGACCAAGGCCAAATCCGACCAGTGGCAAAAATGGGATTTCTTTAGCGACTTCGGCATATTTCGCTATCGTCGCCTCCTCAGAACCCAAACCCACGACAAAAAAGTTTCCCCAGGCGATGTCACCGTGCTCAACTGGGGTACCTCCAGCGAGCCTAATCGGGCCTTTTGCTGCGGCAACGACTATCGCCCCGGTCGCTTAGTCGGGGTCAACCGCGACGAGCGCCACCTGCACATGCAGCGGGCGCGGCGGCGAGCCCAAGCCTACGTCCACTACCTGCAAACCCACGGGGCCGCTGACCTCAAGCCCAGGGGTGACCTCACCTGGACCTCCGACGGCATTGCCCTGGAGCCCTACGTGCGTGAAGCCCGGCGCGGCATTGCCCTGACCACTATTCGCCATGACGACGTGGCCGAGACCTTTTTCCCTGACCTGGCGCGGGCTCACTGCTTTGACGACTCGGTGGGCATCGGCCAGTACCACTACCTCGACCTGCACGGCAACGATGCCCCAGGCCACGTTAGCCCCAAGGGCAAAGATGTGATTGCGCTGCCCTTTACCCTGCCCTTGGGCGCACTCGTGCCGCGCGATACCGATGGGTTAGTACTCTCAGCCAAGAGCCTGGGCACCACCCACATTACCAACGCCGCCTACCGCATGCACCCGATGGAGTGGGCGATTGGCGAGGCCAGCGGGTTTCTGGCGACGTTTGCGGTGTGGACTGGGCTAGACCCCAGAGTATTAGCCACCGAAGAACGCCACATTCGCAAAATTCAGGGGTTCATGGCCCGCAACGGCATTCCTATCTTCTGGTTCAACGACATCAGCCACAATGATCCCGATTTTGAGTCGATTCAAGTGATGGCGACGGCGGGTATCGTGCGCAGCGAAAACCCCAAAAACCTCTCCTTCAGGCCCCATGCGCCGGTCAGTCGGGCTGTAGTGGCTACAGCCCTAGCTAACTTGCTCAAGCTCCCGACCACTCTGCCAGCAAACCCAACCTTTACTGATGTTGTTCCCGGTGAGCATTGGGCCTACATACCCATCGAAACCCTCTATGCCCACGGCATGATCGCCGGAGTCGGCAGAAATCGCTTTGCTCCAAATGCCCCCATCACCCGCGAACAACTCTCATTTTTGGTCAAGCGGGCCATGCCCGAGGTCTACGATCGCGCCTTTGCCCGCACCCCCATCGATCGCCAAAACCTCCAGCGCCGCGAACTCTCCCGCGTGCTTTACGAGATCCTCAAGGGGCAACTGGAGATTTAGGCTCTAGCAAAAACCCCAGGGTTTTTGAAAAACCCTGGGGTTTGAGTGAGTTGACTCCCACCCTAGATCAGCGTCAGCAGGTAGATCAGAGTAAACAGCACAATCCAAACGATATCGACAAAGTGCCAGTAGATCTCGGCCATCTCGGGGCCAGTGTGGGTGATGTCGTTGTAGTGGTTGGCGCGGCGCGATCGCCACAGCACGCCCAAGATCAGCATCAGCCCAATGAACACGTGGGCCCCGTGGAAGCCCGTCATCAGGTAAAAGCAGTTGCTAAACAAGTTGGTTTTGAGGCCGTAGCCCAGGTTCATATACTCATACACCTGGCCCACCAAAAACACGGCCCCCATGGCAGCGGTAATGCCAAACCACTTGCGTAGCCCCGCCAGGTCATTGTTTTTGATGGCCTTGGTGCCCAGGTTAATCACCAAACTACTCGACACCAGAATGAACGTGTTCACCGCTGGCAGCAGCAGTTCCACCTCAGTTTCTTTGGGTGGCCATTCGGCTTTGCTGCCCCAAAACACCAAAAACACGGCAAAAAAGCCCGCGAACATCAAAAACTCTGAACACAGAAAGGTGATCAGGCCGAGCAACCGCAGATCTTGGTGCTCTTCATGGGTTGCTAGCTCATGGCCAGTGACAACCGGGGTGGAGTCTACAGTGCCTTGCATAATATACCGGGGAGTAAGGGATGTATAAGTAGAGCAGTACCGCAGGTGGGCGGTGCCCACCTGCGGTACTGGAAAGATCTATTTCGGTACTAGCGCTTCTTCACCAGTCGCCGCTTCCTTGGGCTCAAAGCCGTAGTCGTAGGGGCCGTGGGTGAGCACCGGCAGCACCTCCCAATTTTCGATGATTGGCGGCGAAGCCGTCGTCCATTCCATGGTCATAGCGTTCCAGGGGTTTGGTCCCGCCTCTTTACCCGCCATCCAGCTCCAGATCACGTTGATATAAAACGGAATCACTGATACCGCCAAAATATATGATCCAACGGTCACCAACTGGTTGAGGTCGGTAAACTGTGGGTCATACATCGCCACCCGTCGGGGCATGCCCTGAATCCCTAAGGAGTGCATGGGAGTGAAGGTGAGAATGGTGCCGATAAAGGTAAGCACAAAGTGAACCTTGCCCAGGGGCTCATTCAGCATGCGCCCGGTCATCTTGGGGAACCAGTGATAAATTCCGGCATAGATGCCAAACACTGAGCCGCCAAACAGTACGTAGTGGAAGTGGCCGACCACATAGTAGGTGTCGTGCACATGGATGTCGAAGGGCGCTGCCCCCAGGGTCACACCGCTGAGACCCCCAAAGACAAACATCGACAGCAGCCCCACGGCAAACAGCATGGCCGTGGTATAGCGAATTTTACCTCCCCACAGGGTCGCTACCCAGCTGAAGATCTTGACCCCCGTAGGCACCGCCACAATCAACGTTGAAATCGTGAAGAAGATTCGCATCCAGGGGGCGGTACCGCTGGTAAACATGTGATGCACCCACACAAACAACCCCACCAGACAAATGGTCATGGAGGAATATGCGATCGCCTTGTAGCCAAAAATCGGCTTGCGAGCATGCACCGGAATCACCTCAGACATAATGCCAAAAATCGGCAAAATCATGAGGTATACCGCCGGGTGTGAGTAAAACCAGAAGAGGTGCTGATAGACCACCACGTTGCCCCCGGCATCGGGCTTAAAAAAGGAGGTGCCAAAGTTGATGTCAAACACCAGCAGAATGAGTGCAGCGGCCAATACCGGGGTAGCAAACAGCGCCAAAATGGCCGTAGCCACCATCGCCCAACAAAACAGCGGCATCTCATCCCAGGCCATACTGGGCACCCGCATTTTCCAGATCGTGACCAAGAAATTTACCGAGCCCAAGATAGACGATGTACCCACTAAGACCAGGGCCAAACACCACAGAGTCTGGGGCAGGTTAGCCGTGATTTCGCTCAAGGGCGGGTAAGATGTCCAACCCGCTTGGGCTCCACCACCGACGAAAAAGCTCACCACCAACAGCGCCCCCGCCGGAGGATTGAGCCAAAAGGCAATGGCATTGAGCTTCGGAAACGCCATATCCCGCGCTCCAATCATCAGCGGGATCAGGTAGTTACCAAAGCCGCCGATCGCCGCCGGCACGATCCACAGAAAGATCATAATCGTGCCGTGGTTGGTCAAAAAGGCGTTGTAAAGCTCAGGCGTGAGAAAGTCAGAGTCAGGGGTAGCTAGCTCAGTGCGCATCAGCACCGCCATGAACCCACCCACCAGGTAAAACAAAAACGAAGTGACTAAATACTGAATGCCGATCACTTTGTGGTCAACATTAAAGGTGAAGTAGTCGTACCACTTCCACTTGTCGGGATGATTGTGGCCACCCTGGGCAACCACAGGGGCCACGGAGATATCTGCTTGAGCCATATAAGGAGTTGCTAATAAACGGCTATCAAAACTGGAGAAGTTGAAAACACTGGGCCAAAAGCACTGAAACGAGTCTCTCGGGCACAGCCCTAGTGAGCATTTCCGGTGCATCAAGCCCTAGCGTAGAGAGGCGTGATCCATATTCATTGCGGACATCTGAGCGATCTGCACTGGAGCCTGAACCAGCTCAGGGGCCAACGCAGCTAGATACTCGGCATCGGTAGCATTCTCCATCGGCTGGGCCACGGTTGATGTCGGAGTAGCCGACGCCACTCGGCTGGCCATCCAGTCGGCATAGTCTTCGGTAGAGTGCACAATTACCTGGGTGCGCATGCCGCCATGGTAGGCCCCGCAGAGCTCCGCACACACCACGGGGTAGGTGCCCTCGCGGGTAGCCACAAATCTCAGCTCAGCTGTCTCACCGGGGAGAGCATCTTGCTTGAGACGGAACTGGGGTACCCAAAAAGAGTGAATCACGTCCTTGGCTTCAATCATCAGCTGCACGTCTTGGCCTACAGGCACGTGCAGTTCACCATCAACAATGTTGGTGTCTGGATAGGTAAAGATCCAGGCGTACTGCATACCGACGACATTAACTGTCAGATCCGGAACGTTGCCTAGGGTCTGGGAGCCAGCCCCAAAGCCGTAAACCTGAGTTTTAGAAAACAGGTCATCTTCGCTCGCCTGTGACAGCAGCGGTGCCACATCAATCACTGATTTTTGAGGTGCCATAGCCACCATAGTGCCGTGGTTGTGGTGGCCACCGGGCGAAAAGCCGCCCATCTCTTGAAACACCACCACGCTGTAGAGACCCAGGCCAACGACTATCACCGCAGGAATCGCGGTCCAAAATACCTCTAGGGGCAGGTTGCCTTCGATGGGTAGGCCATCGGTCTCATCGCCCTTACGCTGGCGAAAGCGAATCATGGAGTAGACAATGGCTCCCTGCACCACGATGAATAGGGCAGTGCCAATGGTAACCATGACGTTAAACAGATCATCCACCAGGGGAGCCTGCTCCGACGCCTGTACCGGCAGCATATTGTTGTTTTGCCCTACCCATAGACTGACTAGGGTGACCACAATACCGATCACGAGCGTCAAGAGGGGAGCGGGAATTTGTTTCATGGCTACTCTCCTAGGGAGATGTTGCGATCGCAGCAGCCCTGTACGTCAGGAACAACCACGATCAGAGTTTGTAAATTAACTTTCATGGCCAAAAAATCATCAGCCATATCTTTACGCATGCTAAAGGGCAGACCTGGTCAGGGCCAGGAAACTTTTGTTTTGCTTCAACTCTCTCAGTAGCCCAGGGCAGTTCCACGAAGTTTTGTAACCGGGCCAGGCATGTCAAAATCGAGCCTTAGAGCAACCAAGGCCTTTGAGGCCAACCATAAAATTCTGCTAACCGGTTGACCATAGCCATCTTCACGGCAGTCATCCTGGGCATCGTCAGGAGTTGCGTCACCGTAGCCTAGTCAGGCTGATCGCAAGGCCGATCAGCCCTGTTGACTCTCCATTTCTTAGAGTTTTCTTACAACTCGGGGCCAGCGCTGAGGAATGGGCATGCTATCAGCAGACCATGCAATAGATCGGCCCTATTGTCGAAGTGCCGCTGTACCTAGAGAGAACCAAACCATGGAATTTTCGATGGCCTCAGATCAGCCTGACATTCGCAAAGAAGCTCTCGTGGCACTCACGGCTCAGTTCGTCAAACAGGGGCATCCGCCCAGCTATGCCCAACATATGGCTACCGCATCCATTTTTCAGGCCGACTTAGAGTTACGCAACGTCCAGTTCTCCCGTCTGCTGGCCTGGCTAAAAGAGGCCCACGCCGATATTTATCCCGAAGCGCTGGTCATTGCTGAGGCAGTGCGGCAAGAGTTTGAAAAGCGTGTGACCGGTCAGTTTTAGGCCCTAGACGACCCGGCTACAGGGCTTTAATTGACCTTATTACAGGTCTCAGACTCACTCTATATGACCCCATCTCCAACGCAGTGACTGAGTTGGTGGCGCTGATCGGGCTCTAAAAAAACCAGCGCCTAACTTAAGCTAGGCGCTGGTTTTGATTTAGCTCTAATTTACGCTAGCTGGCAATGTAGCCATGCATCGTCGATTTACGACGACGCAGGTGCTTGAGAGCCTGCTGCTCTAGCTGACGCACTCGCTCCCGGCTGATATTCATGCGGTTGCCCACCTTAGCCAGCGACAGCTCGTTACCGTCTTCTAAACCGTAACGCAGCGTAATCACCTCTTTCTGCTGCGGGGTCAGCTCCGACAACAGATTGCGAATATCCTGCTTGAGCGATTCCTGGGCGGTAAAGGTCTCAGGAGAAATGCCGTCGTCTTCCAGCAGCTCTTGTAGCTCGGTGTCTTGATTGTCGCCAATGCGCACATCGAGAGAAATGGGCTGCCGCGCCAACACTAAAAACTCGCGGATCTGCTTGGGTTCGAGCTCCAGCGCCTCACCAATTTCGGTGGCGTTGGGGCTGCGGCCCAGCTGTTGCGACAGCTCTCGCTGCACTCGCTTGATTTTGTTGAGTTTTTCGGTGATGTGTATGGGCAGACGAATGGTGCGGGCCTGCTGGGCGATCGCACGGGTGATAGCCTGACGAATCCACCAGTAGGCGTAGGTCGAAAATTTGTATCCCTTAGTGGGATCAAACTTCTCAACACCGCGCTCCAAACCCAGAGTCCCCTCTTGAATCAGGTCGAGAAATTCTAGGTTGCGTTTTTGATACTTTTTGGCGATCGCAACTACAAGACGCAAATTTGCCTCAATCATCTTGCGCTTAGCTCGCTCACCCAGGCCCACGGCCTGCTTGAACTTGTCTTCAGTCAACCCAGCTGCCTCAGCCCACTCCAAAGTAGTGGGTTCATGGCCCAGTTTCTCAGCCAGGTTTTCCTTGACTTCTAACAGAGCCATATAAGCTTGTACTTGCTTGCCGAAGATGATCTCCTCTTCGTGGGTAAGCAACGGCACTCTGCCGATCTCATGGAGATAGGTTCTTACAGCATCAGCACTGTAGAGAGGCTTACTTTTTAATGTACGAGTCTTTGTTTTGGCCATGTAATTAACCTTTCCTCCACTGGCAATGCTGCAAACGCTGACATCCAAACCATAGAAATCTTGAGAACGATCCCAACCACTGACTGAGCCAGGTCTACCGACAATCAATACCTAACCTTGCAAGCTCAGGAGCCTTACCCTATAGAGCGTGAAGACAATATCGACTGAGCTGGGCAGACCATCGTATGCCTACCTCCAT
The DNA here is from genome assembly GCF_015207395.1 of Nodosilinea sp. LEGE 07088. Taxonomy (GTDB): domain Bacteria; phylum Cyanobacteriota; class Cyanobacteriia; order Phormidesmidales; family Phormidesmidaceae; genus Nodosilinea. The sequence continues at coordinate 8,929 of NZ_JADEWX010000008.1, forward strand.
CTTCACTAACCCTACCTGTCCCTGATATACGCTTGACCGCCTTAGCCAGATTGCGTTCTAAATGTTTCTCAACCAACCAAACCCGGTCAGGAACAAATTCATCACTTGCAATACGAAGCTATAAAAATGCAGTGAGTCAAGCTGTGACACAAGTGACTAAAGGTCTGTCCCAGGATTTAGATCCCACTCACAGAACCCGAAGCCATTATGAGTTTGTTCCTCCAGGATATAGCAACTGCCTTGTTGCGTAAAGTACTACATGTGTAGTTATGTAATCGACGGGTAGATTCACAACTTTGTTTCCTTAGTCCAAGTTAACTAACTCAAGCAGATAGGACTGCATCAGATGTTTCAATTACAGGTTGGCTTTCCTGCTTTCAAGACACCTTGATTGTCTAAGATCTGACAGCCTTACCCGTTGGGGTTTGCCCCCCAGGAAAACCGAACCTGTTGAATTGGTCGACTTTCAACCATGGCCAGGGCTGCCGCCAAGCCCAGCTCCTCCTTTTGGAATATACCGATGCCATATCGCAACGATGTGTCATCGATGTAGCAACCCTATGGCACTATAGATTTTCGTCGCCCTGGATTTAAGTCTAGGATGCAAACCTGAGTGGGGCCTGAGATGTACAGCGATCTGCGTCGTTAGCATCTACTCACGTACTACAAAACGGCCCATGGCTATGGGTATCCGTCGTCATAACCTCCCACAACTTTTTCTGCTGACAGCAGCGCTAGCGCCAAAACCCTGTAGACTCATTGAGATTATTTTTTTGGTCATAGGCCTCAGCACCCATGAACAACGGGCTCAATCATCCTTTGTCAACTTCTAAACAGCCAGCCCCTATCGGCATTTTTGACAGTGGTGTTGGCGGCCTAACGGTGCTGCGAGAGATTTACCGCCAGTTGCCCAATGAGTCGGTACTGTACTTTGGCGATACCGCACGATTGCCCTACGGAGCGCGATCGCCCGAAGAAATTCTCTATTTTGTGCGCCAGATCTTGACCTGGATGGCCGACCGGGGCGTCAAGATGGTGATGATGGCCTGCAATACCAGCTCTGCCCTTGCCCTTGACCAAATTCAGGGAGACTTTCCCTTTCCTGTCCTAGGGCTCATTCGCCCCGGTGCTCAAGCTGCTGCACTCCGGGGAAAACGCATCGGCGTGATCGCCACCCAGGCTACCGTTGCCAGCCGAGCCTACACCTGCGCGATTCAAGAAATTGACTCGACCTGTCAAGTCTGGGAGGTAGGCTGCCCAAAGTTTGTACCCATTGTCGAGCAGAATCGTCTTCGAGATTCCTCTACTAAAGTGACCGCCGCCACCTACCTACAACCACTCATGGCGGCTGAAATCGATACCTTAGTGTATGGCTGCACCCACTATCCCCACCTGAAATCGGTGCTGCAGGCGATTCTACCCAATGCCATGCAATATATTGACCCGGCCATCTCTATGGTTGCCGCCGGCGCCCAAGAGTTAGATGCTCTGGGGTTGCGCAGCAGTCTTCCTGCTCAAGCGACAGAATTTTGCGTCAGCGGATCAGCTATTGAGTTTGCGAACCTAGCGGTGCGGTGGCTCGGTCACCGACCTGCGGTAAATCAGATTTATTTGCCAGAGCTAGCTGTTCGACCAAAGCTCTAGGCACGAGAGCCTAACTCTCAGAACGACGTGATCCACTCGCTCGTTTGGCCAAGGTCAACATCCCATAGACCAACAGCAGATAAGCGATAGCCAATACTGGAATAACAAGGAGAGAGGCGGAGTAGGTCATCGACGGAGACGGGTAGGTGAGGAACAAAAACTAATATCGATCTATAAGAAGTCACGACGGTATCAAGACCGCGCGAAAATATCCTTCACAGTGGAAAAACTGACGCCCAAGAAGAGTAAGGAGTGAAAGCACACTCCCTACAAGCAAGTAAGCATGATCTGGCGTCTGCAAAAACAGTGGCAGAACCCATCCAACGCCGCGATCAACTCACATTCAGTAAATACAACAAGGCCTGCAAAGTTTTTTTTGGTCAGCCCCGGTCTGTTTACTTGATAAATTCTTAATTTTTAGTTTATCACGATATTCTTGCGCTGGAGAGGCAATTTAGGCCCCGGTGTGATTTAAATTTGCCGCCTCAAACGGCATGGTGTGGGTGTCGGCGGCATCTCTAATGCGATCGCGCCAAAGCCGCTGTGATCTAGTGAAATTTAAGGTTTCAGCGTGAGAACCAAACCCTAGTCCTAGCTGGTTTCTAGGCTGCAAGCAGGGCAAAAAGGCAAAGCTTTTCCCCATACTGACCCTGGGGTTGTCTTAGAATGACGATAGAATATGTAAAAATTCGTAACTTTACCGCTTTTGCCGGGGTCCATGACTTCAGTAACTTCTTTATTTTCACCCGTTGAGTCCGACCTTGATCTAATGACCCAAAATCTCAAGGGGTTAATCGGGGCAAGGCATCCTATTCTGTCAGCCGCAGCGGAACACTTGTTCGGCGCTGGTGGCAAGCGATTGCGGCCAGCCATTGTGCTGCTGCTCTCTAGGGCTACCCTGATTGATCAAGAGATTACGGCTAAGCACCGCCGCTTAGCTGAGATCACCGAAATGATTCACACGGCCAGCCTGGTGCATGACGATGTCGTTGACGAAGCCAGCCTTCGGCGGGGGGTGCCGACGGTGCACAGTAGCTTTGGCAATCGCATTGCCGTACTCGCTGGCGACTTTTTGTTTGCCCAGGCGTCATGGTATCTGGCAAATCTCGATAACCTACGGGTTGTCAAGCTGCTCTCCCAAGTCATTATGGATTTAGCCGAAGGCGAGATCCAGCAGGGCTTAAACCGCTTTGACACCAGCCTCTCGCTAGAAGCCTATATCGACAAAAGCTATTTCAAAACCGCGTCTCTGATGGCCAATAGTGCCAAGGCAGCAGGCGTCTTGAGCGATGTGCCTGAAGCCATTATTGAACAACTGTATGACTATGGTAGACACTTGGGTTTAGCTTTTCAGATAGTTGATGACATTCTCGACTTCACTAGCTCCGATGATGTTTTGGGCAAGCCTGCCTGCTCTGATCTCCGCAGCGGTAACTTGACTGCTCCGGTGCTTTATGCCATGGCCGAGCATCCCTTTTTAACCACTCTGATTGAGCGTGAGTTTTCTGAGGCTAACGACTTCAAACAAGCTATTGACTTGGTACATAGCAGCCACGGCATTGCCCAATCTCGGGAACTAGCGGCAAATCATGCTCGCGAGGCCGCTGTCTGTTTAGAGCATTTACCGCCTTCTGCGGCTCGCCAGGCGCTACAAGAGTTAACCAGCTACGTCCTGAGGCGTATTGCTTAGCAAGATTAGGGTGGGTTTGAAACATGGCTAGCTTGAAGATAGCCATGCCCCCGCGACTCAAGGTCACCGTGGGTTAGGCTACAAGCATACCCCCTAGAGCAACCCCGATGGGTCAAGAAATTGAGCGCAAGTTTTTGGTAGTAGGCGATAGTTGGCGTTCCGGAGCCTCAGGCGAACTGATGTGCCAGGGCTACATTCCAACCGAGGATGCTCGTACAGTTAGGGTACGGCAGGTGGGCGATCGCGCCTATCTGACCCTCAAAGGGCCAGCCAAGGGCCTGATACGACTCGAGTTTGAATACCCGATCCCGGTGGCAGATGCCCAAGCTATACTGACAACCCTCTGTCAGCCCCCTCTAATTGAAAAAACCCGCTACCGGCTGCCCCAGGGTGGCGTGGTGTGGGAAATAGACGAGTTTTGGGGCGACAACCAGGGCTTGATTATTGCTGAAGTTGAGTTAACCAGCCCAGACCAATTTGTAGAGCTGCCCGCTTGGATTGGGGCGGACGTCAGTCACGACCCCCGTTATCTAAACGCCAACCTCGCCCGTCATCCCTTCAATGCCTGGGCAGATTGAGCCACTGAAAACGACAAATCGGCCCTCAGGATGGTAGCCGCCCAGGGGCGGCCAGGTACTGCATCTATTTTGCTGACTCCATCGCAGCGTAGGTTCTACCCCGCCACTGGGTCGGTCGCCGCCAAGAAGATAATCCTATTCTGGCTACCGCCGCCAAATCTGCCAGAGGCGATAGCCAAAAGGCCCAGGCTCCCGGTGCGCCTTTAATGTCATAGGCTGATGCAATCGCCGCCTGCATACCCAAGCGAATGACTAGTAGCGCAAGATTGACAACCAGCAGCAGTTGCAGCGTCAAAGACCAGTCTGCACCCCCCCCCAGCTTCAGTATCCATAGGCTAGGAACCAGTACCCACGGGGCTCCCTGTACCCATGCCAAAAACCACCAATCCCACCAGATCTGAGTCGCTGGAGCAGCATCCTTTAAATCGAGGGAGCGGCCCCACTCCTGCCAGGTGTCGGCCATGCTCTCGTACATGCGCACCTTGAGCAAACGGCTGCCGTCCCAAAACCCGACCTTGGCCCCCTGCGCAGCTGCGCAGCGAGCCAGGGTGACATCATCGCAGAATGAGGCTGACGCTAATTGATAGCCACCGAGCTGATCTAGCAGCGATCGCCGCACCATAAAACATTGACCATTGGCCATGACGCGCTGGGGACTATCACTCAAACTTCCCGCCGGGCCAAACCGATAGACCAGGGTCATTAGCAAAGCTGGTTGTAGCCAAAACTCACCAGGCTGTTTGAGAATAAAGCGGGGGGCCAATGACACCAGGTCATAGCCATCTCGCTCCATAGCCCCAGCCAAAGCCGCAATCAGACCTGGCTGCGGCTGCGTATCGGCATCGATGCCCAACACCCAGGTGCTAGCCGATGCTGTGTGACGAAAGCCATAGTCTAGGGCCCAAGGGCGACCGATCCATCCTGGGGGTAGCGGCTCGTCTTCGAGCAGCCGCAGCCGGGGGTCACTAGCCTGATAGTCCTCAACAACAGCTTGGGTGCCATCGGTTGAACGACTATCGACCACTAGTATCTCGCGCAGCTCATAGCTTTGTTGAGTTAAACCCTCTAAGCAGGGACGCAAACGCTCTGCCTCGTTTAGGGTTGGCACAACGACCGATACTGTACCGAGTTGATCAGGCGTAGGCTGAGCTGGCCCTAGGGGTGGACGGCGGAAAGGGCCGCGCACCAACCTCGATAGCAGTACAGCCACCATGGGCAACTGCACCATCAACACCACCGTTGCCAGGGCACTCAACCAGGGAAACGGGGCGACTACATCAACAGGCAAAAGCACACCTCAAAATGGCCAAACCAAGATCATCATCTCTGAACGTGGGGCCTACTTGAGCGCCACCTTGGCCGTCACGGCAGCATCTATGGGGGCTGTCATGACGTTATCGCCATCCCCAGGCTCCTGGGCCGTAGCGCGCCAGCACAAAACAGCGGGCAACGCACCGGTCAAAATGCCCAGGACAATGGGGACATAAAAACCAGCGGCCAAGCTCATGACCAAAGCAAACCCAAAGTTTGCTAGGTACACCATGAGCGGTAAAACCAGTTGATTTTGATCGAGATCTGACGAAAACCTAAACCGCTTCCACAGCCCAAGCGCAACTCCCATGAACACGACTCCAGTGCCCAGCCAGCCGGCAAAGTTTTGATAGGGCATGCCAAAGAAAGCGCCCGGCTCGTGCCAGTACCAAAATGGCATCGCCGTTTGACTCATAGCGGGGTCAAGCACAAAATCCCACGATGTCAGTAACACGGAACCGAGCAGCACCGCCCCAATCGACTGTACCCAGCCATAGCGCCCGGCCCCGCCCCCCGCCGCTAACCCGCTACGAGCGAGCAAAAACGAAGACAAGCCGAGATAAAACCACGACAGCGGAATCGTAAACGGAACTAGCCCAGCAATCTTATAGCCCAGCCCATTGAGGTAGCTGTAGTGACCAAAGGGAAATCCAGTACTGGTGCCCAGTAGTTCGCTGGTCACCGAGATGCCCACCGCCGCGATCGCGAAGGTAACAAGACTACCCATCCCCAGGGTACGGTAGGCATAGATTGCCACGGCCACTGTTCCCAGCAGAATGTAGCCCACCCCCCCACCGGCCATACTCCATCTAAACAGCGTTTGCCCTGCTGGCAAATATTCCAGCACCCCAGGGTGAGGTACCACCCATAGCAAGCCAGCCAGGCCAAAGACCATAGCAACGATATGACCGTATAGGCAAAACCGCTCAATGGCTAAAAGATTTCTCATGGTAAGTCCTAAATACCGCTTGTCTAGCCAGTGCAACTCGGGCCTTGACTACTATCTCAATCAATCAGCTGCACAAAAGCTATAGATGCAATCGTCGCTTACATTATAAGTTTTGTAAACGGTTATTTTTAGAGATCCTAGCGCGCCAGTGCTTTGAGCCAGAGCAGTCCCTTGAGATTAGCCCGTAGGGGTCGTTGCCATCGTTTCTCGGTAAACAGCTCGGTGTGGAAATCAGGAAAATCGGCTAGGATGACGGCATACAGGTCAGATCCCTGAGATCCTATGGCACCTATGACATCCCCTGGCCCCGCCCTATTGGTAAGGCAGCTGCAATACCGTGATCTAGATAACCTCAAGCAGTGGCAGCCCGAAGAACTTGAGGCTGGTGGTGATGATGACGCCGCTGAGGCAATCGTTTCCTGGCTAGACTATCAGCGTCGCTGGTACGGCCCGCTCAAGGTCATGGGCTGGCTACCCGGCCCTATGCCTCAAGGCTGTACTACCTTCGTCGCTGAGCGCCAAGGTCGCCTGGTGGGGTTAATACAAGTGTCACCCTTCAACCGCACTCGCAGCACCTGGCGGGTTGAGCAGGTTGTGATTAACCGCCAAACCCTAGGCCACACCACCACGTCAGCGGGCTACATAGATATTGGCTCTCGCCTGTTGCGCCACTGCTTTGAAGTGGTTTGGGAAGCCAGAACCTGGATGCTGGAGGTTGACGTCAACCACAAGTCTGCCTTAGCGCTGTATCGCTTCAACGGCTTTCAGCCCCTAGCCCAAGTTACCTATTGGTCATTAGAGCCTGATCAAATCGTCACCCTGGCCGAACGTGAACCAGATCTTCCCAACCTGCTGCCCATTACTAACGCCGACGCGCAGCTACTTTACCAGCTAGACACCGCCTCTATGCCGCCCCTGGTACGTCAGGTCTTTGACCATCAGATTCAAGACTTCAAAGTCAACGTATTGGCCACGGCCAAGGCCACGGCCGATCGCATCGTTAACCAGATCGAAACCGTTAGCGCCTACGTCTTTGAGCAGCAGCGCAAGGCGGCGATCGCTCAGTTCACGCTGGCTATTTCCCGAGACGGTAAGCAACCCCATGAGGCCGACCTGACTGTCCACCCAGCCTATACGTGGCTCTACCCTGAGCTGATGACTCAGATGGCAAAGATCTTACGACCTTTTCCGGCTCAGTCTCTGCGGCTCACCTCCTTCGACTATCAGCCCGAACGCGAAGCTTGTTTTACCCAAAGTCAAACCCATCCCGAGTCCCACGCGCTGCTGATGTCACGTTCAGTTTGGCATAAGGTGCGCGAGGCACGTCATCTCTCCCTTGAAGGGCTCCAGCTTTCGGAGATGCTGACTGGGCTCCAGCCCTCTGGTAAGCCAGTACCGGGGCGACTGACTTGGTCAGCCGAGCATTGGCCTCCCTTAATGCGTCCCCATCTCCCTGAGAGTAGCCCTGCTGCCCTAACCTCTGAGGGAGACCATTAAAAATTGGTGATTCTGGGATTTTATGGCACCCATTTCAGCGTTGGGCTTAGACATCGGTCGACGACGCGTCGGCGTGGCCGGCTGTGACGGCACCGGACTGATCGCAACCGGACTAACGACCCTACTCCGTCGTTCCTTTGCCGATCTGGTAGCCGATATCCAGCAGATTGCTCAGGTGCGTCAGGCACAGGTTCTAGTTGTGGGGTTACCCCTCAACATGGATGGTGCAGAAGGGTTTCAAGCGCGGCAGGTACGCAAGGTAGCAGAGGGCCTGGGGGTAGCCTTGACCATGCCTGTGATCTATGTAGATGAAAGACTCAGCTCAGTGGAAGCCGAACAACTGATGCGAGCGGCAGGGCAATCTGTCTCCCAAGAAAAAGCCTTGATTGACCGCAAAGCTGCCGCTATTATCCTGCAGCGCTGGTTAGACGAACGACGTCAATCGTAAATAGACGTAACAGGATGGGATATTCTGATAAAACCGTTCAGTGTTCATGCTGGGATGTAGACCCTACTCTACAGGCCTGGCCACCAAGAGAAGAGTAGCCTCCATGGCAGATAATACCCAACCTACTGACGAGTCAGCCGTAGTGCTTACGGATGATACCGGCCGATTTTTGCCCTGCCAGGTGGAGCAAAGCTTTCAACTTAACAGCCGCGAGTATCTGCTCCTCCTGCCTATTGACGCCCCCATTGAAATTTTTATTTGGCAGCAAGAGGATGACGACGACATTCTCATGGATATAGAAGACGAGGATATTGATAAAATTTTTCTAACGGCTAAGGCTGTGCTAGCTGAGCAAAATCTCACCCTGCAACGCACAGCCATTACCCTGACAGCCGCCGGTGATCTACCTGATGCTGAAGACGACAATTGTCTTACCCTTGAGTTAGATGACCTCGACGATGCTGGCAACCCTGCGACCGAAGAGTTTCAGGTTCTAGCTACCTGTTTCTACGAAGATCAAGAATATACGCTCTGTACACCTCTAGATCCGCTGCTTATTTTTGCCCACCGCACAGGTGACGGTTCGTTGGAAGTCGTTACCCCAGAAGAGTTTCAGACCCTGCGCGGGAGTCTAGAAGAAAAGCTGTTTGATCTACTAGAGTAAAAAACGTCCATACCTGCAACGATTTAGTACTGCAATCATGGCCAAGGGTTCACGCTGGGTTCGGTGGGGTTTTTTAGGTCTGCTGGTGCCCCTGGCAACGGGGTTAGCCGCCTGGCAGAGTTGGGCTTGGTGGAGCTGGGCCAACCAACCGGTCAGTAATGGCTCCCCTGAAACGGGCGACCAAATCGTGCAAATTCAAATTCCTTCGGGGACTCCTGGACAGCAAATTGGTCAAGATCTCGAAGCTGCCGGCCTAATTCATTCGGCCCTGGCCTGGAAATTATGGAATCGGTGGCAAACCTGGCAAAACCCTGAGAGCGAATTTCAGGCGGGCACCTACGCCATCAGCCCCAACGACTCTATGACCGCGATCGCGGCAACGATTCGCAGTGGTCAGGTGATCCAAACCTCCTTCACCATTCCAGAAGGCTGGAATCGTCGTCAGATGGGGGCTTATTTTGAGCAGGAGGGCTTATTTACTGAGGAGGCTTTTTTAGCGGCTACAGAGCAGATTCCTAGCGATCGCTACCCCTGGCTGCCCGATACGGTTCCTCACCTGGAGGGATTTTTGTTTCCTGATACCTACCAAATCCCAGTGGAGGGGGTGACCCCTGACGCCGTGGTAGACACCATGCTGAGTCGCTTCGAGACGGCCGCTCTGCCAATCTATCAACAGACTAAGACAGACCTTTCGCTACTGGAGTGGGCTACCCTAGCCAGCATTGTTGAGAAAGAATCTGTGGTTCCTGATGAGCGCGAGCTCATCGCTGGGGTCTTTACCAATCGCTTGGCGCAAGGTATGACGTTGGGAGCCGACCCTACCGTGGAATACGGGCTGGGAATTGTGCAAACTAAAGAACAACCCCTCACCTTGGCTCAGGTGGGTACCCCCTCGCCCTACAACACCTACCTCAACCCAGGGCTACCCCCGACCCCGATTGCCAGCGCTGGTCAGGCTAGCCTGGAGGCCACCTTAGCGCCGGCCCCAACAGACTACCTGTATTTTGTCGCCCGTTACGATGGCACCCATGTTTTTAGCCGTACCTTAGCAGAGCACGAAATCGCTCGCGATAACATTCGGGCCACCATTGATAATTAGTCCCCGAGGTAGAGTCCTCAAGCCCATCTGGATCTAACTCAACCTAGCGATTTTTCCAGAAGAAAAATATTTGTACTGGATCTTGGGCCTACCCGCTGTGGACGACCGATCTAGACTATGCTGACTCTGGGGATTAATGATTTGGTTATGTCCTTTTCTCGCCTACTACAGCCCGATTTAGTTTTGGGTGGGAACGTCTTGCATGTTTCCCCAGCTTTACTGTCTCAGCACAACCTCAAGGGCCTAATTTTAGACGTAGACGATACCCTGGTTCCTTTAAGACAGGCCGAGACCAACCCTGATCTAACCCAGTGGATGAGCCAAATGAAGGCGGTAGCCACTATTTGGCTAGTGAGTAATAACATTAACGCTCACCGCATTAGTCGAATTGCCGACCTCTTGGGGGTACCGTACCTAACCAGTGCTGGCAAGCCCTCGGGACGAAAACTGAAGCTGGCCCTAGCCGCCATGAATTTGCCCGCGAACCAGGTGGCTATGGTAGGCGATCGCCTGTTTACCGATGTTTTGGCCGGCAATCGGATGGGGTTATTTACGATTTTGGTAGAACCGATGCCAGGGCTTGATCAAGTGGCGCGCACATCCCCGGTGCGTTTGCTTGAGGAAACCATCTCCCAGTATTTAGGCGTCACGCTATAGCCCCAGCTGGAGCCATCTCTCCTCCCCATGGGAGTGACAGGCAGTTACAAAACTCCATGCTTCAGGCACGAAACTCTACACTGGCAAACATAAAGAAAACATTAGATTCAATTTGAAACCTGAGGATACCTGGCATATTAGTGGAAGATAAACAGGGGCCAGTTCTATAAAGGCTCTTAATTTAATAGGCGGTTTTTGGGTGTCAGTCTTTAGGTTGGCACCCAAAGTTTTTTATGTTTGATCTGCCAGCGCGGTTGATATACTGCCAGAGCTATAGTTTTTGTCTGCTGTTTATAGCGATGGCCACTGCGCTGAGGGCACGAGTCACGGCTATTGGCAAAAGCTGGGGCGGCGCAGGGTTGTATAGCCATCGCTCCAGAGGGTTATGCAGACTGTCCTACCCGATCTGGCGATGGCTATACCTGTGACTTCAGCTCAAACTCTGGTAGTTAAGATTGGCACTTCGAGCCTGACCGGATCGACAACGGGTCAGTTTGCGCTATCGACCTTAGCGGCGCTGGTTGAGTCTCTCTGTATGCTGCGTCACCAGGGGCATCAGGTGGTGCTGGTGTCGTCGGGGGCGGTCGGCATTGGCTGCCGCCGACTACAGCTGACTGAACGCCCTAAAACCTTAGCCATGAAGCAAGCCGTAGCGGCGGTGGGGCAGGGCCGTCTCATGCGCATCTATGATGATCTGTTTTCGGCCCTGAACCAGCCCATTGCCCAAGTCTTGCTCACTCGCAGTGACCTGGCCCAGCGATCGCGGTATGTCAACAGCTACCGTACCTTTCGGCAGCTCTTGCAAATCGGGGTGATCCCGATCGTCAATGAGAACGACACCGTCGCCGTAGAAGAGCTTAAGTTTGGCGATAATGATACGCTCTCGGCCCTGGTGGCCAGCTTGATTGGAGCCCAGTGGCTATTTCTACTCACTGATGTCGATCGGCTCTACTCTGCCGATCCTCGCTCTAACCCTGGGGCAGAGCCCATCATCTCTATCGATCGCATGGCAGACATTCAGGCCTTCAAAGCCGTAGCTGGAGGTCAGGGGTCAACCTGGGGTACTGGCGGCATGTTAACGAAATTGGAGGCCGCCCAAATTGCTGCCACGGCGGGCGTTCGCACCGTGATTACCGATGGCCGCCAGCCCCAAACCATTGCCCAAGCCCTGGCCGGAGAAGCCGTTGGCACTCAATTTGCGCCATCTCCCCGACCCGGTCGAGCTCGTAAACGCTGGATTGCCGCTGGCTTAGCCCCCTCAGGCCGACTTCACCTCGACCGGGGAGCTAGCACAGCCATTGTGAATGGGGGTAAGTCATTGCTAGCAGCGGGTATTACCCGCATTGAGGGTAACTTTGACGCCCAAGACGCCGTGGTGATTTGTGCCGATGACGGCACAGACATTGCCCGAGGCATTGTCAACTACAATGCCGCTGACCTAGAGCGCATTCTGGGTCGGCGCTCTGAGGAGATTAAGGGAATTTTGGGGTATGGGGGAGCCGATACCGTGGTGCATCGCGACAACTTGGTGATTGCCACTGACCCTGACCCAATGGAGACAGACATTCCCTTGGCAAACCTGTAGCATCCTGTGGGCATAAACTTAGCGGCATTGCTGGATTGGTATATGACTCGCCAGAATTGCCCCTCACCCTAGCCCTCTCCCGAAGGGCGAGGGGACAAGAGTTTAGCTCCCTTCTCCTCAGGGAGAAGGGCCGGGGATGAGGGCTCAATCATGCCTGGAATCAGCAACGCCAACTTAGCCACCTACCGACTCTATGCTTGCCGCGCCCCTCGCTCTCCAGGGGTTGTAAGAGTTGCTCTAGTCACACCACAGACTACTACCAGGCACCTCTGCGATCGAACAGCAGGGCAATGGTTCTAAAAATCACCCGAAGATCGTACCAGGGAGACCAAATCGCCTGGTAGTGCAGGTCGAGATGAACGACTTCTTCAAAGTCTTTAATTGCCGAGCGCCCGCTGATCTGCCACTGCCCTGTAATACCGGGTTTGACATCGAGACGTCGCCAGTGGTGGTCACTGTAGTGAGACACTTCATCTTCTGTGGGCGGGCGGGTGCCGACCAAGCTCATGTCACCCTTCAGCACATTCCAGAACTGTGGAAACTCATCTAGGCTGCTTGTTCGCAGTATGCGACCAACCCGAGTAACGCGAGAATCGTGGTCGTTTTTAAAGATTAAACCCTGAGCTTGGTTAGCGACTGTTTGCTTCAGTGCATCGGCATTTTCAACCATGGAACGAAACTTCCAGATCGTAAACGGCCGTCCCTTGAGGCCGTAGCGCTTTTGACCGTAAAAAATAGGGCCGGGGCTATCGAGTTTGATTGCGATCGCGATCGGTACCGCCATCAAAACCAATATGGCCAAACCAATGAGAGCACCGACAATATCAATGGAGCGCTTGATCAAACATTTGGCGGAAGGATGGATAACAGATTTAGAAACCCCTGATGGAGGGGTTTCAGACGTATCTTGACGAAGAGACTGCATGGTAGATCCTGATCAAAAACGCGTGTGCCAGTCTTTTTTGAGCAGCTGGATGCCAAGTTATGCACAATCACACGCAAGGCTAGGGTGCCTTGACGCTGTATTTAATGTGGATATAAACTCCACTTCACCCTGAGAGAAAGAGTACCGGAAGTACGCAGATTGTTATGTGACCTTTATAACAACCTTTGCACCGTATAACTACAGATGGAATAACTTAGACCCTACCAGCTCTGTAAAATGGCATCCGGCTAATATCGGATAGAATTCGTCCAATCTTTCTAAAGCGGGGGCCAGTATGAATTTTGTATAAAGCTTTTGCAGCTACAGTGGGCTTGTCAGAGAAAACCCCCAGAAAATTGCTCTCGCTTAAGAGTCTGGAGAGAACAGATATTAAGATAAGCCTACAGTCAACTCCAGCACGCGCACAAAGAAGGACGAACAGCATGGCCGCGGTAGACTCTATGACTGAGGATTGGTTAGTTCGCCTAACAGAAGATCTGCCTGATCAATCTCGGTCTACCTGCCTGAGTCTTGTCAACTGGCTGCTGGGCGAGTCACCCGACCGTCTCAATACTTTAACGGGATCAGATCTTGAGATCGCCCAGCGGGCGATTGAATACCGCTACCGTATTTTGCAGCAGCGCTACTGGGATGTCAGCCCCGAGGAAGGCTATCAGCGACTGATTAAACGCCTCAGTAGCCTATTTCTGATTCGCAGCAAAATCAAGACCTGGATTTCACTCAGCCGCGATCGCCGCCGTTCGGTGGTCGATGTGATTCAAGAGGTGATTCAGGAGATGATGCGCAGCGATCGCCACCTGGCCCAGCAGCTCAAGTGGATTGCGACCTGCACCCGCAACTCCCGGCTGCGCAACCTGCTGATGCTGGCCAGCATTGAAGAATATTGCCTGCGCCCCATTCGCAATCAGCCGCTGATTATCTACCGCTTTGTCAACTACCTGCGCCGCAGCCAGAAGGGCGGCATGACCCAGGTGCCCACTGGCGAACTCATTCGCCTGGTCTCAGACGAAATTTCGGCGGGCGACGGCGAAGACTCGCTCAGCCTGCTCGATGTAGAAGCCTGGAACCAGTACCAGGAAACCCAAACCGAGCTCGAACAGCAGAGCCTGCGCCACCAGGTCAAAACCTCCTTTGCCAACTATCTCAGCCGCAACCTCGACGACACCGCCGCCCGCTGGCTAGAGCTGCACCTCAAGGGCCTCAGCCAGGAGCAGATTGCCCAAGCGCTGGATATGCCGGTGCAGCAGGTGTACCGCCTGCGGGAAAAAATCAGCTACCATGCCATTCGCATTTTTGCTCTGCGGGAGCAGCCAGCGATGGTGCTGGGCTGGCTCAAGACCTCGCTGCAAGAGCACAATTTTGGCCTCACCCCCGCCCAGTGGGAGCAGTTTTGGCCCAGCCTCTCGACCGAAGAGCAGGCGATTTTGACCGCCTACAAAGACGGGCAACCCACTGAGGAGCTGGCGCGTCGCCTGGGGTTGAAAAACAGGCAAATTCAGGCCCAATGGGTGCAGATCTATTTGCAGGCCCAGGAACTGCGCACCCAGGGCGGCGATGGCTAGTCAACAGCACCTCTCGATGATGGGCACGGGTAAGGCCCTTTGCCCATCCTACGTGTGGTTTTGGGTCGGTCGGTGGGTACTCCTAATTCTATGGAATACCGACGCTACTACCAGAACGGGGGCTCGTACTTTTTTACGGTTGTAACTGAAAATCGACGGCCTCTACTGACTCAGTCAACAGCACCTCTCGATGATGGGCACGGGTAAGGCCCTTTGCCCATCCTACGTGTGGTTTTGGGTCGGTCGGTGGGTACTCCTAATTCTATGGAATACCGACGCTACTACCAGAACGGGGGCTCGTACTTTTTTACGGTTGTAACTGAAAATCGACGGCCTCTACTGACTCAGTCAACAGCACCTCTCGATGATGGGCACGGGTAAGGCCCTTTGCCCATCCTACGTGTGGTTTTGGGTCGGTCGGTGGGTACTCCTAATTCTATGGAATACCGACGCTACTACCAGAACGGGGGCTCGTACTTTTTTACGGTTGTAACTGAAAATCGACGGCCTCTACTGACTCAGCACATTGATCGCCTGCGGAACGCTTTTCGCCATAGTATGGAGCGTTACCCGTTTGTGATTGAGGGCATTGTGGTATTGCCAGACCATCTGCACACGCTATGGCGCTTACCCGATGGCGACGATGACTTTTCCCTGCGTTGGATGGTAATTAAGCGCAAGTTTTCGGCTGGCCTGAAGCCTGGCATAGTCAACGCCTCTAAACGAGCCAAGCGAGAGAAAGGTATTTGGCAGCGGCGCTTTTGGGAGCACTGTATCCGGGATGAGCGAGATTGGCGATGTCATCTGGACTATATCCATTACAATCCCGTTAAGCATGGCTATTGCCATAAACCAGCGGATTGGCCCTACAGCTCTTTCCATCGCTCGGTGAGGCAAGGATTGTATACAGCCGATTGGAGCAGCGAATAGACACGTCCACACGTAGGATGGGCAAAGCAACGCGTGCCCATCAATGCAACCCCACCTCAACCCCAGGGTCCACACCGTAGGATGGGCAAAGCAACGCGTGCCCATCATCCCCATCATTTATAAAACACCCCCCACCCATCGATGGGTTACCTTTGTCGGGTGTGATGGGCGCGGGGTATGAGTACCTCTTGGCGATGGGCACGGGCAAGGCCCTTTGCCCATCCTACGGGCTCGGCATCGGAGGTCTGGGGGCCATCCCCAGCCGGGGGTGAGGTGTCAGCCTGTCCCTGAACCACCTCCCGCACCACCAGATCGCAGAGCTTCTGGGTCAAAAACGGCTGGCCCCCCGTCCAGCGCAAAATCTCGGTCAGCACCACCTGGGGGTTGGCCACCAACCCGACCAGCCCGTTCGCCAGGGGCCGAGCCTCGGCCAGGGTAAAGCCCGTCAGCGGGATCGATCGGCCAATATTGAACGGCGTGCGCTCGTTGTCTTGAATTAGATCCGCCGAGGTGGCTACGCCCAGCAGGGCGAAGGTGAGGCGACGGTAGGAGGGATCGTCGTTGCGGCGGTTGAAGCAGGCGCGAATCAGGGCAAAAAAGTCGTCGTGGCTAAACCCCAGGCTCAGCACGCTATCGATTTCGTCGATAAAAATCACAATGGGTTGAGTAACCCTGGCCAACAGCTCTGAATGCAAAAGTTTGCCAAACCGCTGCACGGGTGAGAGGGGGTGCTGGGCCTCCCACCAGGTGCCCAGGTCAAACTCGGGCCGCAGGCCAAAGTTTTCGGCGAGCAGATCCACCAGACCCGCATACCATTCGGTGGGGGTGAGCTGCTCGGTGCCAATTTCCGCCAGGTCAATGGCGGCACAGGCCACGCCGTCATTTTGAAGACGTTGCAGGGTGCGATCGCGCAGGCTGGTTTTGCCCATCTGACGTGAGTTGAGCACGTAGCAGTAGTCGCCCTGCCGGAGAGCATCGTAAAAGTCCTGGTCGGCCTGGCGTTCTACATAGGTGGGGGCATCCAGGGGCAACCCACCCCCGACTTGGTAGGGTGCTGTCATGGCGCTGAGCAGAGTTGACTAGGGGCATTTTCCACATCATAAACCGCCTGGCTGGCCAACCCCAGGTTTGAGTTGTTTCATTTAAGACATGGCCCTAGCTCTACCGCCGCAGGCCACGGCGTTGACGGCGATCGCGATCGTTCAGATCCAGGCTTGAGGTTGAAGGCGTTATCCCCTCCCGAAGCCACCCCAAATAAGTGCCGGACAAAAACCGATCTGACAGGCTATTCTGTGGGAGTCACCAAGCTCTGGCCCTTACTATGCATGAGACTACGCTGGCTCCTCTGGTGGAACGCATCACACAACAGTTGCAGCAGTTTTCCGAAGATGAACTACACGTTATTCAGGACTTTGTCGCCTTTCTAATTTGGAAGCGCCGTTATGGGTCTGAACAAGATAATGGCGAAACGGCTAAATCTGCCGAATCGCGGGCAATGGAACGTTTGCCTGACCTGGATGACCCCACTCAATGGATCACTGTGACTCAGCAAGACGAAGACATTAACGAAGCTGACCTGAATCATTGGCTGCAAACCCGTGGGTATCAAGGTTAGATACACTATTCAAGCCCACCGGGAAGTTCTGAGGCAGGACTTAATAGAACTCCCACCTGCTCTTCAAGATGACTTTCACCGATATCAACAGGTGCTCTCTCTTGATCCCCACAAGACCCGTAGGATTCCAAGCCATGACCTGAAAGGCAATTTGGCTGGATGTAGGGCCCTAGAAATTTCGTGGAATGGGATTGTCTATCGTTTAGTTTTTCGCATCTACGAGTCTCCGCGTCCCAGACGGGTGATGATTTTGAGTTTTGCAGACCACGATGCCGCCTATGAACGAGCTACCGAGCGTGGGCTTCGATAAGGTTGGCGGGTTACGGGCCAGAGGATGGCAGCGGTGGAGTGCCAATCAGCTAACCCTGAAGGCCTATCAGCCTTTCTCGAAAGGCGATGCGATAGAGATCGCAGAGGGGTTCTACCGAATTTTGGCGAAACTTGACCACGCCCATGCTTTGCAGGCGAAAGGCTGCTTTGCTGCCTACCGTGGCAGGCTCCTCACTTTGGAGAATAACCTGCATGGCCTGAAGCAGGTCGGGGCTGGCTTCTAGATTTTGCAGGTGCCGCCGCAGGTGCTCGGCGTAGGGGCCTTCTTCGGTGGGGGCGATGGCCAGCAGCTCGTTTAGGGTCAGGCGTTCTGTAGCCAAGTGGTACAGGGCAACCCGCACCAGGTAGGGGTGGCCGCCCAGCATTTGCATCAGCGGGGCAATGTTATCGCTGAGATTTAGACCGTGGCGGGTGGCGAGTTCTTGTACCTGAGCCGGAGTAAACTCGGGCAAGTCCTTCGCTAAGCCCACATTAAAAGGTGACTGGTTGATCTTGAGGGGCACATACACCTCTTTAGAATGGGTAATAATCAATCGCAGATGTTGCCAGAGGGGGTCGTTACGCTTTTCGTGCCAGGCCCGCAGCAGGGCAAAAAAGTCTTCGGCAATTTTGGGGTACTGAAACACCAAATCCACTTCGTCAAGGCCCAGGGCAAAGGGGCCATTGATGGCAGGCAAAATGTAGCGGTAGAGATAGTTGCCGCACTTTTGCTTACTACCCAGGGGGCCTTTCCAATGCTGGTCGAGCTGGTCGGGCAGGCCCAGGGCATCGGCAAGGGTGGCACAAAACCACTGCAAAAAGCCGGTCAGCTCGGCAAAAATATCGCCATCGGCCTCTTGAAACGAAATGCCAACGGTGCGATAGTCATGCTGACTGGCGTGATTGAGAATGCGGGCCATCAGCGACGACTTGCCCATCTGGCGCGGCGCTTTAATCCGAATCAGGGCGCTGGGCTGCAAAATTGCCTGGTAGCAGTCAGCCTCGATCGGGGGTCGTTCCACATAAAACGGCGAGGACAGAGGCACCTGACCCTCGGGAATTTCCAGGTCTACCAGTGTTGATGAGGGCTGGGGCGCTTGTCCCTCGGCAGGCTCAAGCGCTGGCTCGGGGGGAGCGGATTCGTCATCCGCTAGTGCTTCAATGGCCGCCGTCTGCAACCCCTCGACTACCTGGCGTATGCCTTTGGCAATGTCGGCAAACGCTTCGTCCTGGTTTGGCCAGGTCGTCACTGGCTGGATATTTTTGGGCAACCCTTGAAGCCTACTAAAATCGGCGACCTGCCAATCGACCGGGCGCAAAATCACCGGAATCACCACTGCTTCCCCAGCCCGGTGGCGCTCCATCGCTCGCTTGAGCTCAATGTCATAGCAGTAGTCAGAGGCCAAAAAATCGGCGCTAATCAGCAGCAGAATGATCTGGGCCTGCTCCAGATGGCGATCGATCTGCCCGGCCCAATCGCTGCCGGGGGCAATCTGGCGATCGTGCCAGTGACTCAGCACCCCCTGGCGCTCCAGCAGGCTGAGGTGCTTGGCCAGCTCATCGCGCAGGGCCTCGTCTTGGTGGGAAATGGACTGGCCTCCCCCAGGCCAGTCGCAGCACACCAGGTATCTAGGGCTGAAAAGATCTTTACTCCTCAACGGGTTCTAACCCTGCGGCCCGCAGCTGGGCGGCCAGGCGATCGGCCCGCTCTCGGGCTTGCTCAGCCTGCTGCCGGGCCTGCTCTAGTGCTTGCCCCAGCTCGCTGTAGGTTAAAAATCGCTGCCCATCGGGGCGATAAATCGCTAATCCACTGCTGCTCATGTGAAAGTGAATCTGTAGCCGGGGGCTGACCCAACCATCCATCGCGTCAATTACGTCTAGCCCCTGTTCGCTGCGCTGAAGCCCGGTTAGCTCCAGCTTGTCGGGGTCATAGATGTAGTATTCGTCTACACCGTAGCGATCGTAAAACCCCAGCTTGCGCAGCATCTCACCAAAGCGATTGCCCGGCGACAAAATTTCAAACACAACTTGGGGGGCGATCCCATCCTCTTCCCACTGGCGATAGGAGCCTCTATCTCCCCTAGGCCGGCCTAGGGCCACCATCACGTCGGGGGCCTGGCGGATGGTGTTGTCACCTTCCACGGGGTACCACAGCAGATCTCCGGCCACAAAGACCTCTGGCTCGTCCATGAACAGCAGTTCCAGGTTTTCCTTGATTACCACAATCCAGCGGAATTGCTTAGTATTGTCGGCCATGGGTTGCCCATCGCTGTCGGGGTAGTCAACGGATGCTGAAGCGTCGGGCTGACGTTGCTGAACCATGGAGCCATACCTCTCAGGCCTAGGCTTTTATTCTAGACGTTGGTCCAAATGGTCAATTTTAGATTTTAGATTTTAGATTTTAGATTTGCGATTTTAGACTGAGACCTGGAAATGGCATCAGGATTTAAGGATTGCTGTCTATGGTGCTTAAAACTTACGGCGGATTTTCTGCATCGCGATCGCGCCCTTGACGCCAATTTCCATGGCGGCTACGATTTTTGTATTGTGCAATTTTGCGCTCAAATTCTTCGATGCATTCCCGGCAGCTATCCCTCACCGCTCTCTTCAGCCTGCTTCTAGGGCTGGGTCTGCTGCTGCGCCTTGGGCGCAACTAATCTTTAAACCAAAGGCGAAATGCCCTAAATAGTTCACTCCCCGGTCACAGGTTGCCCCGAGACCTGACTACTGCTTGGGAGTCTATGCCCGTAACTCGGCTGTGCGACGCCTTCACCGCTGAGCCAGGGCAACAGATCTAAAGATTGCCGCTTTGTCGGGTGGGCAATGCCCATTCCTCCGAGCCGATGATGTCTAGACATCACATAAGGATTGCCATTCTGCCGAAGTTTAGAGATATCCCCATGTTGACCAACCCCGCCCAAAAGTATCGCCCCTTTGCGCCGATCGCACTGCCCGATCGCACCTGGCCCAGCCAGGTGCTCACCCAGCCGCCAATCTGGCTGAGCACTGATCTGCGCGACGGCAACCAGGCCCTGATCGAGCCGATGTCGGTAGACCAAAAACTGCGCCTGTTTGAGCTGCTGGTGGCGATCGGCTTTAAAGAAATCGAGGTGGCGTTTCCCTCGGCGTCGGAGACCGACTTTTGCTTTGTCCGCCGATTGATCGAAGAGAACCGGGTGCCCGCAGATGTGGAAATTCAGGTGCTGACCCAGGCGCGGGAAGACTTGATTCGCCGCACCTTTGAGTCGCTGGCCGGGGCCAGGCGGGCGATCGTGCATGTCTACAACGCCACCGCCCCAGTGTTTCGCCGGGTGGTGTTTCGCCACGATCCCGCCGAGACCATTGCCCTGGCCGTGAATGCCGCAACGCTGATCCGCGACCTGGCGGCGGAGCGGCCCGCAACCCAGTGGCGGTTTCAGTATTCACCAGAGGTCTTCTCGCAAACGGAGCTGGAGTTTGCCCGCGATATCTGCAATGCAGTGCTAGCGGTGTGGCAGCCAACCCGCGATCGCAAGGCGATCATCAACCTGCCCGCCACAGTAGAAAGCGCCACCGCCAACGTGTTTGCCGACCAGGTGGAATGGATGCATCGCCACCTGGCCTTCCGCGACTGCGTGGATTTGAGTGTGCACAACCACAATGATCGGGGTTGTGCGATCGCCGCCGCCGAACTGGGCCAGATGGCCGGGGCCGACCGGGTCGAGGGCTGTCTGTTTGGCAACGGCGAGCGCACCGGCAATGTCGATATCGTCACCCTGGCGCTCAACCTCTACACCCAGGGCATTCACCCCGGCCTCGATTTTTCGCAGATTAACGAGGTGGCCCGCACGGTCGAAGACTGCACCCAGCTGCCCATTCACCCCCGCCATCCCTACGTGGGTGACCTGGTGTTTACCGCCTTTTCGGGCTCTCACCAGGATGCGATTCGCAAGGGCTTTGCCGCCCGCGACTCTGGGGATATCTGGGATATGCCCTACCTGCCCCTCGACCCGGCAGACCTGGGTCGCTCCTACGCGTCGGTGGTGCGGGTCAACAGCCAGTCGGGCAAGGGGGGCATCGCCTTTTTGCTGGAGCGCGACTATAACCTCAGCCTGCCCCGCCGCTTACAGATCGAGTTTAGCCAGGTGGTGCAGCGGGCCATGGATGCCACCGGCAAAGAGATGACCGCCCCGATGCTGTGGGATCTCTTTGAGCAGGAGTATCTGCGGGCCAACCTACCCTTTAAATATGTGAGCCACCACTGGCAGGATGATGAAAGTCCATCGGCCATTTCCACAACCTTGGAATGTAACGATCGCATCTTAGCCCGCCAAGGCAGCGGCAACGGCCCCATCGATGCCTTTGTAGATGCGCTAGCTCTGGGCGTTCGAGTACACAGCTACGAGGAAAGAGCGATGGGCCACGGCAGTGATGCCGATGCGATCGCCTTAATTGAAATCGCCGCCGACTGGCTCGAGGGCACCGTTCACGGGGTCGGCATCCACGGCAGCATTGTTACCGCCTCGCTGCTGGCGGTGCTCAGCGCCGTGAATCGGGGGCTGGCAACGCTGTCTCCGGCGCAGCGAAAGCAGATTTTGCCATCAGAGTAGGCAGGTTCAGAAGCCAGGATTTCTCGAAAAACGGCACTGGTCTGCTAACAGGACATGCTAGCTAAGCCTCTGCTAGTAAGCAATTCCAGCACTGACCCAAGGTTTGACCAGTTGCCCAAACCCCCATTCCTTCTGTGCCAGCAACGATACCGTTGCAACGGCATGCCATCGTGTCAGGTGTCAAGCCCTTGTTTGACCACCGGCTGGCCTGGGCAATTTGGACAATTCATCAGGGTGCATCCCTTGAACTGTCAGTATTGCAGCTGAGTCCTTTTAGGACACCAGTGTCCTCCATACTGCGATCGCATCCAGGTCTGCGTCGGGCTAGCCCGACCCGCTTCCTGTAGCCAAATCACTCCACTGGCTCAAAATTAGGCTGGCTCCGGGCACGGGCGATCGCCCCCAGGGCGCTGACACTGAGATAAAGCCCGCCGCCTTAGCCTGCTTTGCCAAGGCTAGATCGGCCCAGCTATCGCCGACCACTAGGGTGCGGTGCAGGCTCGCCTGGAGGCGATCGCACACCTGCTCTAATAATGATGGATCAGGCTTGGGTGAATCCTCTGGCCCTGTCCCCTGCCACTCGTCGATCCAGGGCAGCAGCCCATAGTGCTGCAAGAATTCCTCCACATAGGCAGGGCTATCTGACGACAGTACCCCAAGCCTTAAAGGGCTGCGGTGCAGTCGCTCTAGCATCGTCGCCGTCCCCTCAAAAGGTGGGGTGTAGGCCGCCTTGCCGCCACGATGCTGATCCACCCCTGCAAAGCACTTAGCCACTAGCTCCGATACCTGTGCTTGGGGATAGCCCGCTTTCATCAAAACCGCTGCGGCCCCCTGTTCATTGGCCTCGCGGGTGCCCGCTGCCATCAGCCCATCGGGGTCAATTTTGTCGGCAGAAACCCCAAAGCAGGTCAGCATCGCCTGAACAATTTCATCTCCTAAACCTGCCGTCGCGGCACAGGCGTTAGCTCGCGCTAGGGCCATAGCCTGGAGCAGTCCGCGAGAGTCGGCTAGAGTACCGTCTTTGTCAAAGACGATTGCCTCCACATCTGCAATCCACCGTTGCCCGCACCTTACCCAGACCATTGCCCGCACTCTCCCCGTAGCATCGGCGTTCCCTGAGCAAAGTCAAAGGGAGCGCCGATGAGAATTTTGTCGAGTATTCGCTGAGAAAATTAGCTTTCAAGCTCACCCACTATCCTAGATAATGGGAAGGTTTTGAAAAATAAGCTAAGTTCACTATGCGCACCCACTACTGCGGCAGCCTGCGGGCCAGCGACATTGGCAGCACCGTTACTCTGTTTGGCTGGGTAGATCGTCGCCGCGACCATGGGGGCGTGATTTTTATTGATTTGCGCGATCGCACCGGCGTCGTGCAAATCGTCAGCGACCCCGAGCGCACCCCGGCATCCTATCCCCAGGCCGACCCGCTGCGCAACGAGTACGTGGTCAAAATTCAGGGCCGAGTCAGCCAGCGTCAGGAGGGGGCAGTCAACCCCAAGCTGCCCACGGGGGAGATCGAGATCTACGCCGACACCATCGAGCTGCTGAACGCGGTGCGTAAGCCGCTGCCCTTTCAGGTATCCACCGCCGACTCGGAGTCGGTGCGCGAAGATTTGCGGCTGCGCTATCGGTATCTGGATCTGCGACGGGAACGGATGGCCCAGAACCTGCGCATTCGCCACGAAGTCACCAAAGCCATCCGCCGATTTCTGGAAGACCAAGAGGGCTTCTTCGAGGTCGAAACCCCCATTCTCACCCGCTCCACCCCCGAGGGCGCGCGGGATTATCTGGTGCCCTCACGGGTCAACCCCGGCGAGTTTTATGCCCTGCCCCAGTCGCCCCAGCTGTTTAAGCAGCTGCTGATGGTGTCGGGGGTCGATCGCTACTACCAGATCGCTCGCTGCTTCCGCGACGAAGACCTGCGCGCCGACCGCCAGCCGGAGTTCACCCAGCTGGATATGGAAATGAGCTTCATGACCCAGGACGAGATTCTGGCGCTGAATGAGGCTCTGGTGGCCCATATTTTTAAGGCGGTGAAGGGTGTGGATATTCCCCGCCCCTTCCCTCGACTGACCTACGCCGAGGCCATGGATCGCTACGGCAGCGATAAGCCCGACACCCGCTACGGTCTGGAGCTGGTGGATGTGTCGGATCTGGTCCAAGACTGCGGCTTTAAGGTGTTTTCGGGAGCGGTGGCCGACGGCGGCATCGTCAAGGTGCTGCCCATCCCCAACGGCAATGAGCAGATCTCAAATGTGCGGATCAAGCCGGGCGGCGATGTGTTCAAAATCGCCGCCGATGCCGGAGCCAGGGGATTAGCCTACGTGCGGGTACGGGCCGATGGCGCGGTGGATACCATCGGGGCTATTAAAGACAACCTCGGCCCCGAGCAAATGACTGAACTGCTGCGCCGCACCGGGGCCACCGAAGGTACCCTGCTGCTGTTTGGGGCGGGGCCAATCCCGATGGTCAATGCCACGTTGGATCGGGTGCGCCAGGCGATCGCCCGCGAGATGAACCTGATCCCTGAGGACAGCCTGAATTTGCTGTGGGTGACCGACTTCCCCATGTTTGAGTGGAACGACGACCAGCAGCGCCTCGAAGCCCTCCACCACCCCTTCACCGCGCCCAACCCAGAGGATGTAGACGACCTCAAAACCGCCCGCGCCGTGGCCTACGACATGGTGCTCAACGGCTACGAGATCGGCGGCGGTAGCCTGCGCATCTACCAGCCCGAAGTGCAGAGCCGAGTGTTTGAAACCATTGGTCTCTCCACCGAAGCAGCCCAGGACAAGTTTGGCTTTTTGCTCGAAGCCTTTGAGTATGGCACCCCGCCCCACGGTGGCATCGCCTACGGTCTCGATCGCATCGTCATGCTGATGGCGGGCGAAGAGTCGATCAGGGATGCGATCGCCTTCCCCAAGACCCAGCAGGCCCGTTGTTTGCTCACCCATGCCCCCTCGCCCGTGGACCCCGCCCAGCTCACCGAGCTGTATGTAGCTTCGACCTACGAACCTGAGCCCGACGATTGAGGCCATTGCCTGATTTAGCACCTGGTTACGGTGGCCTTTTACCGGGCAAGCGGCCTGGTCAGGTTTCCGTCGGCCTTTGATGTCCACCATGACGCAAAGGCCGCTACACGATTGCTCTACCTGGGCCTAGAAATCATGGCTTACTTCTAGGTGATTTAAACAACAATGCCAAAGGCCAGTTGCCCAATCAGATTAAACATGTGACCCCTAAATCGGCTGAACATTAATTTTGACAATTAAGTCATCATAATCTAAATCACCACCGCCAACTATGTCCTCAAACCCAAAGGTATTGCTTCCTAGAAGCTTGACATGGTCAACACCACCGGGGTTAGCCTTTAAGAACGGGAAAAACACTGATGCATCTGTAAACTCACTGGCCAAAATGTCTCCCACAGTGCCCTGAGTAATTAAGAATGGGACGAGAATTTTACCGGCATCGACCGTGACAGATGTTGACAGTACGCTCTGATTAGTTGGAGAAATGACGGGTTTATCAAACCACTGACGAACCGCTGCCTGAACATAGCCGCTGTCGCCGGGATTTAGAACATTGCCAAACTCATCTAATAAGGTACCTTGCGTGTTTTCGACCTGATAAAAACCAAGTATATTGTCATTATCAGCCTCACGAAAGACCGATAGATCTAGGTTTACCTGGCCACTCAAGCTCCGCAAGTCAAGCATTTCAGACTCTTGGCCGCCCTGTAGGTTAGATCCTAGAGGTAGGCCATTGTCATCAAACAGCTCAATTTTGAATCTAAAGTCATCAAATAGGCCGTCACCATTGAGATCCCAGTTAAATACATAGGCACCCTGGTCGGCTAAAAAACTAACCTCTAGAGGCTGGTTATTCTCCTGCCCAGATAGAGGGCTTGCGAAGATGACTTCACCTATTCCATTGCTTAGAACTGAGTCTACTGTGCCGTTTTGGGTTAAAAAGAATCCGTAATTTTGTCCGCCTAAGAGTGAGGCAAATCTTAAGAAATCTAGTCCCTGAATATCGAGATCGCCCAAGGTGGAGAAAATAGTTTTTGTTGTAGGTAGGGCAGCTGCCATATAGCCCATACTGTCTGGAGCGATGCTGTTCATGGTTCCTTGACCATCATCTACAGCAAAGAAACCAACTTCAACAGCACCGACCTTGGAGGGTTCTAAGACCGTAAACTTGACTGTCTTAGTCGCAGTCGTATTGCCAACGGTCAATAAGTTGTTTTCTGAGATGCTCAGTACCGCTTGATCGTTGATCGGTAGAGGCCCAACCGGGCTAGGATCGATCGGTGGTGGGTCAACGGGGTTGGGGTCAACCGGGGTAGGATCGACCGGGGTAGGATCAACCGGGGTAGGATCAACGGGCGTTCCTACCGGAATAAAGGTGATAGAGTCTATCCTGGCAAATTCTTCTGCATTTCGAACACCGACAAACTTGATCTCGTCTCCCTGCTGGATCAGGAGTGGTTGCCCCCCATTGACAGCCCATGTGGAAACGGGGAGCCCTGTCGTGTTACCTGTATTTTGATTTAACTGGAGCGTTTCAATCGGGGTACCCCCAATGCTGAGGGAAATTTGCCCTTCACCATCACTTTCATCTAGGTATCGAACCTGAATAGCATACAGCCCTGTTGCACCAGTAAATGACGTAGAGGCTTCACCAGAATTACCAGCAGGGACAGCCGCCTGCAATCTAATGACAGTCAGTGCAGGGTTAATTGTTTGCTTAGCATAGTTGCTCAGGGTGGCAAAATCCTCGGCTTCAATCGTCAATGTCGAGGGCACTGGAGGAGTGGGAGGCGTAGGGTCAACAGGTGCGGGATCGACCGGCGGAGGATCGACCGGCGGAGGATCGACCGGTGCAGGATCAATCGGTGGAGGATCAACCGGCGGAGGGGCTACTGCTGAAATTTGAGACGGCGGTGACGTTTCATCTCGATTTAGCTTATTTTTAGACAGATGAATTCTGTCTAGCATTGCATTGCTCGATCGCCCACCAATTTCAATAGTATTGAGACCTGCCTGCAAATCATAGGATGTTACTTCTAAATTACCGGCTACGTTAGTAACATTGCGCAGGTTGGCCCAGGTCCATTCGCCAAAGGGGCCACCAAATCGAACCTTGACCCAGTCCCCTCCATTAACCCGAACCCAAAAGTCATTCTCCTGGCCTGCGGTTGCATTGCGGCCTTCCTGAACTCGCAATGATCGTAAGCTTAAGAAGTACTTGCCATCTTGATCAAGATTAACGGTGTAAGAGAGAACGCTATCTTTAATTCCAGATATTCCTGTAGTTAGACCCTTGCCAACATAGCGATAATACGCATTGCCAGTGAATCCGCTGTACTGCTGTTGAGATTGCCAGCCACCCGTTGGCGGGGTGGATTCAACTTCGATTACAGCTAACCCATTCTGAGCTTGATAGATCTGGTTGGTACTCATTTTTCGATGCTAAGTGAGAGTAGAAAGCCTGGGAAACGTAGCCAAAAAGCCTGCCGAGGAAATCAATTACCTACTTAAGGATCCCCATCAAGGGAATGAATAAGGATTGGGTTGAAAGGTAGCTGAGGTAACAGTGCCTTGTGCGCGCAAGAAGCAGGATTACAACCCAATGGTCTATAGGGTCTAATTGAAAACTAGCAGGTGAAGACTGCCCATCAAGTGCAAGCCTTATCAGTATTTCTACTGTCTTACTCAGGAAGAAATATATCTGGACAAAGATTGCTTACGGAGTCTTTATGCTGACCCTGGCTAGCCGGTAGCTCGATGACCTGGATACTTCTCTTGAAAGCCTCTATTTACAAGGCTTCCAGGAGAAAATCTGCGGTCGTTTGGGCCACTTTTAGAGATTCACGAAGAATTCAGATTTTTACGGTTGCGATCGGGCTATAAATGTGACAATTACTTAGACCGGTTAGTACCTGCCTGACACGGGCGATCGCGATCAGCGCAGGCGCTCAGCAAAAAGGGCCTGCAACTGCTCTCAACCGATGAACCTCTGATCAGCTAAATCACGGCATTGTCTGCGCATCCACCCATCTTTTTGCACCCAATCCACCACCGTTTTGAGATTGTGCTTGTGCTCTTACAGATGCTCATTAGGTACTGCCCTAGTGCTTTAGTAGCCTAGGGAAAATTTGCGCCACAGAGAATCATTCATGCCAACCTGTTTGGTTAAGAGTCAAATTGCTTGGGAGACAAGCCGTGGCCAGACTTCAACTACAAAATCCTTACTCACACCAATGTCTGCATCCCCTAGGTCAGGCGGTCGGACGATGGCGTTATGTGCCTTGGATGGCTTTAGGCACAGTGCTCATGCTATGCCCCGCCGCTCTGGCCCAGGGGGCGGCTGATCTCCAGGTGGCCCTTGATACGTTGTGGGTGCTGGTGGCTGGGTTCTTAGTGTTCTTTATGAATGCCGGGTTTTGCATGCTCGAAACCGGGTTTTGCCGCAGCAAAAACGCCATCAACCTGTTGGCTAAAAATCTGATTGTATTTGGCCTCTCGACCCTGGCTTTTTGGGTGGTGGGTTTTGCCTTTATGTTTGGTGACGGTAACCCACTCTTTGGGTTTTCTGGGTTCTTGCTCCAGGGGGCTGACAATAGCCCGGCTACGGGCGATGCTTACCGAGGCACCTTTAGTGCTCTCAGCTGGGCTGGGGTGCCCTTAAACGCTAAATTTTTCTTTCAGCTAGCCTTTGCCGGCACTGCTGCCACCATCGTGTCTGGGGCCGTGGCCGAACGGATTAAGTTTCTGGCCTTTTTTATCTTTAGCCTGCTGCTGGTGGGGTTGTCTTACCCGATTACGGGCCATTGGGTCTGGGGGGGCGGTATGCTGGCTGGCCTTGGTTTCTACGATTTTGCCGGGTCTACGGTGGTGCATTCTGTGGGTGGCTGGGCGGCGCTGGTGGGGGCTATTTTACTGGGGCCACGGCGGGGGCGGTTTCAAGCTCGCTCAGTGGCCATGCCGGGGCACAATCTCAGTATTTCGACCCTGGGGTGTTTCATTCTCTGGCTGGGCTGGTTTGGCTTTAACCCCGGTTCGACCATGGCGGCTGACCCCTTTGCCATTAGTCATATAGTGGTCACAACTAACTTTGCTGCGGCGCTGGGTGGGTTGGCGGCCACGGTTACCTCCTGGATTTATCTTGGCAAGCCCGACCTGTCGATGATTATCAACGGGGTGCTGGCGGGGCTGGTGGCGGTGACTGCGCCCTGTGCCTATGTCAATTTGGGCAGTGCCGCTCTAATTGGCCTGGTGGCCGGGGTGGTTGTGGTCTTTTCGGTCACACTGATGGATGGCTTGAAAATCGATGACCCGGTGGGAGCGGTTTCGGTACATCTAGTCTGCGGTGTGTGGGGCACGGTGGCCCTGGGGTTGTTTAGCGTTACCCCAGGTACCTATCCCTGGTATGGCGAAGGCTCTGGCCCTCTGGCTGGGCTCTTGATGGGGGGCGGCATTCAGCAACTGCTTGTACAGCTGTTGGGGATTGCGGCGGTAGGGGCGTTTACGGTGATTTTTAGCCTGGTGTGCTGGCTAATCTTGCGGGTTACGGTGGGCATTCGGGTCTCTGAAGCTGACGAACATAAGGGGCTTGACCTAGGTGAGCATGCCATGGAGGCTTATCCTGAGTTTCAGGTAGGGCGTCAGGGCTGAGGCTGCTGTAGACGCAGCAACTGCCGCCTGGCGGCTGAGACGCTGGGCCCGATAGGCCCAGCAAATTTAGCCCTGCAACGGCGAAATTTAGACAAAGTGATAGGGGGGCAGGGGGGCGCTGAGAACAATCTCCCAGTGGGATGTCTGCGATCGCCAGGTTGCTATTTGACGCTCTAGGTCAGCGATCGCCGCGCGATCGACCAGCAGGTAAACCTTAGCTTCTCCTGCTGGGCTCTCGGCCTCAAGGCTGTCGCCGTAGGTATGGTGAATGTCGTCAAAAAACTGGGCTAACTGCTGTTGCTGCTGCTCTTGGGCGGCGGTTTGCTCGTGGAGGCGCTGCTTTTTAGCTAAAAAGTACTCGCGTCCGGTCAGCCCCTGACGCAGGGGCGGTAGTTCTACCCCCTCAGCTATGAACTTGATTTGATATTCGACCTTAGACCCGAGGGCCGCAAGCTTAGCCGCATAGTCTGCTCTCTGGTCGGCCAAGTGGGCTTTGAGATGCTCTATGGAGGCAATCTGAGTGCCAAATCGCAGGGGCAGTAGCGGCGTATGCTGAAACAGTTCACAGATGACGCGATCGTGACTGAGCACTGCGTTGAGCAGGCGTGGTTCATCGGCTTGCAGTGTCTCCAGATTTACGCCCGTTTCAACGACGGCCGCAATATCCTCGACGGCAATCAGCTGGGTAGGTTCGACTAACCCCAGGGGCAACGTCAGGGGATGTACAGGACGGGGACAAATACTGTAGAGGTAGATTGGCTCTGGAGTCAGCTCTGGAGACACGGTATCAAACGCCCTTGGATTCGCCACAGTTTGATCTCACTCTAGGCGATCGCGCCACGGCTGCGGTGCCGCTCGCGATAAAAGTTATGGCCATTGATACCCTGCGATGGTCACCTTGATCAGTCAGGCATAACCCACCCAAAATACTAGATTTACAACGTGTTTTGTAAGGTAAAACACCAGTCGAGGGTGAGCTGCCCCGCCTGGCATCCCGTATCTCCATCGAGCCGGTGCAGGTGAATGGGGGTGCCCTGGCGCAGGGCGGCGATCGCTGGAGTGAAGGTGGCCAAGTCGTAGTCGACCAGCCCCGTGAGATCGGTCACCGTTAAGGGGGTAGACCAGGGATTGTCGGCGACGTCAACGACGGCATCGGCGGGCAGTGCCTGGGGAACAGTGGGCAAGATTCGCCCCCGGCTGAGGTCAATAATCCAGCTGTGGCTAGGGGTAGTCAGCTGTAGCAACGGGCGCAGGTAGAGGCTGCCCTGCTGCCAGCTCATGCCGGGGGGTAGCACCTGCGCGATGACCCCACCCATCAGCTGCATCACCCGTTCTGAGCTCTGCGCCAGGTACCACCGTAGGCGAGGCCAAACATCGGCTACCAGCACAGGCTCATGCACAAACGTGTGCTTAAACAGGCTATTGGCCCCCCGCACTAAGTCGGTAGCCCGGTAGGTAATCAGATTGCAGGCGGCTTCGCGCTGTTGCAGCCGTTCTGCACGAGTCGCTGGCTCATCATCTGTACTGAGTGCGACGATCTGGTGCAGATTTTGGCTAATAACCTGCTGGGCACAGGTGCTCAAAAAGGTCTGAATCCATTGCTCATCGGTAAAGGTGAGCCAGCTGCCCAGCACCCTTGTGGTCGCGTCATCGGGGTTATCGACCAGGGTGCTGGCAAAGTCATCGAGGGTAAAGCTCGCTGCCGCTGCCCCATGGCCGTGCTGCCTGCCTGTCGGCGGCAGACACAGGGTGTCAGGCACCGCCAGGGCCGCGCTCTCGTAGATCTGGGGCTGCCCTTGGGTTGCCATCTCGGCTAGGTGCAGATGCACCGTGAGAGTGGCCGGCTGCCAGGGCTGAAACGGACGCAGTGTATCGATTGCACAGCCGTCACCCAGCAGTGGGTTGAGCCCCGGCTGGGTATTGCTGACTAGCTCAGCTATCCGCGCTAACAGCTGACTACAGAGTATCGGCTGGCTGTCGAGGTCGTTTTCTAACAGCTGAATTTCGGTGGCCTCAGCCAGATAAAGCGAAGACACTGGAGCTGTCTGGGTGACCAAATCTAGGGCGTAACGGGTCTCTTCTACGGTCAGCACTAGCACCGGCACTAGACGCACAATATGCACGGCTCCCCGCCCATCGGGGTCGTAGACTCGAGCCTGCACCCCCTCAATCAAACGCATGATTTCGTATCCCCCGCTGGCCAGCATCCACAGCAGGGCAGGTACCAGGGTAGGTATGGGTACGAGGGCGCTCTTAGCGGCTGGCGCTGGGGCTGTCATAGCCTCTAAGGCCTCTAGCAGTTCCCAGATTTCTTCACTCAGGTAGGGCCCGAGATGCTCTGGTGTTTGGGGCAGATCGGTGGGCCAACCGCCAGTGGGCGATCGCAGCACCATAGTTTGCCTAACCAACTGCTCCAGGGCCGCCGCTACGCCCGGCACCCGACCCAGGGATGAGCGCTGGTTGGCCAACGGCACCATGCGACATACCGTATTACTCAGCGCAGAAGCCGTGGCACCCGGCAGACTGGCAGTGCCCGGCTGCAGCCAGGGGGTAAGCGAACGCACAGCAGAGGAAACCATAGCAGCAATCTACGCAGGAAGATGAGGGGGATCTCCCTAGAGAATGCCTATATTTCGGGCAAAAACCACAGGGCGTTGTAAATCTATGGGTAAGGGCACCGGATGCTGTGCCCTTACCAGGCCACGTAGGGTAGCTTAGCTGCCGTCGCCCGAATTGCCTCGGCATTGGCCACGAGCTGGCCGCAGGCATCCCAGGTACCGGCTAAAAAGGCTTGACGCACTCCCTCGGGCATGGTGACAGCGGCGGTTTCAGCCCCAAATTGCACCGTTTGGCTAGCCAAATCGAGGGTCAGGGCCAGGGCCGGGTCGGCGGCCAGGGCTGCCTGCACCTGGCCCACCACCGCCGAGGTCGCCGTCAGACAGGGAATGCCAATAGCTACGCAGTTACCGAAGAAAATCTCGGCGAAGCTCTCGCCCAGCAAGGCTTTGATGCCCCAACGGGCGATCGCCTGGGGAGCATGCTCCCGCGACGAGCCACAGCCAAAGTTACGGTTGACCACCAAAATTGTCGCCCCCTGGTACTGGGGCTGATCTAAGGGGTGGGCACCCTCCAGCGCGGCGCGATCGTCGGCAAACACCTGCTCGCCCAGGCCATCGAAGGTGACACACTTCAAGAAGCGGGCCGGAATGATGCGATCGGTGTCAATATCATTGCCCGTGAGGGGAATCCCGGTGCCGATCATGCGTTCTGTCTGCGCCACTGCGATCGCTCCTTAACTCTGAACTCTGAATGTATCGCTAGCCTTCCGCCAGGGAAATAGCCGCCTCCTAGAATAACAGCGCCAGACCGTATCCAGCGACCAACCCAACCGTTTAGCTTGGATCCGACACATTCCA
The DNA here is from genome assembly GCF_015207395.1 of Nodosilinea sp. LEGE 07088. Lineage (GTDB taxonomy): Bacteria > Cyanobacteriota > Cyanobacteriia > Phormidesmidales > Phormidesmidaceae > Nodosilinea. The sequence continues at coordinate 42,097 of NZ_JADEWX010000008.1, forward strand.
TTTTTGCGCTATGAGAGTAGCTATTAACCCAATCATAAACTTTAGTATCATCCCTGGCCATCCACAATCCAGAGGAGTATCTTAATAAGTAAGGAAGCAAATCACCAGATACCAAAGCTGATTTCTTCCCCAACAGATCGAATAGTTCAGTCCTGTTAAATAGGAGGTACGTTATCGATTTAACGTCTGAATCTATCTCGTCAAATACCAGCAGCACTTTACTCGGTTGTTGATATTTCCTCTCTTAGCTGATAGAGAGCTCTGTAAGAAATGCCCAGAGACGCTATAAACCCCACGCGATGGTTTCTTTACGACGGCATTTGAACATCTCTATTTAATCAAAACTTTCTTGAGGAAAACTCTCAAGCTAACCAGTCAAAGTGCTGCTGTCTCCGAACGTTTTCAAAGCATATTATTCCGAGAAATCTCTCGAGGGTAATTATGTCTGGTTACAGGTAAAAGACTAAACTTAAGAACCCCCCGGCAGAAAATCTGTTCGGGGGGTTCGCTTAGCAGGGACGATAGGTCTCGGCTACCTCATCAACTATCCTTCAGCTGCATACCCGGCAGGGCCATGGAGCAGCTCAGAAAGATTTGGCATATCCAAGTCAAGGGTGGCCGTTGGCATGGAGTCCGTCGTCGATAGCTGCTCTTCGATGGGGGCAGGAGCCATCATGTCGCTGGGCAAAAATATCCGAGCGCTTACCGCTAGCATCGCTACGGCAAAGATAAGCACGATGAGCAAAGGCGCAATATAGGAACGGAAGAAGGACATGGGGCGATCGCACGTAAAGGAATGTAACCTATACTTTCATCTTACATGGGGAACCGGTGATGGAGAAAGATATCCATCGGTCGCATGCTGGCGGGGTGAAGTAGGACAAAATTTCCAAAGGCAGCTCTGACCAATACTTTGAGGACAAAAGAGACCGGCTCGATTTTGATATGGTCGCCATTGGGCAGATTTTTGCCGCTCTGCTGCCGGCCCTAGAGCACGGTCTTGGCCAGTCTTCTTGGGCAATGCCGTTGAACCCAGGGGAAGGTGCTCAAGCTCTAGGGACGATCGGGGGATCATTCTCCGCCTTTTGGCGCGGCAGTCTGGGGGTGAAACCCTGAGGTCAAACGAGATAGAGCAGCTCTTGCCTAAGAGATCGGCCCGCTGGGGGCGAGGGTGAACGACGTAGCTTTTGTCAGGTAACCGGTTCTCCATCCTAGGGGAATGGTAAAAGCATGACAGGGATGGGGTAAATTACAATGTCAGCAGTTGACATGGCTTAAACTCGCCTAGCCCGTTTTGACCGTCAACAATGGCGGCGGGTGGCGATTATTCATCTAGTCAATCAAGACTCAACGCTAAGTTTTATAGACCCCAAATCGAGCGAGGCCCAATTCAGGTCAGAGTCTTGCCGTTTGCCATCGGCTCATACTATTCATGGGTAGTTCTGGTTCCGACTTGAGCCGAGCCCGGCGCTATTGCCAGACCTTCAGGATTCTGCTTTAGGCAAGCTTCTCACTAACTATGCAACTTCCTGTCAGCGCTACTTCGAGCCCCCTGTCTGAACTGTCTGGCTATATCCTGATCGAGACGCTGCACCAGGGAACACGGACAGTTGTGTATCGGGCGTTCCACACGACCCAGCAACGCTCCGTTGTGGTTAAGGCTTTGCGCCATAGCTATCCTAGCTTCATGGAACTGGTGCAGTTTCGCAATCAGTATGGGATCGCTAAAAATCTGGCCGTTCCAGGCATTGTTCGACCCCTGGGTTTGGAGCCTTTAGGCAATGGCTATGCCCTAGTAATGGCAGACGAAGGCGAGGTGTCTCTGGAAGCCTATGCTCGGCAGCGATCGCTAACATGGACCGAGATCCTGCCTATGGCGCTCCAGTTAACCGATATTCTCCAGGGGCTATATCAGCATCGGGTCATGCACAAAGACCTGAAGCCAGCGAATCTTTTAATTCATCCGGCGTCTAAAGCGGTTAAGTTGATTGACTTTAGCATCGCGACTCTGCTGCCCAAAGCAACCCAGGAACTCCAAAGCCCAAACAGGCTGGAAGGCACTCTGGCCTATATGGCTCCCGAGCAAACGGGGCGAATGAACCGGGGCGTGGATTATCGGGCCGACTATTACGCCCTGGGATGCACCCTCTACCAGTTGCTGACCGGACGCTTGCCCTTCGAGGTGGCCGACCCCTTAGAGTTGGTGTATTGTCACATGGCCAAAGTGGCGACCCCCGTCCATCGGATCAAGCCAACCGTACCTCAGCAGCTCAGCGCCATTGTGGCCAAACTCATGGCCAAGAATGCCGAGGCCCGCTATCAAAGCGCGTTGGGCCTCAGGCATGATTTAGAACAGTGTGGCGCTCAGTGGGCGAGTACCGGAACCATGCCCCACTTTGACCTCGGGCAGCGGGATGCGTGCGATCGCTTCACCATTCCAGAAAAGCTGTACGGTCGGGAGCCTGAAGTCCAGGCGCTGTTGAATGCCTTCGATCGCATCTCTACCCCAACCACAGATGGCGAAACCGAGCGGCTCAGCGAATTCATGCTCATCGCCGGGTTGTCGGGGATTGGTAAAACCGCTGTGGTGAATGAAGTCCATAAACCCATCACGCGCCAAAGGGGCTATTTCATCAAGGGCAAGTTTGACCAGCTCAACGGCAATATTCCCTTCTCTGCCTTGACCCAAGCACTGCAAAACCTGATGGGGCAACTGCTCTCAGAGTCAGATGCTCAACGGGCGAAATGGTGCACCGAAATTTTGGCGGCGGTGGGCGAAAACGGCCAGGTCTTAATTGATTTAGTCCCTGCCCTTGCACATATCATTGGTCCCCAACGCCCCGCTTTAGAGCTATCCGGGCTGGCCGCCCAAAAGCGCTTTAACCGATTGTTTGAAAAGCTATTCGCAGTATTTACGACCTCAGAGCATCCCTTAGTGATGTTTTTAGATGATTTGCAGTGGGCCGATGCTGCTTCACTGCAGCTGATCCAGCTCCTTGTGAGTCGCAACGGAACTTTGCTCGTCATCGGTGCTTACCGCGATAACGAGGTGGCGCCCACCCATCCCTTACCCACTATGGTCGGGGAATTGCAAAAAAACGGCAAAGCGGTTAACACCTTGAGGCTTTCGCCCCTTGGTCTGAGCGAGACCCACCAGCTCATGGCCGAAACGCTCCGTGGCCCAAGGGAGCGATCGCGCCTGTTGGCTCAGTTCGTGCACCGCAAAACCCAGGGCAATCCTTTCTTCATGACTCGGCTGCTCAAATTGCTGCATGCAGACGGTTTCATCCAGTTTGATCGACAGCAAGGGTATTGGCAATGGGATGTCACTCCAGCGACCGTGTCCCACCTGCATGGGGATGTGGTGGAGTTTCTTGCTGAACAACTGCAAAAGCTGCCACCGCCCACCCAGCAGGTACTGAAGCTGGCCGCATGTCTGGGCAATCAGTTTGACTTGGCCACATTGGCCCTAATTGCAAAAAAATCAGCAACAGAAACAGCCGCTGACCTATGGCCAGCTTTGCAGGATGAGCTAATTTTGCCGGTTGATGAAGCCTACAAATTTTTTCAAGACGGTGTAGCATCAGTGTCGGGCCAAGTCGCCTTAGTGGCCTATAAATTTCTGCACGATCGCGTACAGCAGGCTGCCTATGCTTTGCTTTCTGCGGCTGAGAAACCCCACACCCATTTGGGCATTGGGCGGTTAATGCTCGAACAGGCTTCACAGACCGAATTAGAGCAATGTCTGTTTGTTGTTGCCAACAACATCAGTCTGGGAAAAGCCTTGGTCACCGATCTAAACGAGCAGCATCGGCTAGGTCAGCTACTGTTAAACGCCGCCCGTAAAGCTAGAACGAGAACGGCCTATTCTGCGGCTAGTCAATATTGTCAAGCTGGGATTGATATGCTGGACAAAAGTGCTTGGCAGCAGCAGCGGGCATTGATTCGAGGGCTCTATGAGGTCGGTGCCGAAGTCGCGTATCTAAATAGTGATTTTGAACGATCAGAGGCGTTAATAGCTGTAGTTTTAGAACAAGCCGATACAGTTCTAGAAAAAATTCAAAGCTATAGAATCAAAATTCTCGCCTATATCATTCAGAACAGGACAGCAGAGGCTTTAGAGGTCGGGCTAGATATCCTGGCTGAGCTGAAGATCAGCTTTCCGTCAGAGCCTGGCCAGATTTCAATTCTATTTGGCTTTCTCAAAACTAAACTGCTGCTGGGGAGACGTTCCGTGGGTTCTTTGGCAAATTCGCCGCCCATGCAGAATCCCTTGGCAAAGGCAAAAAGCGCGATCATCAAGGCTATTTTGCCCGCCGCTTACATTAGTGCACCTAACCTATATCCACTATTGATTTTCAAGCAAATTGAATTACTTGTCAGGTACGGCAGCAACGATGCGGCACCGTCGGCCTATGCTTCCTATGGTGTGATTGTTAGTAGTTTTTTAGGCGACATCAAAACGGGGCATCAATTTGGGGAACTTGCCCTTAAAATAATGGCAAACCCTGCTGTGATTCGGGCAACTGAGGCCGGGGTTATTTTTACGGTCTACGCCTGTATCAAGTCTTGGCAACACCATCTCAACGGGAGTTCAGCGGCTTTACTCAGTAACTACCATCGAGCCCTAGAAACGGGAGAGAATGAGTATGCCGCTTGGTCAATTCTCACCTACCTGAGAAATGCCCGTTCAGCCGGAATGGAGCTGACGGACAATGCTAGGCAGCATGTCACCTATATCCAGGCGCTGGAAACAACTCAAAGGAGCGCTGTACTCGATTATGCCTATCCCAGCTATCGGTTTACGCTGCGGCTGCTAGGTCATACTGAAACCTTGGCCAAGCTCGATCACCAGGGGCTAAGCCACGACAGCCTGGCCGCCATTTTAACTGAGGCTGACGATCGCACCGGTCTGGGGGCACTGTATCTCTATGACCTCATGTTTGCCTATTGGTTAGCGGACTGGGAGGGGGCTCTCGCCGCGATTTCGAAGTGTCAAACCTATTTGGATGGCTTCATCGGTTTTTATGAAGTGCAGCAATATTGGTGGTTTGCGACCCTGACATGGCTGGCGGTTTATGCCCAATCGCCTGCACAAAAGCCGCGGCTTCAACAGATTCAGCAGGGGCGCCAAAAGCTGAAGCAATGGGCCTGCCATGCCCCGATGAACACCCTGCACAAGCTGCACCTGGTGGAAGCGGAGCGCTACCGCATTTTGCAGAGGCCCGCGATCGCCGCCGACTTCTACGAGCGTGCCATCGCCGCCGCCCAGGACAACGGCTACATTCAGGAGGCGGCATTGGCGAATGAACTGGCGGCCAAGTTCTATCTGGCCTGGGGCAAAGAAAAGGCCGCTGCAGGCTATATGCAGTCGGCTTATTACGGTTATGCCCATTGGGGCGCTAAGGCTAAAACCCAAGCCTTGGAGCAGCGCTACCCCCACCTGCTACGCCCCTTACTCCAGCGAAAAACGGTGAATCCCCGGGAAACGCTGGAAATCATTGCTAAGCCCCTTCTCTCTCTGCCCGGAACCATCGATCTAGAACAAACCGTAGAAGGCCATCTCAATAGCGAACTCGATTTGGCCACCCTGATCAAGACATCCCGAGTGTTGGCCCAATCGGTTCAGATCGATGACCTCCTGCGAGAGCTGGCCCAAATCATGCTGCAAACGTCAGGGGGCGATCGCTGTGTTCTGATTCTGCCTGACGAGCAAGGCTCCTGGCAGATCAACGCGATCGCCACCCCGGAAAAAATTGAGCTCTGCCAGATCCCCTTTGAGGATAGTGCCAATGTGCCGATCAAGCTGATTCAATACGTCAAAAACACCCAGGAGGTCGTCGTTATCAATGACCACAGGACTGACCTGCCGGTCATGGATGCCTGGCTGATCCAACAGCAGCCCAAAAGCGTATTGGGGCTTCCCATTCTCAATCAGGGGCGATTGATGGGCATTTTGCAGCTGAGCCATCAATCAGCCAGCGGCGTGTTTACCTACGATCGCATCCTGATGGGCAATTTTTTGTGTACCCAGGCGGCCATTGCCCTCGAAAATGCTCGTCTCTACCACGCCCTAGAAAACTACACCCAAACCCTCGAAGCTAAAGTCGCAAACCGTACCACCGCCCTACAAGGCAGTGAAAAACGACTCCGTCTGGCCCTGAGGGCAACCAAGCAGGGCTTTTACGACATCAACCTGCAAACCGATGAGGCCATTGTCAGCCCTGAATATGCGCTGATGTTGGGGTATGACCCAGCCACCTTTCGCGAAACGATTGAGACTTGGCGTACCCGCCTGCATCCCGAGGATGTTGAACGGACCCATCGGGCTTACCAGGCCTATAAGACCGGCAAAACGGCCCAATACAAAGCTGAATTTCGCCTGCGCACCCAATCGGGAGGCTGGCAGTGGATCCTTTCCATGGGTCAGTTCACAGAGTGGGATGCTGCGGGGCAACCGACCCGTCTGTTAGGGACTCACATCGACATTAGCGATCGCAAGTTTGCCGAAATTCAGCTCGAGGCCCAGAACGCCCTCCTGGCCAAAATCGCCCAGGGTCAGCCGCTGACGGAGGTGCTAACGACCCTAGTTGAGACGGTGGAGCACAACTCAGATGGGGTGCTCTGTTCAGTTTTACTGCTCGACAAAGACCAGCGATTTCAGCCGGGAGCGGCCCCGAGCTTGCCAAGGAATTACAACCGGGCGGTGGTCGGTCTGCCGATTGGGGAAGGCGTCGGGTCGTGCGGCACGGCGGCTTTTCGCAACGAAACGGTGATCGTGGCCGATCTGGCCACGGATCCACTCTGGTGCCCTTACAAAGACCTAGCGTTGAGCCATGGTTTAAAGGCCTGTTGGTCGACTCCCATCACGGCTCAGGGGGGAGCAGTGCTCGGCACCTTTGCCATGTATTATCGCCAGGTGCGATCGCCCCAACCCCACGAATTGCAGACCATGAGGCAAATGGCTCACATTGCTGGGATTGCGATCGAACGCCATCAGGCTGAGGCCCAACTTCGCCAGAGCGAAGCGACCCTACTCAAAGCCCAGCAGGTTGCCCACGTGGGCAACTGGGAATTGGACTTGGCCCGTCAAACCCTGACTTGGTCTCCCGAAATGTTCCGCATCCATGGGTTAGAACCCTGTTCCTCAGCTCCTGCCTACGAGGATTATCTAGGGCTACTGCCAGAGGCGGTGCGCGATTGCTTGCAGCACTGCATCGAGGTGGCCCATGCGGCAAGTGATGTCCACACATTGGAATACAGCCGCCCTCAGGCCGATGGTTCTTTGGGCTATTACGAATGGCGTGTCGAGGTCGAGCGAGATGCCCAGGGTCAAACGATGCGGCTGTTTGGTACGACCCTGGATATTACCAATCGCAAACAAACTGAACTGGCTCTACAAAATCTGATTGCCGGCACGGCAGCCACCACAGGGCAAGACTTTTTCCCAGCGCTGGTACAGCACATTGCCCAGGCCTTAGGCGTTGACTATGCCGTCATTACGCAAAAAGTTGAGGAGCAGTTGCAGACGATCGCCTTTTGGGCCAACGGTGTTTTACTGCCTCAACATACCTATCCGCTGATTCAAACTCCCTGTGAGCAGGTGTTTATCAGCGGCGAGTTTTTGTGCGAGCGCAATGTTCAGCAAGCCTTTCCCAACGACCTAGACCTGGTTGAACTGGAGGCAGAAAGCTATCTAGGCGTGGTACTACCAGCCTCCCAGGGGCAAGCTCTAGGGCATTTGTTCATTCTCCATAGACAGCCCATTACTAACCTGCAGTTCGCGAAGCAAATTCTCCACGTTTTTGCGGCCCGCGCCGCCGCCGAGCTCGAACGTCAGCAGGCCCAGGCCTTGATGAGCCACCATGCTTTGCATGACCCGCTGACGGGATTACCCAATCGCGCCCTATTGTCTGAGCGACTCGACCTCGCGATTCAACGGGCCCAACGCTCGGACAACTACCGCTACGCTGTAGTGTTTCTAGACCTTGATCGCTTCAAAGTGATCAATGACAGCCTCGGCCATGTGGTGGGAGACCAGCTATTAGTGGCGATCGCCCAGCGATTGAAAACCCATTTACGCCAGATCGATCTAGTGGCTCGGCTCGGCGGCGATGAATTTTTGATTCTGCTAGAAAACATCACCGGTATTGAAGAAGTCACCCAAATTGCCGAGCGAATTTTGACGGATTGTCAAACCCCCATCACGATTGAGGATCATCAAATCTTTACCAGCTTCAGCATTGGCATAGTCATGGGAGATCGGGCCTATCGACAGGCTTCCGAACTCATTCGCGATGCTGACATCGCCATGTACCAGGCCAAATCCCAAGGGCAAAATTCCTATCGGTGCTTTGATACAGCCATGCATACCGCAGTGCTCAGTCGCCTTAACCTAGAAACCGATCTGCGCAAAGCTATTGATCAGCAGGAACTGACCATTCACTATCAGCCGATCGTGAGTCTGGCCCATCAAAAACTCGTCGGCTTCGAAGCCCTCGTGCGCTGGCAGCATCCAAGCCAGGGGCTGGTTGGCCCCGATGAGTTTATTCCGGTGGCCGAAGAAACTGGACTGATCACGCTGATTGATAGTTGGGTGCTCAGGCAAGCCTGCCAGCAGTTGGCGGCTTGGCAGCATCAATTTACCGATGGCGATGACCTCAAAATCAGCGTCAATCTTGCTGCTCAAGATTTGTGTAGAGCCAGCTTGATTGAGGAAATAGATCAAATCCTAGAGCATACCGGGCTGGCGGGGCAGGCCATCACCCTCGAAATTACCGAGAGAATGCTGATTAAAGAGATCGACAAAACCATCGATTTATTGATGCAGCTAAATGCCAGAGGGGTGCAGATCAGTATTGATGATTTTGGGACTGGCTATTCTTCCCTCAGTTATCTGCATCGGTTGCCGGTCAACAATTTGAAGATCGATCGCGCCTTTGTCAGTCAGATGGAATTGGAATCTCGCAACTATGAGGTGGTGAGCACCATTGTGACGCTAAGTCAGCAGCTGGGGCTGACGGCGATCGCCGAAGGAATTGAGACATCTCAGCAGTTGCAGCGATTACAGGCCCTGGGCTGTCAACTGGGGCAGGGGTACCTGTTTGCCAAACCAATGGCAGTCCACGAGATTGAGACCCATTTTCTTCAGGGGCCACCCTAGGGCTGGTTCTATTCAATCCAACGACTCTATCCAACGCCAGGGTCGCGTTGCCGCTTCACCCCGGTGGATCATCGAGCCCTGGTCTGGGCATAGGCAGCACGGCTTTGCCCAGGCGTCGCAGGCTCACCCAGCCCGCTACCGCCACCAGCAGCCAAAACCAGCCGGTGAGGGGCTGATAGAGCAAGAAGCCGCCGACGCCTAGCATGGCCCCCAGCAGTAGGAAGAGGGCAGCAAGGGCTTTGGCTAAGTCGCGACCCAGGTTCTGGGCAGGCCACAGCCCAGTACGCTGGCGCTGGCGCTCCCATCCGGGGCCACCAGGGCGCACTTTGCGATAGAAGGTATCCAGGGTCTGGTCGGTTTCAGGTGGTGTTAGCACCATGGTCGCCACCCAAATGACGGTCGTGATCAGCGTAGTCACTAATAACCGCAGACCAAAGTCAGGAATGGTGAGCAGAGGCACCACGCTAGTGACGAGCCCAACGAAAAAGCCCGCCAGCATTGAAGCCAATTCAGCGGCGGCGTTGATGCGCCACCAAAACCAGCGCAAAATTAGCACCAGCCCTGGCCCGGTGCCGATCGCAATCACCAGGCGAAACACCGTAGCCACGTCTTGGGAATAGAAGGCGGCGATCGCGCCGATGCCCGTCACCACGATCGAAGCTAACCGTCCTGCCAGCACTAGCTCGGCATCGGTCGCCCCAGGCCGTAAAAAGCGCCCGTAGAGATCATTAGTGAGGTACGATGCGCCCCAGTTAATCAGCGTCGATACGGTACTCATAAAGGCCGCAATTAGCGACGCTACCACCAGCCCGAGCAGCACTGGGGGCAAAAAATCGAGCATCAATATCGGGTAACCCAGCTCCCGATCCTCCAGGTTGGGATAGATCACCACTGCGGCCAAGGCCACGATCACCCAGGGCCAGGTGCGGACGACGTAGTGCAGGATGTTAAAAAACCAGGCCGCCTTCTCGGCCTCGGCTTCATCCTTAGATGCCGCTAGGCGCTGAATAAACTCGCCGCCCCCGTCGCTACGGCGAAACGCCCACCATTGCAGAGTCACGTAGGCCAAAAAGGTGCTGATGCTAATTCCGGCCGTCTCGCTCCACCGATACCAGCCATTGGCGGTGCGCTCTAGGGGCACAAAGGCCAGCAGGTCGGTGCCTGAGGTGGCGCGCACCTGCTCGACCAGGCTACCCATGCCGCCTAAATGGATCACCGCCACCACCGCCACAATGATCGCCCCCAGCAGCGCCAAAAAGAACTGGAAGAAGTCGGTTGCCACCACCCCCCACAAACCCGAAAATCCGGCATAGACCAGCACCAGCGCGCTGACCCCGATCACGCTCAGCAGCTTCAGATTTTCCCCCGGCTCAATGCCGAACGACTGCCACAGCTGAAGGGCGTCGATCACCTTAACCATGGCCAGCATGGCGTAACCAATGCCGATGCAGTTGATCGGCACTGCAAACAAAAACGCCTTGCTACCTCGCAGCCAGGCCGCTGTGGCTCCGCCGTAGCGCAGCTCGGTGAGTTCGGCATCAGTAATAATTTCCGATCGCCGCCACAGCCGGGCAAAAACGTAGATCATTACCACGTGGGCAATGCCAAAGCTCCACCACTCCCAGTTGCCGGCAATGCCCCGATTGCCCACCACCCCAGCGATGTAAAGTGGTGTATCGATGGAAAAGGTGGTAGCCGCCATGCTGGTGCCCGCCAGCCACCAGGGCAGCGATCGCCCCGACACAAAAAACTCCACCAGCCCCCCGGCAGCTCGGCGTGAGAGATACAGACCCAGGGCCAGGGTAAACACCAGATAGGCCACCACAATGGCCCAATCAATCCAAATCACAGCGGGGTACCGGCAAACATCGATGCTATCTTGCCACAATCACCTCACCAGACAGTGATTTTGGTGCCGGGTGCCGTCAGCTAGCCGTGCTTCAAGGGCTGTTCTGCAACCCCGAGGAGTCAATACCCTGTCGCCTGCAAACGATGGCTGTGGCCAATGATAGGTGGCCAGCACGAACTTGGCCTTAAAGTATAGTTGCCCTTCAACGGCCCCAGCCTAGGGTCTAAAGTCGCTAAAAATTTACTACGTGTTGGCTGCATGAGACCAGCTCTAAAGGTTTTATTGCCGATCTCGAGGGCTTAAAAACTTCGAGAATCACCATCGCAACCAATGAAAGCTGACCTATCATTAGCCCCAAGGGCACAGGTGGGTATGCTGACCAAAACGGGTTATTAACGCCAGCATTAACCTGCTCAATCTGCAAACACCGTCGGTGGAGGGAAGCTATGAAACTGCGTTATTCAATGGTGCTACTTAGTCTAGGGCTGGTCGTAGGAACTTTGCCAATGGCTGGCTACGCCCAGACCGCTCCGGCTGATGCCGAGATCGTCGAGACTGAAGTCGTTGAACCTGAAATTCCGGATGCTGCGCTGCCCGAAACCAACTTGCCAGGTCCTGAGCCCGAAGTCGAAGATCCGGGTCTATCGGCCACCGCTGCCTATAATCTAGGGGTAGAGCGCTACAACAGCGGTGACTATGACGCGGCCCTCGAAGCTTTTGACCTAGCCTTAGAAAAAGACCCAGGCTTCGCCAACGCCTACCTTTACCGGGGGGTGATTTATGCTGACCGGGCCGACTATGACCAGGCCCTGGTAGATCTCAACCAGGCTCTAGCCATCGACCCGGGCAATGCCAATGCGTTGTTTGCCCGAGGGAGTGTCTACTATCGTCAGGGTGACTCCAGCCGTGCCCAGGCCGATTTCAATGCTGCCCTAGAAACTGACCCCGATGCCGTGGGTGCCTACCTCTACCGTGGGCTAATTGATGCCCAGCAAGGGCGTCACGATCTGGCCATTGAAGACTTTTCGACTGCAATTGAGCTCAACCCTGCTGACCCTGCGGCCTATGTGCTGCGCGGGTTTTCGTTAGAGAACATCGACAACTATAGCGATGCGATCGCCGACTTCAGCCGCGCCCTTGATATCAATAGCGACCTGCCTAAAGCCTATATGGGGCGGGGTGTAGCCTACTATCATCTGGGCCTATTTGATGCTGCTCTAAGCGATTTAAATGAGGCCGTGAGTCGCGATTCTACCCTGGCAAAGGCTTACCTCAACCGGAGCCATGTTTATTTCCGTCAGGGCAGGCCAAGCCGTGCGTTGCAAGACCTCGATCGCGCCATTGAGCTCAATCCCGATCTGACCGAAGCCTACATGAGCCGGGGCACCATTCATACTGACCAGGGGAATTTACAGGCCGCAGAGCAAGACTTTGCTCGGGTGCTACGGCTGAACCCAGACTCAGCCATGGCTTACAAGTTAAAGGGCGATGCCCTGCTCAAGGCTGACGATCCTGTGGGGGCGATCGCCGACTATACCGAGGCGCTGTTTCTTGACCCCAACTATGTCGAAGCCTACCAGGCTAGGGGCAATGCCCGACGTTCTATCGGTGATACGTTTGGGGCCATTGACGATTACAGTCAGGCGCTAGCCGTACAACCCGCATCCCTGGAGGCGATCGCTGCCCGGGGGGCGGCCTATCTAGAGGTCAACCAAATGCAAAATGCTTACCAAGACCTCACCCAGGCGATTCTCAATGCCCCCAATGTCGGTAGGCCCGAGCTGTTTTATAACCGGGGTATAGTCCGCGCTCGCCTCGGTGACGACGCTGGCGCTCGCCGCGACTTTGAGCAAGCGGCGCAGCTCTACCTGCAACAGGGCGAAGCCGCTGGCTATCGGCAGACGTTAAACCAGATGAGCCAACTGTAGAGCGAGTAATACCAAATCCTGGTTACATACCCCCGATTGCTAGGGGCATAGCATGCTATGCCCCTACGGGGTTCCTAATTGTGAATCGGGGTTTTCCAAATTGGATTTCGTATAAACTGTAGAGCGGGTAAATTTAATTACAGTAAGAAAGGGCCGGAGACCATGCCCTCGCTCGTCTTGCGGTTCCATGCTGTTTACCCGTTTGTTATGCACTCTCTCTGGCGCGGTCTGAAGCTCCTCGTCCTGGCGCTGGTGTTGGGCTGTTTGTTGTTGGTCGCCCTGGCCCAACCGGCGATCGCATCGGTGCATACCTACCACGAGCAGCCCGGACAAACGACCTATCGCTCGCGCCAGAGCCTGCGCGACCAGACCGACTTGGCCTGGCAGGCAACGGTGTTTAAGCGCTACAGCCACGGTGTTTTTCAGGGTACCTATCTTCGTTTAGTGGGGTTTCCAGGGCAGGTCGCGATCGCCCCGGTCGCCGATTTGGCGATCGAAACAGGTACCACGGCCCGATGGCGGGCACCGCGCCAACTCGATCCGCAGACGCAGCAGCTACCTGAGAGCGTGGCTCAATATGGCCTTGGTAAGGTGCTAGCCGAATTAACCCAGCCAATTCCGCTGACGCTGTTGGTACCTTTGCAGGGAGGGGGCGCTGCTCGGCTGGTGGCCGCGCCCTACGTCGTCAAAGAATGGCTGCAAATCTACGCTATGAACGATAGATAGGTCTGAACCATCCCTGGAGCCCTGACACCTCCAAGGCTCAGCCAACCTCAAAATCAAAGATCGAACGGCTAGCGGTTGCTCGTCACTGAATAGGCTCACCCTCAAACTGTGGCCAGCTAGAGGTGATGGCGATCCCAAGCTCAGTGCAGTCCATGACCAGCAGGATTGATTATTTAAAAATAAAAAGCCGGGTAGGGCGCTATCACTGAGGAGCGAACCCCCGCAATGTCCTGTGGCCCTACCCGGTCTTAGCTTTGGAGCACACGCGAGTCTACAGGATGTTTTGATAATCGCCCATGAACCAGAATTCGCCAATACATGAAAGTTCTGAAAAGTTCAGGAGGTTGTTCAGGTAAGGGCTAAAAGAGATTATTTTGGCCAAGAAACCAGAAAAAAACGGCCTTAACTCAATCTTAACTAGAGATTTATCGAAAATCTGTTGCTGATTGGGAACTTTTCAATCTGTTTGGCGTCCCATGGGCGCATCAAGCCGCTTTGGGTTGCCAGGCGCTACAGGTGGCAAGACCCCAGATGACTTTGTAACCGACATTACGAAAGACTAAGTAACGCAACGGTAAGTACCAATCTTTTGGCCCTGTAACCTGCCCCCCTAAGTCATCGGGTTAGGATGACTTTACTGATTTTATTGCAGCAAATTCATGCTCGTCATTCTTTTGATTTTCGTTGTCGGCCTGACTCCAGCCATCATCTCAGCGTGGCTGAGCGTTCGAGCTGACCAGGACGAAAAACATGGCGAAGCTTCGGCGCCCACGGCTTTCGGGCAAAGCATGCTGAAGCTCATGGATGGCAATACCGACATGCATTTTGTAGAAGGCCTGGGCTACATGATGGGCGACATTACCTGCGATCTCAATGCGCGATCGCCCTACCTGCGCTGTGCCATCAACCCGATGGGCCCCTGCGACGGGTGTAGTGCCTATGCTCCTAAAGTCCTTGAGCGACAGATTTAGAGCGATTGGTGAACGCTGCCCATAGGATCAGCAACTCTATGTAAGCAACTCTATATTTATAGCCTTGGCAACAAGTAGGCACCTGGACGTTCCCTGGGTGCCTACTTGTTGTCGGTCAGACCGGCAGACTGTCCCCATAGACCTGCCCGAGTCGGGCATTTCATAGGATCGTTAAGATAATCTACTAAACCCCGACCGGAATACCGGGGTTTATGCGAGAATGGCAAACGTCAAAGCCGAACGACACATTTTCCCCTACTGAGATAAACGGAGATTAGACATGGCACTTCAACTGGGCGATCAGGTCCCTAACTTTACCCAGCAGACCAGCGAGGGTGAAATTGATTTTTATAGCTGGGCGGGTGATAGCTGGGTGGTGCTGTTTTCTCACCCAGCCGACTACACCCCCGTCTGCACGACCGAGTTGGGCAGTGTAGCTAAGCTCAAGCCTGAGTTTGAGAAGCGGGGTGCTAAGGTGATTGCCCTCAGCGTCGATAGCGCCGACTCCCATAAGGGCTGGATTGGCGATATCAACGAAACCCAGGGCGTTACCGTCAACTACCCCATTATTGCCGACGACGATAAGAAGGTATCTGACCTCTACGGCATGATTCACCCCAACGCCAATGCCAAGGTTACGGTGCGCAGCGTGTTTGTCATCGACCCCAGCAAAAAACTGCGGTTAACCATCACCTATCCGCCCAGCACCGGACGCAACTTTGCCGAAATTTTGCGGGTGATTGATTCGCTGCAGCTGACAGACAACTACAGCGTGGCTACCCCAGTCGACTGGAAAGATGGTGACGATGTTGTGGTTGCCCCCACCATCCCCACCGAAGAAGCTAAGCAACGCTTTCCCAAGGGAGTGACTGAGATTAAGCCCTACCTGCGCATGACCCCCCAGCCCAACAAGTAGGCTGTGCCGTTGTCCATTACGCTGGGCGCACTGCGGTGCGCCTTTTTTATATCGAATTGAGGAGTGGAGATGGCGATCGCTGTATTAAACTCACCCTAGAGATGCGTTCTGTAGGTATGTTGTGCTCGATGAACAGGCTAAAAAGACACTTTTACGCAAAATTCCCCACGGTCTTTACATCTGCGGCGTGAAAGACGGAGAAGAGTTGAATGGCTTTACGGCCAGCTGGGTCATGCAGGCATCTTTTCAGCCGCCCCTGGTGGTCAACTGCGTCAAGAACGACTCGACCTCCCACGCCATGGTGAAGGCCAGTGGCGTGTTTGCCCTCAGCTTTTTAGAGGCAGGCCAAAAAGATCTGGCCCAAAATTTCTTTAAGCCCCTGCGCCGGGTGGGCAACAAGTTTGAAGACATTGAGTTCTATTTGGCCCCTGAAACGGGCTGCCCGGTGATCAAAGACACCCTGGGCTATATTGAGTGCCGCGTCGTTGGCTCCGTTGAGCACGGCGACCACACCGTATTCGTGGGCGAGGTCGTCGGCGCAGCGATCCACCGCGAGGGTGAACCCTTGCTGCTCGAAAGCACCGGCTGGAGCTACGGTGGGTAGCGGAGTGGATGGGTAGTGGGGCGGATGAGTGAGAAAGCTGATCTTGGCTTTTTCCCAACTCCCCAACTCCCCAACTCCCCAACTATCCCTTGACTCGCCTCCTTACTAACTCATCCACCTACTTGCCCATGCCGCTGATTAAAGTCCAAACTTCCATCGCCTCCCCCGACAAAGCCCAGGTCGAGGCGCTGCTTCGGGATCTGTCGAGCCGCCTGGCGACTCACCTGGGTAAATCTGAAGCCTACGTGATGACCGCCTTTGAGGCCGAGGTGCCGATGACCTTTGGGGGCACCACCGACCCGGTTTGCTATGTTGAAATTAAAAGCGTGGGCACCATGGGTAGCGCCAAGACCCTGGCCATGAGTCAGGAATTTTGTGCCCAGCTCGAAACAGTGCTTGGGATACCCCAAAACCGCACTTACATTGAGTTTGCCGATGCCCCTGGAGCCATGTGGGGCTGGAACGGGCGCACCTTCGGGTAACTGGCTGGCGCTATTCCCTGCGGGTCTAATGATTTAGGCGGTTGCCCAAAGTAGGAAGCTTCTGCTTTGGGCTAGTGATCGTAGCCGCTGTAGGGTGGGCACTGCCCACCACTGGGGAGAATGGTTTCCAGCAACTACCTTAGTTGATTGAGGAGTTAAAAAGGTACATCCCGATCGGGGTGAGAGGGCTGCTTAGCAGCGGCATCGGAGGGCTGAATCGTTGTTTTAGTTGGGTCAGTGCTCAAATCATCACCAAGATCAACCACCTGGCCATTAAAAAATTGGGCAAAATTCTTCACCGCCCGGTCAAAATCGCTAGCGATCGCAGGCATCGGTGGAGAAACATCGACAGAAACCTGATCGGCTGTTGGGGCTGCGATCGCGGGTGGGGCAGCTGGGGCAGGCGGCGGCTCGATGGCGGCGGCGGGCGTACCCATAGGCTCTACGTGCTCGCCAGTTTCCTGGGCAGCAGCCCGGAAAATATTGGCCGCTGGGGGCTCAGGCTTTGGGTCAGGGAGTACCTCCAGCGAAACCTGTACCTTTTGACTCAGCACAGCCTGAAAAGCTGCTTCTACATTGTCAATTCGCCCCTGGGCCATCTTAAACAACGGCTTAGAGCTAATCCCCACCCGTGCTACTACGCCATCGAAAAACAGGAGGCTGCCCTGCTGTTGCATCAAAGCGCGGGTACCCAAGGGCTCTAGTACGGCGATTACCTGTAACCACAGACCGCCTAAATCGCCCCCAGCCGCAGGAGGTAAGGGTTCGACAGGCGGCGGCTCTTGGGCTGGAGCAGGGTTATAATTTGCGGCTACCGGCGGCGGGGTGGAGGCCGGTGGACTGGGCGGTGGACTGGGCGGTGGCGTCATGCTCGGCGGCGGTGAACTGACGGGGGTGGTTAGCGTTGCTCCAGCCTGGGGGGCTCTGGCCGCTGGGGCCCCAGCGATCGCTCCCTGGCTACCGATCGTTTGGCTAGCTAGGGTTGAAGGCAATAGCCCCAGCAACGTTACCTCTAGCCAAAGCCGCGGCTGGGTCGTGTTTTTGACCTGCACTTCGGCACTGCGCAGGTGCTGTTGACCGAGCAGAAAAAGTTTGGCGTCAAGACTCTGCACCAGGCTTTGCATATCGGCCCAGGTAGGGGGCGTAATGGCCACTAGATCGTGGCGATCGCCCGCCGACTTAGCAATCAGCAGGTCGCGGTAAAACCCGGCCAGATTTTGCAGCACAATCAGTGGTTCCCGGCCCCGATCCATCAGTTTGCGGGCCTGGTCGAGCACCGCCGGGCCATCATCGCTCAGAATGGCCTGTACCAGAGCCAGCAGATCTCGCTCAGGCACGGCCCCTACGAGATCCCACACGGCATCGGCCCCGATCGGGGGCTCTAGCAAACTGAGCTGGTCGAGCAAACTCTGGGCATCCCGCAGCCCACCCTGGGACACCTGGGCGACGAGACGCAACGCTTCGTCGTCGATGGCGATGTCTTCAGCAGCGGCAATATTTCTGAGATGCCCAATCATCGGCTCGAGGGGAATGCGCCGATAGTCAAATCGCTGACACCGAGAAATAATGGTCGGCAGCACCCGCTGCGGGTCGGTGGTGGCCAAAATAAACACGACATTGTTGGGCGGCTCTTCCAGCGTCTTCAACAGCGCATTAAAGGCCGCCGTGCTCAGCATGTGGCATTCGTCAATGACATAGACCTTATAGCGGCACTGCACTGGAGCAAACTGGGCCCGCTCAATTAGCTCACGAATGTTGTCAACGCCGGTATTGCTGGCGGCGTCAATTTCAATAAAATCGAGGGCCGAACCGTTAGTGATCGATCGACAGGTCTCGCAGGTGCCACAGGGCTCTGGGGTGGGTTGATCGTGGCGAATGCAGTTGAGCGACTTGGCTAAAATCCGAGCACTGGAGGTTTTACCGGTGCCGCGCGGGCCACAGAATAGGTAGGCCGGAGCAATGCGCCGCTGCCTCAGAGCATTGGTCAAAGTAGTGGCGATCGCGGCTTGCCCGACCAGCGCGCCAAAGGTCTGGGGACGATACTTGTGGTGCAGAGGTTCGTAGGCCATAGCATTAAGATACCGCGCTGCCCTGCCCGATGAGATCGCTATCCCAGTCAGTTAAGGCGACGTGGTCGATTGCCAGTGGTCTGGAAATTCAATGATCAGCGTCTCCATCTCAGATGCAGGCGTCTGGGCATCTGAGTTGTGTTTTTGACGCAGTCGCGCCTGGGTTTTTTGAGCTAGCGCTTTAATCTGGCTAACTGCTGCTGAAATTTCTCGCCGCTGTTGTCGATCACAGCTAGGGTTAGGCGGAGTGGTAGACGTATCTGCCGGAGCTGTGTTCTGGCGCGCTTCACGGGGGAAGTATCCCTGAAAATAAGCCAGGGCCAGCCGCCGAAACAAGATCTTCAGGTGGTCGGGCAGGTCTTGTTCTACCTGGGCTGGTTTCTCGAGCAAATCGACCAGCTGTCCCATGGCGTGGGTAATCAGCCTATTGTCTTGGCCGCTGGTGGGGTAAATATCTTTGAGATCTAGCCAGCAAGCCTCAAACGCGTCTAATTCTCGTAGCATCATGGGATTGACTTCATCGTTGGGGCCGTTGTGACAGAAGTAGATCCACCCTTCCCAGGCGCTTTAATAGAGAGCGTCTGGGGAGGATAATTTAAGCGTGCCCCTTGGGGTCATTATCCCTACACAGACCAATATAGAACTTTAAAGATCAAGGATTTTTGAGCATAAATGGCAATCATTCAGCAAATTTATACCGATGGAGCCTGTTCTGGGAATCCTGGCCCTGGTGGCTGGGGTACAGTACTTTACCTAGCCGATGGCAACGTCCATGAGATCGGTGGCGGCGAGGCTCAAACCACCAATAATCGAATGGAAATGCAGGCTGCGATCGCGGGCCTCACGCTTCTGCGCGACAGTGGCCAGACCAAGACCTTAAGCCTGCACACCGATAGCGAATACGTGCTCAAGGGCATCACCCAATGGATTGCCGGCTGGAAGCGGCGGGGCTGGGTTAACTCAGCCAAAAAACCGGTGCTCAACCGCGATCTGTGGGAGGTACTCGACCAGGTCACCACCGACGTGAATAAAACCCTCGACCGCCCGCTGCAGTGGGTGTACGTGCGGGGTCACTCCGGCGACCCCGGCAATGAGCGCTGTGACACCATTGCCCGTGCCTTTGCTGCCCAACGCTCAATCGCCCTAGCAACCGCCCTACCCTAGTCAGCTAAGCCCTTGACCAGCGGGGCGCCCAGCGGTCAAGCTTACCGATAGGATGGATACATCTCTACCCAGGTTCTAGGCCTCTGGGTAGAGAGACTTGATCGGCCCCAATATCTATATATAAAGAGTGCTGTCTCCAGCGAGGAATGTCGTGCTGTTGTCTAAAGGCTTTGAAATCGAGATGTACACCGGTACTCCCGCGGGGGAAATTATCGGACTCTCGGACCGCATTGTGGCCGATCTCAACGGGTTCGTGCGCGAGCCCGATAGCCGCAACGTCGAATACACGACACCGCCGCTGTGCCAATACGAAAAACTGCTGTGCGAGCTAGTGCGCCCCCGCCACGAACTGCGCCAGTATCTCCAGGGCCTGGGCGACTATACCCTAATACCCGGTAGCACGCTGTCCTTGGGGCCGACTGATCGCTTCTATCGCTCTGACCCTGGCAATCCATACCACACCTATATTGAGCAAACCTATGGCACCACGGTGGTGACCGCCAGTGTTCACATCAACATCGGCATCTCAGACCCGGAGATACTGATGCGAGCCTGCCGTCTGATGCGGGTCGAAGCGCCCCTTTACCTGGCTCTGACGGCGGCATCGCCCTTTTTAGGTGGGCGGCTAACGGGCTCTCATTCCAGCCGCTGGCAGGTATTTCCCAAGACTCCGGCCCATGTACCCCTGTTCACTAGCCATGCCCACCATATTCAATGGACCGAGGCCCAGCTGGCCACAGGCGCTATGCAAAACGTGCGTCACCTCTGGTCAGCGGTGCGACCCAACGGCGATCGCCGCCCCTACAACCTCAACCGGCTAGAACTGCGCATTTGCGACTTAATCAGCGACCCAGTGGCCCTGCTGGCTGTCACCGCTTTAATTGAAGCGCGGCTGCACCAGCTGATTCAAACTCCTGATCTCGATCCACTGGTGATGAGTACCTTCCCCATGGCCAGCCGCAACGACGATTTGGTCGCCCTCAGTGACGCCAACGAGGCGGCGGCAGCTCAGCAGAGCTTAGATGCCGAGTTGCGCCACTGGCAAGACGGTCGTCCCCTGCTGGCGCGGGAATGGATTCACCAGCTCTACGAAGAGGTCTGGCCCATTGCCAAAGCCAACGGCATCAGCTGCTTTCTGAGTCCGGTCAAGAAGATTTTACGGGAGGGCAACGAGGCCCAGCGATGGCTACAGCAGCATGACGCTGGACAGTCGATCGAGCAGGTAGTGCAAGGTGCGATCGCAGACGTGGCCCACACTGAGGCCGTCCTCGCTCGCGACCTGTGTGTCCCCTGTGCAGCCTAGAAAACCTCTATCCTGAGAGTCAGTATTTGCTTATAGATGATATAAGTAGAGCTTTTTTAGTGGTGCCTAGGCACCAATTTTTCTGTCGACCTTTGACCTGGGCAAAAATATAGGGGAAGTATTAATAAAATCTATACCTCCTAGCTATTTTTCCCCTTGCCCTGAATCAGCATCTTGTCTACCCGGTTAACCCTGTACCTTCGTCTCGGTGTCCATGCCTGTAATCGTTCTCGTAAATCCCCAGATACCCCCAAATACGGGGAATATAGCCCGCACCTGTGCTGCTACAGCTACCCCTCTACACCTAGTCGCCCCGCTTGGATTTGACCTCAGCGATCGCGCCCTCAAGCGAGCTGGCCTAGACTACTGGCCCCAGGTTGACCTCACCCTTCACCCCAATTGGGAAACTTTTCACGCCCAGCAGCGTCACCAGGGAGGTAGAACCATCGGCTTTAGTACCTCTGGGCGATGTAGCTACACCACTATCAACTACTGCCCTGACGACTGGCTGCTATTTGGTAGCGAAACCGAAGGATTACCCCAAACCGTTCTGGCGGCCTGCGATGAAACCGCCTTCATCCCTATGCAGAGAACGGTCGTCCGCAGCCTCAATCTCTCAGTCAGCGCTGCCGTTGGTTTATTTGAGGCCCTGCGCCAGCTGCAGATATCGCAGGCCTAACCGCTTGCTTTGCCGAGTGGCACCGATCGGCCCAGGTTCCTCTGGCAAGGGCACAACCCACTATTGGCAACCAGGCTCAAGTCTTTAATAGCCATGGAGTAATATCGCTGCATCGAGTGGCCTGCAAGGGACATCCCCCGATACCAAGGGCAGTCCCTGAATCGAAGCGCAGAGCACGCTGTCGGGCGCTAAGGGCAGAAAAATTTGCCCCCCAAAATCGGTATTTAGACCTGACAGTTGCCGAGGATACAAAATCAGCGCTGCCAAGATAAGAAATTCGTATAGCCATTGCGATCGTCCCTGCCGGGTAGATAAATCCATGGCTATGCGCTCCTGGAACGACCTGGCTTCGGAACCGCCATAGAGCCTGTATACCAAGGTTTTCTTCGCCTATCTGGGCCTCAATATGGCTTGGTGGCATCCTTTGAGTCTGGCTGAGCACCCTTGATCAGGATCCTGGCCAAAGGCTTGCCAAATACTTTTTTTTAGGGTTAAACCTTTATGTTGTGGATGCACAATTCCCGATCACGAACCTAGTGTTCAGGGAAGTGACAGAGAAGACCTAGGCATTGCTTTTGTTGTTAACTCATGTAAACTTGCTTAGGTCAGCCAAAGCAGGGTATTCTTACCTAGCCAAGGCGTTGTTATGTCGATCCGTTGTTGTTCTGTTGCTGACAACTAGCTCCGGGTTTTTTTTGCCTGTAGGTGTTTCTGCTGAGGCAGAGTCACTAAAGGGACTGTCTTTGAGCTGTCATCGGTTGTTAAGCGCTGGTTTACAGGAGGTCGTTCCTTGAAACGCGAAGTTCCCAAAGTGTCTGATATCGGTTTTTCTTCCCTACGCCTAGGCAGCACTCGTGTCGAGGCATCGGTAGGGTGTCGCCGAGTCCAGACTTCAGCTGCCATGTTGGGTTTGGCTCTTTCTTTTGGAGCATCAGCTCCGCTTCTGACTGAGCCTGAGCTTGCCCTTGCTGCCGATGGCACCACAGTGATGGTGCTGCCTGCTTCTGACTCAGCGGCTGAGCCTCAGTTCCAAAATGTCTCCGACCAAGCTCAGGGATCGTCTGGTTACCACACTGTTGAAGCTGGTGAGAGCCTTTGGCACATCGCCGCCGAACATCAGGCCGATCTGCAAGCCCTGCGGGCGGCTAACGGCATCGCTACAGACGATGTTCTGCGGGTGGGTCAGGTTATCCGAGTACCCGCAGTGGGTATCGATAATCTAGCTGCTACGTCTAACCGTTCTCGATTAGCACTTCAAACGAGCCCGTTGGGCAGTGTCGGGGGCGATTTGACCTCTGCAGCCATGCTTGAGTTGTCAGATTCTGTACCGTCCGTCGATGATTTAGAGACTTCTCTGGGGTTAGAGTCATCGCTTAAGTTAGACGATGCCGATGAGCTTGTTCCCGCCCAGCCTGAGATTGATGATGCCGCTGCTGAGGGTGCCTTACCCCAGGGTGACGATGAGTCCAATGCGACTCAAATAGCCGTTCTTCCGGAAGCTATAGCTGGTGACGTTGATCAGCTTGCCAGCCAGGAAGCAGCGGTTTGGTCAGTATCGGAGGCAGATGCATCTGAGCCCGATCGCTCGTCTGTTGCGCAGACAAATGTCGCTGAGGCTGCTGATATTTCTGCCAGCGATGTATCTGCGGAAACGCCAGCTCCTGTGGCCAGTCTCCCTCTGCACGATGAGCCGATTGCGGATGCTGCCCAGCCCATTCGTATCGCCGAATCTGACGGCGTCATTGCTCCTAGCTCTACTAAGAACGAGCTTGTGGTAGCGGCCTTAACGCCTGTCGCCGAAAATGACGAAGTCGTTTCTGATGCTAATGCGCTGCGCTCATACCAGGTCAAGCCCGGCGATACGCTGTGGTCTATTGCCTCTCGTAATGGGATCAGCTTAGACGATCTGATCAGTCACAATGACACTGTCGATCGCCCTGAAGCATTGACGGTCGGAGATAGTCTCAGTCTCCCAGTGACGACCGCCGCCGCTGACGCGGCCTTGGTTGACGAGTCGACCCAGACTACCTCATCTAGCTTGACCGTCTCCCCGCGTACTCGGGAGCAGGTCATCCAAGATCATTTGGCGCGTATTCGTGAATCTAATAGCGCCCTAGTGGATCGCCAAGAGTTAAACGCTCGCATTCGTGCCGCTAGGCAAGAGCTTGAGCGCAGTCGTAGTGAGTCATCTACTAGCGCAACTGCGCTCCTTGAGCGTCGTGACTCTGACCTTAAAGCTCAGGCGGTAGATTCCGTTGGCGGGACTGAGCCTATCAGCACAGCTGCCCTGACTGCGCGCGAAGGATCCGAAGTTTCCTTGCCCGATTGGACAGTTACCGACGCTGCTCAGGGCAATGTTCAGCAGGTTGCCGTCGTAGGTGACACCGTTGATGCTCTGCCTCAAGAATTATCTCAGCCCGGTACTGTCTCTCCGGCGAGCCCACAGCTTTTGGCGGCCGCTCCATTAGGAGCTGATGCGTACCGGATGACGCCGAATTTGCCGGTGGGACAAACGGTGTCGCCCGGTATGCCGATGATGCCTGGTGCTGATGAATTTCTGCCTGAAGCTCCTAGCCTGTCAAATGGTTATATCTGGCCAGCCCAGGGAACCTTGACCTCTGGCTACGGTTTGCGATGGGGACGCATGCACCGCGGTGTTGACATTGCTGCTCCTGTAGGTACCCCCATTTTTGCAGCCGCTTCTGGTGTTGTCGTTCGGTCTGGCTGGAATTCTGGCGGTTATGGCAATCTGGTTGATATTCGCCATTCTGACGGCAGTATGACTCGATATGCCCACAACAGCCGTCTCTTGGTTCGCCAGGGTGAACAGGTTCGCCAAGGGCAGCAAATTGCGGCCATGGGTAGTACTGGATATAGTACTGGCCCTCACCTACACTTCGAGGTGCATTTGCCCAGCAACGGTACTGTCAACCCGATGGCCTATTTGCCTGGACGCTAGACAGAGTATCTCAGCCCGTTAGCGAGTCGGCAGGTTGTCGGCTCGCTTTTTGATGGCGGCTGTTTAAGGTCGGCTCAATCCTGCTGGGCAAGACTCAAAAAGTCATTAGTCAGCTTGGTATCTTAGCTGTTATGTGGTAGATTCATTAACTGTTGGTTGCTTGAACAAGCGCTAGAGGCGACTTGTTAAAAACCTGTACTCTGGCTCAGTAGCTCAGTGGTAGAGCAGGGGACTCATAAGCCCTTGGTCGCGTGTTCAAATCACGCCTGAGCCATTTTTATAGCTTATTGATGGCAACGTAGTCACAGTAGAGTGGTTGCCATTGATGGCTTAGACAAATCTGTCTTAAGTAGAGTCGGCGCTTGTGAACCGCTGTCATGGTGGGCAAAATTGCTCTCGGCGCGGACTAGTTTTCACCGCTGCGATCGCAGCGGCTGAGCTATCCCCTACCCTAGGTACTATGATGATACTGCGCACCTAGCGGTACGATCGCGGAGGAAAAGGGCTATGACCGATACTAGAGACAGTTTCATCAGAGTGGGCCAAATGGCCCCTGACTTTAGTGCTACTGCCGTGGTCGATCAGAGCTTTAAGATCGTAAAGCTATCGGATTATCGGGGTAAGTACGTTGTGCTGTTTTTTTACCCCCTCGACTTCACCTTTGTTTGCCCTACTGAAATCGCAGCTTTTAGCGATCGTCATGGCGAATTTAAGGCCCTCAATGCTGAGATCCTGGGGATCTCTGTAGACAGTGAATTTGCCCACCTGGCCTGGATTCAGACTGAGCGTAAACTGGGCGGTGTCGGAGACCTCAACTATCCCCTGATTTCTGATATCAAAAAGAATATCAGTGCTTCCTACAACGTCCTGGATCCGGAAAGCGGGGTGGCTCTCAGAGGGCTGTTTATTGTCGATCGCGACGGCGTGTTACAGCACGCCACTATCAACAACCTAGCCTTTGGCCGCAAGGTGGATGAAACCCTGCGGGTTTTGCAGGCTATTCACCATGTGCAAACGAACCCCAACGAAGTTTGCCCGGTCGATTGGCAGCCCGGCGATAGAACCATGATTCCTGACCCAGTCAAAGCGCGGGAGTTCTTTGCGGAGGTGTAAGCCTGATCTTGGGGTCATGCGCGCCAGCGTGACCTTGCCCTAGCTGCTGTGTCCACCATGAAACTGCATGCATCATCGCCTAATCTAGGGCCTGTTTGGCGCTACTGGGTGCCCCGCCCCCCCCGCTTAGCCCTAGACCTGGGTCAAATTTGCCCAGATTTTGCCCATTGGGATGTCACCCATCAGCGCACCGTACGTCTGGCTAACTGGCGAGGTCGGCAGCCTGTGGTGCTAGTTTTTTGTCGTATTTTTGCTGACTTAGTCTACAGCCCCCAGCGCTATGCCTATCTAGTCGCCATCAACCAGGCCTACCCTCAGTTTCGTAACGCCGGGGCCGAGGTCTTATTGATCACCAACACGATACAACGCCAGGGACAAGCCCTCGTCCACGATCTAGGCTTGACGCTACCGCTGCTGTGTGATGTCGCTGGCTCTAGTTTTCGCGCCTACTTTACCGGCCAAGCTTGGGGGGCACCGCTACCGGCTCAGTTTGTACTCGATGCCCAGGGTTGCCTGCGCTACAGCCATCTGTACTCAATCCTACATGCCCAAGCCGCCCCAGAGATCTTGCTAGAGCGAGTCGAAGCGCTGTAGGGCGGTCTAGCACTGAACGACCGTAGACGTGGGCAAAGGTTGTTCAATGGCAATGCGGGGTAGACGGTGCTTAAACCCACAGAGAATTTCCCAGCTAATGGTGTTTGCCATCGTCGCCCAGTCGTCGGGGCTAATGCTATGGGGGCCATCGCGCCCCAAGAGGGTGACCACATCGCCCTCCTGCAGACGGGGAATACCAGAGACATCGACCATCAGTTGATCCATGGTGATGGCGCCCACTTGCTGGGCTAACCGGCCTTTGACGATCACCTGGAGCCGATTGGAGAGCACGCGCGGCACGCCGTCGGCATACCCGATGCCGACGACAGCCAACTGGATGGGGCGATCGCACCGATATTGATGACCATAGCTAATGCCGGTACCTGCCGGTACCTCCTTCAAGTGGGTGATGCGAGCTTTGATCTGCATGACGGGCTGAAGCGCAATGCGGTGGCCTAGATGGGGGGCTGGATATAAGCCGTAGAGCCCCAGACCCACTCGCACCTGGTCGTAGTGCAGGGTCGGGTCGGCCAGGGTGGCTGCGGTATTGGCCAGGTGCAGTCGAGCGGGGAGCAGGTACTCGCGCCGTAGGTTCTCTATAGCTGTGGCAAACCGCTGCTGCTGCTGCTGCATAACAGTGGGGTCAGGGTCGTCAGCGGTGGCCAGGTGCGAGTAAAGGCTATCGATCTTCAGGTGAGGCAGCTGACGCACAAACCTCACAAAGTCGACGGCCTCTGCCCAAGGAAAGCCCAGCCGACTCATGCCGGTGTCGATTTTGAGGTGCACCTGGACGGGGCGAGCCGCCGCCAGTCGCCCCAGGGTGTCAGCAAACACTAGGGCCTGCTTGGGGCTGACCAGAGTGGGCTGCAACCGCCAGTGGGCGATCGCTTGCATTTCTTCGGGGCTATTGACGGCGCCCATCACCAAGATTGGGGCCTGCACCCCCGCCGCCCGCAGTTCTATGCCCTCAGGGACAGTGGCCACCCCCAACCAGGTAGCCCCCGACTGGAGGGCAGTTTGGGCTACGGTCACAGCACCATGGCCGTAGGCATCGGCCTTAACAACCGCCATCAACTGGGTTGAATTGGGCAACAGATGCCGAAATTGACTGATATTGTGTCGTAGGGCGGCTAAATCAATTTCTACCCAGGCCCGGCAGCAGCGCATGGGTTCTAGGCTCGGGGCCAGACTGGGGGTTTGATCCCAACTCAGCATTGTCTTCCTCCTCCTACACCGGTTGGCCTCCGTGGGGTTCAGAGACTCTATGGGGGCTAGCGACCTATCATAACGCCAGGCGTAGCTGCCACAGATATCAGTTTGGTTGCGAGGCAGTATATCAGGGGCTAAAAGCCTCAAGTTAGCTTCTGTGCTACCATCGGGCTAATATTCTTTAGGCAATTAACTACGCATAGGAATGGGTAAGGTTCTGGTGCTAAATGCCTCCTATGAACCGCTCAACATTACGAGCTGGCGTCGTGCTGTTGTGCTCATTATTAAGGGTAAGGCTGAGCGAGTTGAGCACAACGGCAAGCTTGTCTATGCCGACTTCCCGCTGCCGACGGTGATTCGTCTGCGCCACTATGTGCGAGTGCCTTACAAAGATATTCCCCTCACTCGACGCAACTTGCTGCAACGCGACAACCACACCTGCCAGTACTGCGGCTATAGCGGCGATGGCCTCACCCTTGACCATGTGCTGCCGCGATCGCGGGGTGGCGGCGACAGTTGGGAAAACATGGTCGCGGCCTGCGTGCGCTGCAATGTTAAGAAGGGTAGCCGCACCCCACGGGAAGCCAATATGCTGCTGTCTGGTCAACCTCGTAAGCCCCATAGCAGCCTCTACTTTGAGGTAACGCGGCAAATCCACAGCGGTGTCCACCAAGAGTGGAAAAAGTACGTGATCGGCATTTCTTGATGAGGCGAGGGCGTTGTCGCCAGCTCTACCCAATGATACTGGCGGTTCTTCAGCAATTTGCAATAATAATCATAGATATAGCCGTCGCGGCGTCGCGCCCATGATAGTCACAGTTGGCAGGCGCGGTCGTGGTGAATAGGTTTCCTGAGACCGCCGCGCCTGCGGTCAGGCCAGCTGCCGCCGCCGCGCTCATCAGTAGGCTGAGGATAGCGTAGCCATGGTAGAGAAGGCGCGCTGTCATAGAAAGGAATGCCAATGACCACCTTATATCCAACCTCTGAGGCCGCCGAATCAGCCCTTGCCCATGGCAACAGGACGGTTGGCAGCGGGCAAGCCGATGACGGCACAGACGATCCGGTTCAGGCCGTCCGCCGACTGCTAGAGGCTCACCGTCAAGATAAGCAGCTGGTGCTGCTCCAGGATTTCCCTGACCCCGATGCGCTATCGTCAGCCTGGGCCTACAAGCTCATCGCGGCGAGCTACAAAATTGACTGCGACATTGTCTACGCGGGTACCCTGAGCCACCAGGAAAATATTGCCCTGGTGCGGCTCACAGGCCTGCCTGCTCGCCGCTGGATGAATGCCGCCGACAATGCTCACCTGGCCGATTACCAGGGCTTGGTGCTCGTCGATAACCAGGGCACGACTAGCCAGTTGTATGAACCGCTACGGGAGGCCGGTCTGCCCTTGATATTGGTGATTGACCACCACTCCCCCCAGTCCAAGCTCGATGCCGAATACGTCGATCTGCGGCCCCACATTCGAGCGACGGCGACGATTTTGACCCAATATCTCCAGCAGGGGCTGCTCCAGCTCGATCGCAACGACACCAAGCACACCAAGTGCGCCACGGCTCTCATGCACGGCCTGCGCGCCGATACCAGCCAGCTGATGCAAGCTGCCGCCAGCGAGTTCCTGGCGGCAGCCTACCTGAGCCAGTTTTACGACGCCCAGTTGCTCAGTGCGGTACTGCACGCGTCGCGCTCCAAGCGCGTGATGGATGTAATCGAGCGATCGCTGCGCAACCGCAAAGTACAAAATAATGTCTCCATCGCTGGCGTCGGCTATCTGCGCTACGACGATCGCGACGCCATTCCCCAGGCGGCAGACTTTCTCGTCACCGAAGATAACGTGCACACCGCTGTGGTCTATGGCATTGTCCACGATGAAGATGAAGAGCGCGAGGTGGTGATTGGCTCACTGCGCACCAGCAAAATCACCCTCGACCCCGACGAATTTATTAAAGAAGCCTTTGGCCAAGACAGTGAAGGCCGGTTCTTTGGCGGTGGGCGATCGATGGCCGGCGGGTTTGAAATTCCGGTGGGCTTTTTGTCGGGCTTCTACGAAAACTCTGAGTACAACCGCCACAAGTGGGATGTATTCGATACCCAAATCAAACAAAAGCTGTGGCGACTGGTTGACCCCGAAGAAGGCATCATCAACACCGATTGAAGCGCCTAGAACGCCGGTACAGAGACCCGGTTTCTCGGCCAGAATGCCAGTCATGCCGTTAGGGCAGTGACCAAGAAACCGAATTTTTAGCCATACTCAGTAGATCGCAAAAGTTCTCAAGAGAGAGTATTGCCTCAAGGAAAGGGGTAGGGTCAGGCTAGCCGAATAAAAGAATAGCCATGACGACCTATCCATCTTCAGTATCCTCCGCCCCAGCCCTCGCGGATGAGACCACGTTGCAGGTCGCGCTCAAGTGCCTGCTCGAGTTCATTCCCCTCGAAACCCAAGGGGCCTATCCACTGGCGACCCTCTACTCTGTGCTGCTGTGGGCGGCGATATGACTCTTGCAATTTTAGCGGAACCTGCTCCTTTAACTATCAATCCTGATGGCGCTCTAGACTGCCAAAGGGGCAGACAGTAAAAAACGGGGGCACCCGGATGGTGGCGCGGTGATATTGAATCAGAATGACCTATCGAGTACGGGGTTAGGTTAAACAGATAGGAGACTAACGTGACAGTGGGCATTGGGTGGTTGCCTTCGGCCAGGCTTTGCCAACGCAACTCGACTCAACCTACAGGCTGTAAGCAGTGGATACAAAGGCTGGAGGCAAAACATTTCTAGGGGTGCAAATACCATCCAGACACTGATACTGAGCCAGCGCCGCCTCGGGAGTAGGCAGAAACTCTTTGATCTTGAAGAGATATTCACTGTAGTCGGCCATGTCATCTAGCCCTACCGCCGTCAGGCAGAACTCAAGAGTCAGCCATAGCGCTGTTTTCAAAAATAGAGATTGCATGCAAACCTCCTGTGGCTTTTGTAGAACCGCCTTATCTCCAGCATCAGGTCGTTTGCTGAATGGCCTATGGGATGAGCGTTAGCCTGACCCATAAAGCTTTGTGTATAAACGTAACTTATTATTACAATCAATCCTATTTATGTGTGTCCCCCTCAGGTCGGATTACCGCCTTGTGAGGTTCGGGGGAATGACCGAGAGTATGTTTTGCAGTTGTCCAGGGTCAAACCGTGCAACGGCGCAACACCTCCCAGGAGTCTTCTCTAAAATTCTCTATCGTTGGGCTGACGGCCTTACACCCGGTGCCCTCGCTATAGTGAGGGTATAGCGGCTGTTGCGAGGCTTCGACGATGACCCAGTTTGATCAACCTGAAAGCCAACCGCCCCTCTCAACCACCCGCGACGACAATCGCACCTCTGCCGCTATTGACACTGCCGCTGACCATACCCCTGCGATCGGCGGCGGCCTGCCGGTCATCCAATACTGGGCCGAGAAAACCCTATCGCCCCAGGGGCCGCAGATTTGGAAAAAGCTATTTCACAAAAGCGCCTGCCTCTCCTGTGCCTGGGGCACAGGCGGGCAAAAGGGCGGCTTTGCCAACGAGCTAGAAGAACCCCTCCAGCGCTGCATGAAAAGCGTGCAGGCTATTTCATCAGAACTGCAGCCAGGCCTCAGCGATCATTTCTTCGATCGCCATACCCTCTCCGAACTCCAGCAGCTCACTTCCCGCGAGGCCGATCGCCTGGGTCGGCTCAGCTTTCCGGTCATTCGTCGGGCTGGGTCTGACCACTATGAGCGCATTTCCTGGGAGGAGATCTATCAGCTCACTGCCGCCGCCTTTGCCCTGCCGCCAGAGCGGGTGGCCTCCTACAGTTCGGGGCGATCGTCTAACGAGGCGGCTTACCTGCTGCAACTGATGGTGCGCGCCCTGGGGTCGAACAACCTGGCTGACTGTTCTGACCTCTGCCACGCTCCGTCTACCGTCAGCCTCAACCAGGTCTTTGGCACTGGTACTTCGCTGGTCAGCCTGGAGAGTTTGCGCCAGGCCGACTGCGTGGTGCTGGTGGGGTCAAACGCCCCGGCCAACCATCCCCGGCTGATGAATGAGCTGATTGAACTGCGCGATCGCGGCGGCAAAGTCTTAGTCATCAACCCCGTTAAAGAGGTAGGTCTGGTCAAGTTTGGCTCCCCGGCCCATCCGCTCCGGTTGGTGCAGGGTGAGGAGATTTCATCGCTGTTTTTGCAGCCCATTCCGGGCAGCGACCTGGCCCTGTTTGTCGGCATTCAAAAGGTGCTGCTAGAGCGGGGTTGGGTGCAGTATGAGTATTTGAAGACGTACACCGAGAACTGGCAGGCAGTGATTGATCAGGTGAATGTCACCGATTGGGAGGCGATCACCACCACCTGCGGCCTATCCCAAGACGAGATCGCCGCCGCTGCGACGATGATTCACGGTTCTGCACGGGTCGTTTTTGCCTGGGCCATGGGCATCACCCACCAGGCCAACAGTGTTGACAACATCTTCAGCATCGCCAACACCGCCCTGATGACCGGCAACGTGGGCAAACCCGGCGCCGGCATGATGCCCATTCGCGGCCACTCCAACGTGCAGGGCTTTGGCTCCATGGGGGTGACGGCCCACCTCAAAGACAAAATTCGCGCAGCGCTGGAGCAGCTGCTGGGCAAATCTCTTCAGCGGGAACCGGGCTACGATGCCCGCGCCCTGATTGAAGCCGCCGATCGCGGCCAGGTGGATACCCTGCTGTGCCTGGGGGGCAACCTCTACGGGGCAAATCCTGATTCAACCCAGGCCAAGCGCGCCCTTGGCAATATCGACACAATTATCTATCTGGCGACCAAACCCAATCAGGGCCATTTCCATGGGTTGGCCCACCAGAACACGATCATTGTGCCGGTCTACGCCCGATTCGAAAACCCCCACCGCACCACCGTGGAGTCGGGCAACAACTTCGTGCGGCTAAATGACCCCGGCAAAACCCACCTGAGCGATGCTGACCTGGTTTCGGAAGTGGAATTTTTGACAGAACTGGCCCACCACATCCATGGCGACCAGCCGATCGACTGGCGCAAACTGCAAGACACTCGCTACGTGCGCCAGCTGATCGCCCAGACCATTCCTGGCTACGAAAAAATTGGCGATATTGACGATACCCAAACCGAATTCACCATCGCGGGGCGCATTTTTCTGGAACCGAAGTTCCCAACTCCTTCAGGCAAGGCCGAGATGCAGCCCACCCCGCTACCGACCCTGACCCTACCCACCTCAGAAGATTTTGGGCTGTCAGATGCGGAGCATTCTGTCTTGGTGCTGGCCCTAATTACCGGGCGCAGCTACGGCCAGCACAACACCGTGGTCTATAAAGAGTACGACCAGTACCGGGGCATGCCCCACCGCCACTGCATTTTGATGAACCCCGCCGATGCCCAGCAGGCAGGCTTTGCCGAACACCAGCGGGTTAGCGTGCGCGGCGATGCCGGGCAACTCGACGGCATTGAGATTATCTACGGGGAGGTGCGATCGGGCGCGGCGCTGATGTTTTACCCCGAGGCGAATGTGCTGATGAAAGCGCGGATTGAGCCCAGGGCGGGTACACCGGCTTACAAACGGGTGCCTGTAGCGGTATTTGCTGGGGCTTAGACTTAACGCCCTTTAACCCTGACCTCGGCCTCGATTTGGTCACCGGGGTACAAAATCACCTGCTCGCCCTCTGTTAACCCCGATTTGACTACGGCAGCAAAATCGCTGCGGGGGCCAATCGCTACCTGCCGCCGCTGGGCGCGGCCTTGATCATCTACAAAGGCGCACCAGTCAGGGTCACAGCGAAATAGGGCACTAATGGGCACGGTCAATACATCCTCGCTCTGCCAGACCACAATGTGGGCATCGACCCGAAAGCCATCGCCCAGGGGCACATCGGCATCAACAAAGTCGGCAATCACGTTGACCCGCTGTTCATCGACCCCCAGGGCTGAGACCTCGGTGAAGGCTGAGGGTTCTACCTGGCGCACGGTAGCTTGTAGGGTTTCGTCACCGCCCCAGCGATCGAGGTTGATAAAATCGCCGGGCGACACCCGAACGGCGTCGGTGGAAAGAATATCGATCACCAGCTCCAAACCATTGGGATCGCCCACCGTTAGCAGAGGTGTACCGGCGGCGACAAACCGGGCGCTAGGTTCTAGAATGCTCAACACCTGGCCCGCGGCTGGCGCAGTGATGGTGGTGCGGCGAGCGTCGTCGGCCAGGTTGGCGAGTTCAGCGTCGATGGCGGCAATTTCGGCTCGGTAGACAGCTTCTAAATAGTCAGGATCTCGCTGTTCGGCGGTGAGTACCGCCAGGTTGGCCTGGGCGGCGCGAATGTCTGACTGGGCCACGGTGACCTGTTGGCGGGCTGTGGCCAGAGCCTGCCGTCGCTGGGTGACCTGCAGTTCCTGAGCTTCTAGATTTTGGCGAGGAATCGCCCCCTGGGTATAGAGGGTGGCGGTGCGATCGCGATCGCGCTCAGCCTGCGCCCAGGCTGCTTCGGCCTCGGTGACCTGGGCCTGGGCCTGGGCCAGCTGAGCCTGGGCGGCTCCAATGCGGGTTTCCGCCTGGCGCAGGGCTTCGGGCTTGGGCCGCTGGGTTTCGACCCCGGCTAGCTGGGCCTGGAGGGCGCGGCGGCGAGCCTGGGCGGCTTCGACCTGGTTGGTCAAGGGCAGCGGGTCGAGCCGGGCTACGGTGTCTCCGGCGGCGATCGCGTCTCCCTCGGTCAGGTCAATGCGCTGCAACTTGCCATCCACCGGGGCAGCCACCACGTAGCGATCGCGCACCCGCGTTTGACCCTCAGCGCTGACGGTAACCTGCAAAGCGCCCCGTTCTACGGTGGCTAAATCTACCGCAATTGGCTGAGGTCTAAAGGCATAGACTACCAGCCCGGCGACCCCAACTCCTCCCAAAACGTACAGCCACCGCCGCCACCGCCGCTTTTGCCCCGGCAATGATTCAACCCGCTGCTCTACCGTCCGTTGGTTATTTGTCGAGTCAGTACTAGTCATCGGTTCACCCTACTCACGCTAAACCCACCCTTCACCCTTCACTC
>NZ_JADEWX010000132.1 GCF_015207395.1 Nodosilinea sp. LEGE 07088
AGACCTCCATAAGAGACAGACTTAGGGGAGGGGCCATACCGCCAGACAACCTAGGCTGGTTGCCTGCGAATAACAATCGGATACGCGATCGGAGCACCCTAGGTCTGGAGGTGGGGTAACAGTGAAACTCCTGGGCACCGGTAGCCCTTAGACTGCAAGCGATTCTAGATACAGCAGTGACGAGAAACAAACCTGGCTCGCCCGAGGGTTAGCAGAAGCAAGAGCATAAGGGGCTGTTATCGGAGTTTTGTAAAAAAATATTCCCCTTAGTCTACCAAAACTTGCTCGAAGAGAAGCCGGGCGCGATCGCTGGTGGCGATCACCTGCCGCTGGCGGTCAAATACCATCGTCCCGACGGTCAGGGGGTTGCCGGTGTGGGCGTGAACGTAGGCGCTAGCGCGATCGTCGATGCGCGCGACGATGTGGCGATAAACCCGCTGGGCCGTTTGAGCATCGTGATCTCGCAGACTTTGCAGCCCCGCCTCGACGGTGGCGGCCTTAAGAATTTCTTGAATTATGGGCAGCGCCACGCCCTCGGCGGCACAGCAGGCAGCGAGAATCTCCTGACGGCCATCGGCGACGTGGTGATGGGTATGAAAAATACCCCCCGCCAGCTTGATCAGCTTGCCGTGGTAGCCCAGCAGCAGCACCCCGGCCAAGCTCACCTGCCCAGCCTCCACCAGCATGGGGCCCAGCCAGTTGGCGGTCTTGACCCGGCGATCGGGGTCGATGCCGAGCTGGCAGGCCAGGTCTAGCCCGTTTTCGCCCAGGCAAAACACCAGGTGAGCATATTGGTCGGCCTTGGCCCGCAGAATTTCCCTCGACTGGTCGAGTTGGCCGGGGGCACTCAGGGGCGCAGAGATGCCTGAGGTACCCAGCAGCGAGAGCCCCTCGACCACCCCAAAGGCGGCATTGGAGGTGCGATCGGCCAGGGCTCGCCCCTCCGGCAAAACGATCGTTACGCAGAGGGTCTTGCCCTCCGGAATCAGCGGTGTCAGGTGGTGGTGGATGAGTTCTCGGGCGTATTGGTAAATAGCCGGGGCCTGGTCTCGGTTGAGCTGCCGCCCAATGCCCTCACCTCCCTGGAGCAAAATTCGTTCAGGCTGACCGACCCTCCCCCAGGTCACCACCGACCACAGAGGCGTATTGCGCGTGAGGTCGAGATTGTCACCGGGGTCGCTGTGGGTAATGGCCAGCACCGAGCCATCGGGCAGGGGGGCCAGTTGGTCGATGGCGATGGTCGCGGGCAGGGGCGGGTTGAGCAGATCGAGGGTAATGGCCCTAGGGCGATGGTCGGTATCGCGAAGATGATGCAGCGCGGCTAAGGCCCCGGCGCAGGCAAATACCGGCAGCGTATACCCGGCTCGGGGGGAAGCAGTATCACTGGCTGGCATTGTTAGGGTAAAGGCGTTGGAGGGGCTTGGATTGCAACAGGGCGGCGGTGAGATGCCTCCACGATAGCGCTCCTTGCCAGAAACGCTAAATGCTGGTACATCTGTGCCATGTCTTCAGGCCGCACCCACGATCGCATTACCCTCTGGGCTCTGCCCCTGGTCGTTTTAGCCACCTTTCGCCTCACCCTCGACGGCAGGCTGACAGCGGTGGTTTGCCTGGGGTTTTTGCTGGGCGGCTGGGTGCTGGGCCCCGATCTCGATATTCACTCGGTGCAGTATAAGCGCTGGGGCTGGCTGCGGTGGATCTGGCTGCCCTATCGCGGCAGCATCCGCCACCGATCGCGCTGGTCCCACGGGCCGATTATTGGCACCGTGGTGCGAGTCTTATACCTTTCTTTTTGGCTGGGGTTAGGCGGTCTCATTGTTATCGACCTGCTCAACAATGCCCAACGCACTGCTCTGACCTGGGGCGATTTGATCGACAGGCTGGGCTGGGGTTTGATGGCCTACTGGCCCTGGTGGTTGGCGCTGATGGTGGGTTTAGAGCTGGGGGCGCTCAGCCATTACGTTGCTGACTGGCTGTCGTCAGCGGCCAAGAGAGGGCGGGGCAAGGGCAAGCGGAGGAAGGCTAGAGGCTCAAGGCGAGCTAAGCGGCGGTAGAGGATGGAGGCTGAGGAGATGGGGCGCAGGGGGGCTGGCGTGGCTTTACTTTTGCACACAGTGCTAGTAAATCAGGCCTGAAGTAGCCTAACTGCGACGTGCTCTCGCTCCCGCGCCCCCGCGCCGCCCGAAATGACAGACCAACTCACACCGCAGTCTACCCGTCCCCTACCGGAGCAGAGGTTTGCCAGCGATCGCCCTCGACCACCGTGTGTGCCTGCCACTCGGGGCGGGTGTCGGGATAGTCTTGGCGAAAGTGACCGCCCCGGCTCTCGGTGCGAAAGGCGGCGCTGTTGAGAATCAGCCAGGCGATGTCGTAGAGGTTGCCCAACTCACCCCAGGCCCGTAACCGGGGCCAATCTAGCCCGCCGGGTAACTGGTAGGTATGGCCCGGTGCCAGGGCATGTAAGACCTGCCACGGATGTTGTCGCCAGGCTGTACGCCACTGGTCGAGGACTGCGATCGCACCGTCTAGCCCCACTTGGCCGCGGCTAATGGCCGCCGCCTGCCACATCAGCTGGGTCAACTGCTCGCGCCGTTGATTGAGGCTGTCGAGGGTTTCTGCCCCAAGATCTACGCCATCCAAGTCAACCAACTCTGTCGTCGTCGAGGTGGTAGGGCGATCGCTCGATTGCAGCGGCAGATTAGCCAGTTCAGCCCCATACACCAGGCATTCTAGCAGGGAGTTACTGGCCAGGCGATTGGCCCCATGCACCCCGGTGCTGGCGTTCTCGCCCACGGCATAGAGGCCTGGGATCGTGGTTTGACTGTGGAGATCGGTCGTAATCCCCCCCATCCAGTAGTGGGCGGCGGGGGCGACGGGAATGGGCTGGGCCAGCGGGTCACAGCCCCAGGTACGGCAGACCTGAAGAATATTGGGAAATCGGTATTGCAGGCGATCGGGCGCGATCGGACGCATATCGAGCCAGACCTGGTCATCGCCGGTCTTTTGCAGATGGTTGAAGATGGCCCGACTGACCACATCGCGGGGGGCCAGTTCGCCATCGGCATGATAGTCGTAGGCAAAGCGGTAGCCCCGACTATCCACCAGGTGGGCCCCCTCACCCCGCACCGCCTCGCTAATTAAAAACGGCGGTGCCTCCGTCTGAGCCAGTGACGTCGGGTGAAACTGGACAAATTCGAGGTCGCGCAGCTGGGCCCCGGCCCGCCAGGCCATGGCCACGCCATCGCCGGTACTCGCCGCTGGGTTGGTGGTTTGAGCATAGACCTGGCCGCCACCGCCAGTGGCCAGTACGGTGGCCTGGGCCGATAGCCATCGAAGCTGGCGATCGCAGGCGACCAGAGCCCCCCGACAGCGCCCCGCCACCATCCACAGGTCGAGGGCAAAGGCGCGCTCAAACACCGTAATGTTGGGCTGTTTCAACACGGCCTCTGCCAAGATCGACACGATCGCTCGCCCAGTCGTATCGGCAGCATGCAGTACTCGCCGCCGCGAGTGGGCGGCCTCCAGGGTCATGGCCAATTGCCCCTGATTGCGATCAAACGCTACCCCCAGCTCCACCAGACGGTGGATGCAGGTAGCCGCCTGGCTGGCCAAATGCTCTACCGCCTCAGGGTCGCAAAGGCCCGCTCCGGCCTTGAGCGTATCGACCACGTGCAAAGACACCTGATCGTCAGCTCCGATCGCGGCGGCGATCCCCCCCTGGGCCCAGTCGCTGGCAGAAATTGACAGGGTATCTTTGGTGACCAGCCCAATCCGCCACCGCGATGGAATCGACAGTGCAGCATAGAGTCCGGCGGCACCGCCCCCAATTACCAGCACGTCGAAACCCTGGGTATCAGAGCTATGGCCCTGGGGCGAAGCGAAGTCAGGCTTGGTCAAGGGCAGCTCCCAAAAACAGTCCAACGATGACAGACTAAATGCGAAAAGCCCTGGCTAGTCAGCATTAACCAGTAGGGTCAACTTGACCAGCCAGGGCCGTTGGGTATCAGCAGAGGCAAAAATTATCGTCTACTTATAGACACCGTTGTTAAAGCGGTCTGCACCTTCTACCAGCGCCGGGTCGGTCACCGTTACCGTAAAGTTGTCGAGATTGGTGCGCAGAATGTTGAGCTGCTGCTCGCTCAGACCGGGTAGCTCGAGCACATCGTCAACGCTGTCATAGGGCGCGTTGAGCAAAATTTTGCGAGCCAGGGTGGGGTACAGCCCAGGAAATTTTCTGAAGCTCTGCACGTTGGCGTTGTTCAGGTCAAGTTTTGCCCCATATTCGGTTTTGAGCTTGGCATCGACCGCATTTCCCATTGATGCTTCCGCCAGCCAGGCTGTGGCCTCAACGGGGGCGCGCAGCAGGTCTGCCCCAGAGATTGACTGTGCTAAGACAGGGCTACTCACCCAACCCAACAGCACCGCCAGCGCAACAAGTAGGCCAACCAGTTGTTTCATTTACCCTAATCCTCTCCTACCGGTGTGAATGACTATACACAGCATTTCTAAGAGACTACCACCTTCCCTGCCCCTCAACGGGGACAGAACCCTATTCAGCGGCGACGATAGCCGAATAGATTAAATTATTCTGAGGCAGAATTTTGGGGTAGACGCTCTAGCTCTTCGGCGTAGTACTCGCCCACGTCTTGGCCCTGGAGCAAAATCTGCTCGTAGCGCATGACCGCTCGCAGCGCCACAGCATCACCCACTGACGGGGGCTCTATGGGGCTCACCACCCAGATTGCGCCAGAGTCATCTACGAGTTGATACAAGCCCTGCCCCACCAGGGGCAACTGGCGTTCTACAGTACCCGCTAAATACACGGTGGCAGCCCCACTCTGACTGGCTTCAGCAATGGGTGTGACTGGGTCGAGCCGGGCCAGTCCGGGCCAGTGACTGAGGCGATCGCGCAGCGTATAGCCAGCGGTGGCATTCAGGCTGGCACCACAGCTGGTGATGGCTACCAGTGCCAAGGCCACGGCTCCATAACAGGTAAAACGATATTGCAAATTATTCATTTAGAGGCTTTTTACAGCGCTGGTTGGCTCCTAGGGGAGCAAAATCTGAGACACTGGGAAAGCGTCGAACCCCTGCACCCGGTTCACACGGGCATCAGGATAGCGATCGCAACCCCTATCCGAGATATAGGTTAGCGCACCCTGGCTATGACCCAACTGCTCGATGGCAAAGCCCTGGCAAGCCAAATTCAAACCGCTCTGACCGCAGAGATTCAAGCGTTAACGGCCCAGGGGCAGCGATCGCCCGGGCTGGCCGTGATTATGGTAGGCGATAACCCTGCCAGCGCCGCCTACGTGCGCAACAAAGAGCGGGCCTGTGGTCAGGTCGGCATTGTCTCCTACGGTAAGCACCTGCCGACAACGGTATCCCAAACAGAAGTCGCTGAGCTGATCCAGCAGCTCAATGCCGACCCCAACGTAGACGGGATCCTAGTGCAGCTGCCCCTGCCCACCCACCTCGATGCCGTGGCCCTGCTGCACACTATCGATCCCGACAAAGATGTCGATGGACTGCACCCGATTAACCTAGGTCGGCTGGTGCGGGGGGAACCCGGTCTGCGCAGCTGTACCCCCTACGGCGTGATGCGGCTGCTGAAGGCCGCGCAGATTGACCCGGCGGGCACGATTGCGGTGGTGGTCGGGCGCAGCATTTTGGTGGGTAAACCCATGGCCCTAATGCTGTTAGAAGCCAATGCCACCGTTACGGTGGCCCACTCTCGTACCCCTGACTTACCCGGGCTGATGCGGC
This sequence comes from Nodosilinea sp. LEGE 07088, assembly GCF_015207395.1. Taxonomy (GTDB): domain Bacteria; phylum Cyanobacteriota; class Cyanobacteriia; order Phormidesmidales; family Phormidesmidaceae; genus Nodosilinea. The sequence goes on from NZ_JADEWX010000132.1 coordinate 5,767, forward strand.
AAGCTGATATTCTAGTTGCGGCGGTGGGTCGCCCCGGTATGATTACAGCTGCTGAGGTTAAGCCCGGCAGCGTGGTGATCGACGTCGGCATTAACCGGGTCGAACAGCCCGACGGCAAGCCGCGACTGGTGGGCGATGTCGATTTCGCCTCGGTAAAGCCTGTGGCGGGAGCCATTACCCCAGTGCCTGGTGGCGTTGGCCCCATGACGGTAGCGATGCTACTAGAGAATACCGTCACCAGCTACCGCAATCGTCTGTAGGCCATCTAGTTCAACTGCTTTTTATCAATCTGTTCTCAATTTGTCAGATGCCGCCATGGTGCAAACCAACTCCCTGAATTCCAGCCCCCCTTCCACTGGCCAGTTTGACCTAGAAGCCTACCTAGCCACCCAGCGCCAGCGGGTAGAAGCGGCCCTCGATCGGGCTCTGGCCCTGCGCTACCCCGAAACGCTTTACGAAGCGATGCGCTACTCGCTGCTGGCGGGGGGAAAGCGACTGCGGCCGATTCTCTGTCTCGCCAGCTGTGAATTGGTGGGGGGCAGCGGCGAGATGGCAATGCCGACGGCCTGTGCTCTGGAGATGATCCACACCATGTCGCTGATTCACGATGACCTACCGGCGATGGATAACGACGACTATCGTCGGGGTCGTCTGACCAACCACAAGGTCTACGGCGACGACGTGGCGATTTTGGCCGGAGATGCGTTGCTATCCTACGCCTTCGAGCATGTGGCTACCTACACCCAGGGGGCACCCCCAGAACAGGTGCTAAAGGTAGTTGCTGGCCTGGGGAAAGCGGTGGGTGGCGAAGGTCTGGTGGGCGGGCAAATTGTTGATCTGGCTAGCGAAGGCAAACCCGACGTGACCCTAGAGACGCTCAACTATATTCACAACCACAAGACAGCGGCACTGCTGGAAATCTCGGTCACCTCGGGAGCGATGTTGGCGGGGGCCAGCGACGGGAAACTGGAGAATTTGCGCCAGTACGCCCAGCGCATTGGTCTAGCCTTTCAAATTGTGGATGACATTCTCGACATTACCTCTACCCCCGAGACCCTAGGTAAGTCGGTGGGCAAGGACGTGGCAGCCCAAAAGGTCACCTACCCCAGCCTGTGGGGCCTGGAGGAGTCGCGCCGTCAGGCTGAACAGCTGATTGAGGCGGCTAAGGAAAGCCTGGCCGAGTTTGGCGACTTGCGCCAGCCCCTGGTTGCGATCGCAGATTATATTGTTGCCCGTACCTACTAGGGTTTGCCCGAGCCGATGAATACCTTTAGCGATATCTTTGATAACCACGTGCTGATTGTGGCTCTGATCGCCTGCTTTACGGCCCAGGGGCTCAAGGCCATTATTGAACTGGTGCGGCACCGCAAACTCAATCTCAAGGTGCTGGTAGAAACGGGCGGCATGCCCAGCGCCCACTCGGCCTTGGTAACCTCCCTGGCCTGTGGCGTTGGCCAAACCCTGGGCTGGGCCAGCCCGATGTTTGCGGCGACCTCGGTCTTTTCAATCATCGTCATGTACGATGCGGCGGGGGTGCGCCAGGCGGCAGGCAAGCAGGCCAAGGTACTCAACCAAATCATCGATGAGCTGTTTCAAGAAAAGCCGGAAATTCGCGAAGACCGCCTTAAAGAGCTGCTGGGCCACACCCCCTTTCAGGTGATTGCCGGGTCGGCCTTAGGCGTGATGATCTCGTGTCTGGCAGCTCCGGCGTACTAAGGCTTGGCAGCCCGGTTGCAGAGATAGGACGTTGAGTGCGATCGCCTCAAATCGGCATAATATACGGAAAGTTTCTCGCGATCTAGCGAATTAAGGTAGATATGCCGAAACTCTCTGCCTATCTACCCCGATAGGGACGATATGTAGAAACTTTCTCTCTAAGAGCTGAATTCTAAAGAGAGTCTAAAGTGGCTCAAGGCCAGATGATTTCATTTTTATCGTAGAAACGTTGCACTCTACCGTTGATGATGAGCCATCTCCCTGATGTAGCCAATCCGACTCGCAAACTCTACTCGAGTGATATGAGTGACGCGGAATGGACGGTGATTGAGCCAAAGTTGCCTGCTCCCAAGGGCTTTGGACATCCTCGCGAGGTAGATTTGCGAGAGATTCTCAACGCTATTTTCTATGTTCAACGAACCGGCTGCCAGTGGGAGATGCTACCCCATGACTTTCCGCCCCATCAGACGGTCTACAAATACTTCCGTCTTACTAAAATGCTGAAACCCTGATTTCTCGTTTGCTAGAGGCAGGAAGCGTGAGCCCCTGCACTGTGGGTCATTTGCTCTAATGAGACTTGCCTTAAACAAGTGACTGTAACCACGTTTTGTAGCTACAATTGAAGGCTACAGTAGTCGTTCGGTTATGGAATATGAATGGGATGAAGCAAAGCGTTTTGGTAATCTTCGCAAGCATGGAGTAGATTTCATCGATGTTCTACGGTTGAGGACAATCGCTACGATTATGGAGAGCAGCGTTTCGTTACATTTGGTTTATTGCAAGGGCGAGTGATTGCTGTTGTCCATACAGAACACCAGGATTGTACCCGTATTATTTCTGCAAGAAAAGCAACAAAATATGAACAACGAATTTACTTCGAGCAACTCTCAGACTGATTGGCAACGATTGGATGCGATGGACGATGAAGATATTGATTTGTCCGATTGCCCGGAAATTACACCAGAAATGTTTGCTAAGGCGGTTGTGCGGCAGGGTTTACCTACTACAAAAGCCAAGGCTCAAGTCACGCTCCGCATTGATAGCGATGTGTTGGAGTGGTTTAAGTCTCGTGGCCGGGGCTATCAAACCCAGATCAACCAATTGCTACGAGCTTACATGGAAGCACATCAATAGCTATAAATTGATATCACATCCAGAAACGACGACTGGAGCGGCAGAACAACCCCCGTGCAGCGGATTATCGAGATCGGTTGGTGGGATACGAAAAACACTGGCAGCCGCTGACTGAGAACGTTAGGTGTCTGATGAGATGTTCGAGAGATTTGCATTCTTGGTTTTAACGACAATGATTTGCGTTATCACGAGCCTTGACGATTTTGCACCTTTCGCAAAAGGTCGGCTATACCTGCCATAAGCTTCAAGCAGCGGCTAAAGCGCGACGAGAGCCGTTAAAATCCAAGAATGTTGTATGTTGTTCTCATTCCTGCTTGGGCCTGGGTCACCTTGTTAGTGACGGCGTGGGCAATGCTGGCATTACTGGTGTTTTCCGAGTTGGGCTTTCGTCACCGCGTCATGGCAAGGCTGTTGGCGGTAATGGCGCTTCAGACTATTGCCGCATCTTCAACCGCGATTGTGACAAGTCAAGATCCATTGAACGATTTTGCTTGCCTGATGGGCTATATCGGAATGTGGGTCGCCTTGGCTATTTCTTTAGCCGAGGTGGCTGTATTGATATTTCTGTTCACGATTTGGCCGCGCAGAAAGGGCGGGGGGCGAAGCCGATATGGATTGTGGATGGGGATTTGGATCATCTTCAGTGTTATTGCATTGCTAGCGCATATGCGATCGACGGCTCTCTGTACGGTTTAAGCTGTTAAGAACCACGCTCCATGTCACACTCAGCCAACTCGAATAACAGGGTTCCGAAGGTCAGGTGTACCGACGACCTAACAATTCGCTTTGAGCGGGCTGGTAAAAGTTCTTAGTGTATCGCAAAAGTCACTTGAAGCCGCTGACTTTAGCCGTTAGACCACGAGCTTTAGAGGAGAGACCGATGGAAAATTACATCGTTAGAGCATTGAGTACCGACACATGGGACGCTTTCGAGCAATTAGTTGAAAAGCATAATGGTGTTTGGGGAGGGTGTTGGTGTACCTGGTTTCACGCGAAACCACCGGATTACGAGCGAGGGGCAGAAGCCAACAGGTGCCTCAAGAAGAAGCTCGTTGAAGAAGGAAATGCTCATGCGGCCCTGGTGTTTGATGGCGATAGTTGCATCGCTTGGTGTCAATTCGGTCCACCCCAGGAACTTCCCAACATTTATCACAAAAGAGAAGTCGAGGCCAAAATGGCGATGCCAGATTGGAGAATTACTTGTATCTTCGTGGATAAGAGCCACCGAAGAATTGGGTTGGCTGGCTTCGCTTTAGAGGGCGCATTAAAACTAATCGGTGATCTGGGAGGTGGCGTCGTAGAAAGCTATCCGCAAGACACGCAAGGTAAGAAAGTATCAAGTTCGTTTCTATACAATGGAACAAGGCAAGTATTTGAGAAGTGCGGATTCAACTACGAAGGTAGAAAAGGGAAGAACCACTGTATTATGAGGAAAGTGATTTGAGCCTCCTTCCGCCTTGGAACAGAACAGTGGCCTAACAACAGGTTGCACCGACTTTTCTCCGCTGCTCTCCGCAATGCGGCTGAATCTGACCGTTATGCCGCAAGTTCTTGGTGTAGAGAACAGCCTAGTACCGAAAGACAGAAGTAAGAAGGCAAAAGGCAGAACGGGAATTCCAAGTCTCACCAGGGTTTCCGCGTTGGCAAATAGGTGGGTTATTTCCACCTCAGAGTACTAGAGATTATCAATCATGAGTTTAGAATTTTAAGTCAGTCGTGGCTGTCAGTTTATGCAAAAATTGCTCTCTCTATCACCCATTACTCAATTGAATTTCGTTGGCGACGGAGACATTGTTGCGTTCAATATTAGTTACGGCTGAAGGTGTTCTGCTACCGCTGCGTTTTGCCGTTTTCCACGACAGGAGTATAAGCCTATGCCTTTGACTAATCTGGATTTACCTTCTCCAAAGTTTTTGCGAGCAGGTTGGGCGGCATTCGCGGCCGTTTGTTCCGCTAGAGGGTGGACGGATTCAGCCTATGCAACCGAAAATCAATGGCTCTACCACGATGGTGGCGGAAATTGGGCGGGCATTCGGTTTCAGAATGACAATCGGGCTGTGTTATTAGGCCATGACCACGAATACTCTGAAACATATTTCGGTGAGGCGGCGAAGTACTTTCAAGAGCAAGAGACTGATTTGCTTCTTGATGCGCCCGAATGGTGGGGCCGCGATATTGATCCGAAACCGTTCGGAGAATGGATTGGCTTTATCTATGGATGGGACGGCGAGAAATGGCAGCGATCCGACTATGACAAATCAGACGGATTCGCTTCAGTCGGGCTACTCAGAGTTTGTACAGAACTAGACGATTTGTTCGAATATTCCAAGGATGCACCAGGTTTAAATGGATCAGAACCGAACCGAGAGTTGCTGCAATCTTTAGTTGATGCTGATGCTGACATATCTGTCGATCTGCTTGAGCGCGCAATTCCAGGCTGGGATTCCGAATCAGGAGTTGCGGCCGCAAAGAAATTCCGACTTATCCGGCTATAGCCGTGGATAACAGCACTATGCACGCGGAGCCGCCGACAGGGCGGGGTTTGAATGGATAGATCACTTCGGCGGCCCGGTGCTTGTGACCGCTAATCAACTTATCTGGCCAGAGTGATTAAGGCGAACTTGAGGTACTAAAAAAGGATGCTCTCGATATCTCAAGACTCTATGTCATAATCGCGCCACCCATGAGCTTTTCGTAGCGGCGCTGAAGTTCTTGAGCGAGCTTGGGCCAGCGGTTTAACTCAGGGTCTTCCTTCAGCATGGCTTCCGCTGCTTCCCGCGCCAGCATCAGCACAGCTTGATCATCGATAAGACTCGCCAGCGCAAAATCGGGTAGGCCCGACTGGCGGGTACCCAATACTTCCCCAGGGCCACGAAAACGCAGATCCATTTCGGCAATAAAAAAGCCATCTTGAGACTGCTCCAGTACCTTGAGCCGCTGAATGGCCGTTTCGTTCCGGCTGCTGCTGAGCAATAGACAAAAAGACTGGGCGGCTCCCCGACCCACGCGCCCTCTGAGCTGGTGCAGTTGAGACAGACCAAAGCGTTCGGCGTGCTCAATCAGCATCACCGAAGCATTGGGCACATCTACCCCAACTTCCACCACCGTGGTAGACACCAAAATTTGCGACTCCTGTTTGCGGAAGGCTGTGATGGCAGCATCTTTCTCCGTCGAGGACATACGCCCGTGGAGCAGACCAACGGTGAACTCAGGGAAGATGACCTCTGCCAGTCTCTGGTGCTCGTCTACGGCAGATTTGAGATCGAGCTTTTCGGATTCTTCTACCAGGGGCAACACCACGTACACCTGGCGACCCTGGGCGATTTCACGCTTAATCAGGTCGTAGGCATGAGTCCTTTCTTTGTTTGTGAGCAGGGTAGTTTGAATCGCCTTGCGCCCCGGCGGCAGCTCATCGATCTGGCTGACATCCAGATCACCGTGCATGGTCAACGTCAGCGTGCGGGGAATCGGGGTGGCGGTGAGGGTGAGCACGTGGGGATTGGCCCCTTTTTGGGTGAGTCTGGCTCGCTGTTGGACGCCAAACCGGTGCTGTTCATCGATCACCACCAGGCCCAGGTCACGAAACTGCACCGGGTCTTCGATCAGGGCATGGGTGCCAACCAGAATGGGGAGTTCTCCGGTCACCAGCTCCCCTAGCAGCTGGCGGCGTTTGGCGGCGCGGGTCGAGCCGGTGAGCAGCTCCACTGGTACATGAAGCTGGTTAAACCACTCCACCAGTTTGCGGTAGTGCTGCTCGGCCAGCACTTCTGTCGGGGCCATGAGGGCGGCCTGGTATCCAGCTTGAATAGCCGCCAGGGTGGCGATGACGGCAACGATGGTTTTGCCGGACCCCACATCTCCCTGCACCAGGCGATTCATGGGGACAGGCTTTTGCAGATCGGCGAGAATGTCGTTGACCACTCGCTGCTGGGCATTGGTCAGATCAAAGGGAATTACTTCATAGAAATGATCGATTAGCTCTCCGGTGGGGGCCAGGGTGATGGCGGTCTGCTGGGCCTGTTGTTGCTGACGACGGCGCAGGAGGCCCAGCTGGAGATAGAAAAATTCGTCGAAAACCAGGCGGCGACGGGCCTTAGCCAGATTTTCTTCATCGTCGGGGAAGTGGATTTGGGCGATCGCATCCCCCACCCCCAACAGCTCGTATCGCTGGCGCAAGTCTACCGGCAGGGGGTCCTGGAGTTCCGGCACCGCCGGAAGAGCACCTGCCACAACCTTGCGCACCAGGTCGGCGGGCACACCATCGGTGAGCGGATAGACCGGCACCATGCGGCCAATGGTGAGCGATTCGATGCGATCGCTCAAACTGTCCAACACCTCCAGGTGAGGATCATCTAGCGTGACGCCAAACTTACCCTGCTTCACCAACCCCGAAGCGGCCACGATCGCCCCCTGGGGATACTGGCGCTTTTGCTGCTGCTGCCAGCTGGGCGCGGCGTAGCGATTGCCGGGGTAAAAGCGGTTGAGCTTGAGGGTACCGCTACCATCGGAGAGCTGGAGTTCAAAGATGGTGAGCTTTTTATTGCGAGGGCTGGTAAAACAGTTGACCCGCTTCACCGTACCGACAATGGTGACGGTTTCGCCCGGTGTCAACTCGCGAATTTTGACCTGCTGGGCGTAGTTGATATGGTCGCGGGGATAGTAAAATAGCACATCCAGCACGGTGAAGAGGCCCAGCTTGGCCAGGCGATCGCTGTTTTTGGGGCCAATGCCCTTCAGATAGGTGACTGGCTGGTCGAGGCCAAAGCGAAAACGGGTGGTTCCAGCCGTTTCGGCTGGCTGAGTCGTTTTTGGAGTGGCTTTTGGTTTGCGAGTTGTTTTGGCTGGGGCTGATTCCCCAGCCTCGCTAGGAGTCCCCTCCCGAGTGCGGAGGGCTTTGGTTGCAGCGTGCTGCTCAAGAAGCCGCTGGGTACCGTGCAAAAAACGACGGGTTTCGGCCACCAGATGCTGACGCTGGGCAAAGCTGAGGTCTGGATAGCCCCCATATTTTTGGGCCAAATTTTGCCACGACTGCTGCTGCTCCCCCGGCAAAATAGCGGGAGGCTGTTGCAGGCTATCGCTCAGAAATTCGCTAAAGCTCTGCTGTTTACCCACCAGGTTATTAAAGCCCGTCTCAGCTTCTACCGAGAGCGCCCGCTGGAGCCTCACCCAGTCAGGAAGAGAGGATTGTGCTGCCGTCATAGGCCCGTTGCTTTATCGCGATGAGTCGTCGTACCACACCGACCGCCAGGCCTGCTCGGCCTGGGCGATCGCCAATTCTCGTTCGGCTCGCTGGTATTGTTTGCCTAGCTTACGCAGGCGGCCAATGGCCGTACGTAACTTGCCGCGCCAGAGGGCTGTTTGCACGTCACCAAACTCAAGGTCCGTGAGCCGCATCTGAATGGCCGCTAGATGGGTCATGGCACCTTCCAGGGCCTCCTCTTCCTCCTCTGGGCGATCGCGTTCATCCGTCTCAGCCTCAAGGTTGATACTAATGCGATCAGAATTTTCAAACTCCGCAGGGATATCGTCGGCCACAGCGACCAGTACGTTCATCACGTTAGGGGCTGAACGCCCCCTGGGTGAGGCCAGCTCCACATCGGAGGCCACCTCTAGCACCGACTCGGGCAGGTCGGGGATAACCTCAGCTTTGCGCAGCAGCTGGTTGGCCTTTTTAGACACTCGCTGCAGCACATCGCGAATCATCCGCTCCAGAATTAAATGGTGCTTGGCTACCGTAGCTGGGGTGAGTGAGTCGCCGGTAAACGGGCGACGGCTAAAGGCCTCTTCTACTTCGCTGGAAATAGCGGCCATAATCACCGACTGAACCAAATCCTTGGGGCTAATGGATAAGCCAGGGTCACCGTCCTCCAATTCCGCCTCATTCATCTCTGAGCCAGCCTGGGAGGGTGGCTGAACGGGCTCTGAAGGCTCTGGCGATAACTCTGCCCCAGAGGTCGAATCACCTACAACAGGGTCAGCCCCATCTGGGGGAGACGTTAGGCTGGCTAGGGCCACCTCTAGCCGACTGAGATCACTAGGGTCAAGGGCCTGGGACGTAGTTGACCTCGACGATGACTGACTGGGCTCCATAAGCTGCTGGAGCCAGCTTTGGGCCTGACGCCCCAGTTTTTGAATGCCCTGCTGTAGATGGGTGCGATCGCTCACCGTCAGCGCCAAAAACTCCTCTGGATAAACTTGGGTACAGAGGTGATAGGTGGCCATCATCATCTGCCGCCGCATAGCCTGCCCCAGCACCGATAGGTACGTGCCATAGATTTGGCTAAACTCATCGGCTAGGGTAGCCGTAGCTTCCTCCAGCGCATTGAGATCTTTACGAATGCTTTCAACCGGCCTCACCATGCCTTGTTACCTATGCCATACCTGATTATACGGACATATTAAAACGGGGGCGCACAGGGCACCCCCGTTACCAGTAGGGCTTAGCTGAAATAAGGGCGCTGACCGACTCTCAGTTAGCTATCTGCCCCTCAGCCCTGACAATCTCAACCTACTTTTTCTTCTTCTTGGTCTCTTTCTTGGTCTCTTTCTTGGGGGCAGCCTCAGCGGCTGGCGCTGGGGGCTGCTCTTTTTTCAGGCCGGCTTGAGCAGCGACTTCATCCGCAAAGTTGGTTTCTTCTTTTTCAATCCCCTCACCCAGCACAAACCGGGAGAACCGGCGCACCTGGATGTTTTCACCTAGCTTAGAAACCGTCTGCTTGATCAGCTCTTCTACCGAAATATTTTGGTCTTTAATGAAAGGCTGATCCATCAGGGAGAGCTCTTTCAGGCGCTTTTGAATGCGGCCCTCAACAATTTTCTCCTGCATGGCGGCGGGCTTGTTGGCGATGTCGTCACGGCCCATTTCAATGGATTTTTCTTTTTCAGCGATGTCAGTCGGGATGTCGCTGACGCGCACATACTCGACATTGGGGCAGGCGGCGATTTGCATGGCGACATCGCGTACCAGGCCTTTAAACTCATCACGACGGGCGACAAAGTCGGTTTCACAGTTGACTTCTACCAGTACGCCGATGCGCCCCCCCACGTGGATATAGCTATCGACTAAACCCTCAGCCGCCACCCGGCCCTCTTTCTTAGAGGCTGAGGCAATGCCCTTTTGGCGAAGCCACTCAATGGCTTTCTCAATATTGCCATCGTTTTCTTGCAGGGCTTTTTTACAGTCCATCATGCCTGCGCCGGTCTTGTCGCGCAGGTCTTTAACAAGCTTTGCAGAAATATCTGCCATGGTGATTTAACGTCCTAACGCGCTGTCGTCGAACTCAATACAAACTTACAACCGATACAGGGCAGTGCCTTAATTTAGCTTAAACCCCTGGGGTCACCTTTACCCTCCTCCCCCACAGGCGGGGGAGGAATTCAGACTAGCCCCTAGCCCTCGTCGCCATCGGCGGCTGGGGCATCGTAACCGTCTTCGTCATCTTCGGCACCGTCGTAGTCGTAGTCATCGTCATTTTGAGCAGCCTGACCACCGTGGGAGCCCTCGTAGATGGCATCGGCGAGCTTGCCCAAAATGAGCTTGATCGAGCGAATAGCGTCGTCGTTGCCGGGGATGGGCACATCCACCACGTCGGGGTCACAGTTGGTATCGAGCAGAGAAATGATCGGAATGCCGAGCTTTTGGCACTCGGAGACCGCGTTGTATTCGCGCTTGATATCGACAATGATGGCGACGTCGGGGACGCGCCGCATGGTCTTGATCCCGCCCAGGTACTTCTGGAGCTTCTCAAGCTCACGACGCAGCACGGCAGCCTCTTTTTTAGGCCGCAGATCGATCGCGCCTAGCTCTTCCATGCGCTCTAGATCTTTGAGGCGGTTAGCGCGCGCTTTGATGGTTTCCCAGTTGGTGAGCATGCCGCCCAGCCAGCGCTGGTTGACGTAGTGAGAACCGCAGCGGCTAGACTCTTGAGCGACGATACCAGCGGCCTGACGTTTGGTGCCGATAAACAAGAATTTTTGCCCCTGCTCAGCAGCCGTGCGGACAAACGAGTAGGCCTCTTCCATTAACTTGGCGGTTTGCACCAGGTCAATGATGTGAACCCCATTGCGAGAGGTGAAGATGTACTGATCCATCTTGGGGTTCCAACGGCGGGTTTGGTGGCCGAAGTGAACCCCAGACTCTAGGAGCTCGGGTAGAGTAATAACGGGCATTGGGTTTTGACTCCTTTCGGGTTAATCCTCCATTCGAACGTGCTCTCACGAGGGAGAGACCCGAAAATTCGAATGTGCGATTTAGACAACTTTACTAGGGTATCACAATAGGAACTGGGTTTACGCTTTGCTAAAACGCTGCCTGCGCTGGGTAATTGTCGCCGCTGCGATCGCATTTTTAGCCCACACTTTGGCCGGTCACTGGGGTGAAGTCACGGCTACTCGTCTGAGAGGCAACGGCGGGCCGTTGCTGTTGCTGGCCTGCGTGATCACCCTGCTGGCCCATTGCTGGTCAGGCTGGGTTTGGGGCTGGATTTTACAGGCCCTAAAGCAGCCGGTAGGCGGTGCCTGGAGCACCCCGGTTTATCTCAAAACCAATTTACTCAAATATCTGCCGGGCAATGTCTGGCATTTCTATGGTCGGGTGCGGGCGCTAGCTGGCATTGGGGTCGCCCGGGGGCCCGCCATTGTGGGGGTGGCCCTAGAGCCTTTGCTGATGGCCGCCGCCGCGCTGCTGCTGGGGTTGGCTAGCCCAACCCGCTACTGGCCCTGGCAATTGGTAATGCTGGGGGCGGTACTAGAAATCATGCATCCCCGACGGCTCAACCCGCTGATGAACTGGTTGGGGCAGGCAAAAGCCGAATCAGAACCAGGTGCGCCTGAGCCACTATCCCCGGTGACGCTAAATCACTATCCCCTGAAACCCCTGCTGGGGGAACTGGGGTTTGTGCTGCTGCGGGGGCTGGGGTTTGCCCTGGTGATCGGAGCCCTGAGCCCCCTACCGATAAATCTTTGGCTGCCGGTGGTGAGCCTGTTTAGCCTGGCCTGGCT
>NZ_JADEWX010000133.1 GCF_015207395.1 Nodosilinea sp. LEGE 07088
GGGGGAGAGGGGGGATGCGCAAAATGTGTGGAGTCAGCGTTAGACCCGATCTAGCGGTTGATGGGGCTCTGGCGGTAGCTCTACCTGAATGCGATCGCCGGGCAGCACCTCACCACTGGCTACCACAATCCCCATGACGCCGGCCTTACGCACAAGCTGTCCCTGCTCATCTCGGTCCAGGACGGCGGCCATCAGGCCAGGCTGCAAGCCGTCTAGCTGCTGGCAGGGGTTGCGCAACCCAGCGACCTCCACAATGGCGGACTCACCGATGTGCAGGCGGGTTTTGACGGGCAACGCCAGCAGATCGAGGCCATGGGTGGTGATGTTTTCCCCCATCGCTCCGGGGGCAATTTCAAAGCCTGCGGCCTTGAGCTGATCGAACAGCTCGGCCTGAATCAGGTGCACCTGGCGCAGATTGGGTTGGGTCGGGTTTTGGGCCACCCGAGAGCGGTGCTGCACGGTTGCGCCTGCGTGGGCATCGCCTGCCACCCCGAGGCCCGCCAAAAGCTGAATGCTGCTCTGATTGGCTTTGCTCAACCCGTGGTCGGCACTGCGGCTGACGGCTTTTACCGCTCCCTCAATGGCGGTCTGAGATTTGGTCGGAGGCTCAGATTCGGCCCGCAATTTTCGCACCATGTTCAGTTCCGCCTGGAAGTCGATGTAGTGGGGCAGCTTCAGGTGCTGCACAAACCCCTGGGCCTCTACGTTGTCGGAGTGGTAGAGCACAAACTCTTCGTTTTGGGCGGGGCCGTCGATGGGTTCATCCAGCTCCTTGGCCTGCAGCGAGCGATCGACCAGGGCCATGGCCATCGCCTTGCGCTCGTTATAGCCGAGGGTGAGGCCGTAGCCCTGGGTGAACTGGGGCGGGGCGGTTTTGCTGCCCTTAAACTGGTTCACCATTTGCACCTCGGTGACGGTGATATCGGCGATCGCCACCTCAAACCCAAGTTCTTCAGGGCAGATCACCACCTCCACTTCCCCCATGCGCACGTCGCCCGCGAAGGGGTGGTTTTTGCCGTAGCCCCGCTGGGTCGAGTAGGCCATGGCCAGCAAAAAGCCCTCATCGGCGCGGGCCAGGTTTTGCAGGCGGGCATCGCGATCGGCGGGGGTGGTCAGGGGCTGGCGGGTGAGGTCGAAGGGGGCAGCGCTATCGAGATGGGCCAATTCATCTAGGTCTGGCGGTGCTGGCTCGGCGGGTCGGTGCGATCGCACCAATTCCTCCTGGGCCAGGGCATTGATCGCCGAGGGCAGGGGGCCCGTCGCCGCGGCAGAATCTGCCTGCGGGGCGACAAACCGGTTGTCGTCTGCCGCCAGGGTAAAGTCGAGCAGCCGGTGCACATAGTCGAAGGTGGGGCCCAGCGTCTGCCCCCCCGGCACATCCTTAAAAATGGCGGAAATGCGTCGCTGGGGTCGCATCTGGCTGGTGTCGAGCGGCTGGCTGTAGTAGAACCGGGGCAGGGTGGTGCGATAGGCCCGCAGCAAAAATATGGCCTCCACCAAGTCGCCCCAGGACTGCTTGATGGCCAGGGCCGCCAGATCGGGATCATAGAGACTCCCTTCGGCCATCACCCGATCCACCGCCAGCCGCATCTGGGTCTGGATCTGCACCAGCGTCAGCTCGGGCACCGCCTCAGGCCCGCGCCGCTGGGCTCTGAGCAGCGCCTCGGCATTTTGAATGGCGGCTTCTCCGCCTTTGACCGCAACATAAGCCATAGACGGGGTTACTCCATTATCGAACTGCGGGGTAGCGCCATCACCTGGGTGCTGGCCAAACAGAAGACATCGACCCCCAGGGGATAGTGGCGCTGGTTGCCCTGCCACTGGGGCCAAAAGCCCTGGGGCAGGGCGGGGGAGATCACCTGGCGATCGCGAATGCCCGGCCCCCTAAGGCTGACTGACTCCCCGGCGGTGAGACTGGGGAGTTGCAGCAATACGGTGGTGGCGTCTTCGGGATAGTCTGGGGTGCCCAGGGCAAAGGAGGCCAGGGGTGGACAGGTCGCGGCCTCCACCACCAGGGCAAACTTGGCCCGCTGGGGATCGGCTGTCAACCGACAGCCGGTGTGGAACTGGAGCCAGCGGCGGGCTGTTTCCGAGAGGCTGGGCTGGAGCCAAACCAGTGTTTCTAGATCCAGCAGGGTGAGGCAGGTGGCGGCGCAGGCCAGGGCCAGTTCCTCCGGTGCCTCTAGGTCAACCTCAATGGCACCGAGGGTACCGGGGTGGGCCAGACAGTCCAGCAATACCCGAAAGGTGTGCTGGGCCTGGTGAACCGGGTCGCGAAAGCCAGGCAACTGGGTCAGCATTAGCTCTCCCCTCGCCGCAGGGTGAAGAAGTTCACGCGGGTGGCGGCGGTCTGCTGTGCCGTCTCTGTCTGGCGAGTGTGGGCCAGGGCACCGAGCGGCTCGACCACCTGAGTGTGAACCGAGTCGCGCCACTGGGGGTGCTGGATCAGGGCGTCGCAGAGGGCCGCCAGCTCCGCATGACGATGGCATCGCCCAGCTACGTAGCCAAAGCCCAGGTCGGGGCGATCGCCGGGGATTTCGAGCTGCACCACGCAGCGGGTGAGGGTAATTTCGCCCAGGTTGAACGGCTCGCCGGTTCCCCCGGCCCGGCCCCGCACCATCGCCAGGCCCGTCTGCGGCGATCGCAAAAACCGATACGCGGGCAGGTCGCCACAGGCGGCCACCTGCGCCTCTAGATCGGCCAGGGGAGCCTTGGCTAAAACCGCCATCCATTGCTGCCGGGGGGTTAATTCGCTCATAACGTCGGGTTAAACTTGTCTTATTATTTATCTAGATGTCTAGACAAATTTTGTCTGTCTGCATTATTGATGAAGTGGCCTAGCTTGGCAAGTGTTGTGTTTTGATGAATCGATGACCCCAGACGCCCTGCCGGTTTACGTCCAAATTGCCAATCAGCTGCGCCAGAATATTGAGACGGCGATCTACGCGGTGGGCGATCGCCTGCCGACCGAGGCTACCCTCAGTCAACAGTTCGCGGTCAACCGCCACACTCTGCGCCGAGCCATTGACGTGTTGCGCCAGGAAGGCCTGGTGCGGGTCGATCGGGGGCGGGGCACCTTTGTCACGGCGGCCCCCATTACTCTCGCCATTGGTCAGCGGGTGCGCTACAACGACATGCTCAAGGCCCAGGGCATGACCCCCACCAAGCAGACCCTGCGCATTACAGAACTGGTGGCCGATCGCACCCTGGCCAAACATCTGGAGATCGAGTTAGGGGCCAGGGTGGTTTTGTTTGAACGGCTCAGTTTGGCCGATGGCGTTCCCCTCAGCCTGGCCAGCAGCTATTTCCCCGCCCAGCGGCTGCCCCAGATTTTGCTCCACTGTGAGCAGTACCAGTCGATTTCTCAGCTGCTGCACCAGGAATATGGCTTTGACCACCTGCGTCGCCGCACCCAGGTTTCGGCGCGGGTGGTGCAGCCTCGGGATGCTCGCCTGCTCCAGGTGCCACTGCAGTCGCCGATTCTGCTGACCGAATCGATCAACGTCAATCAGGACGAGGCGGTGATTGAGTACGGGGTCAGTCGGTTTCGCAGCGATCGCATGGAACTTGTGTTTGAACAACCCTAGGGCAAGGTTGGCCTAGGGGGTCATAGGTCTCCCGCTCGGTCAGCCAGCTGGGAGCGATGGAGCAAAGGCCTGCGCGGAGATAATGCGATCAACAATGCGATCGCCCCAGCCCGCCTTCTAGAGCTTGCGAACGCTGGCCTGCCCGTCTTTGACCTCACCCACCAGCACCTCGGTGGCAACACCCACAAACAGGCCATTGTCGAGCACACCGGGGATGTTGTTGATGGTCTTTTCGAGGCCAGCAGGGTCGTCGATCGCCGCAAACTTGACATCCAAAATCATGTTGCCCTGGTCGGTGATCACCGGGCCGTCTTTTTTGATACCCATGCGCAGGTCAGGCTGGCCGCCTAAGGCTTCCAGGGCCTTAGTTACTGGGGTGACGGCCAGGGGCATCACTTCCACCGGCAGGGCAAAGGTGGTGCCCAGTTTATCTACCAGTTTGGAGCTATCGACCACGACGATAAATTCTTTGGCCAGGGAGTCAACGATTTTCTCGCGGGTGTGGGCCGCGCCGCCGCCCTTGACCAGGTTCATCTGGGGGTCTACCTCGTCGGCCCCGTCGATCGCCAGGGCAATCTCGTCGCCTTCGTCGAGGGTGGTGAGGGGAATGCCATACTGCTTGGCCAGCACCGACGCCTGAAAGGAGGTCGGCACGCCCTTGATATTGCTGATTTCGCCCTTGGCCAGCCGCTCACCAATGAACTGAATGGCAAAAGCGGTGGTTGACCCGGTGCCTAGGCCAACTACGGTATTCGACTGCACCCGGGCTGCCGCCTGACGCCCCACTTCCTGTTTCATCAGCTTGACAGGATCCATCTCAGCCATGGCTCTAAGTCCTCAAATCAACTGCGGTTTCGGTCTCTAGCATGACCTAAAGCGGAACGGCTGCATAGGGCACTAGGGTAGGGCTATAGCTTAAAAGCTGATGGCATTACAATGACGGCATTTTCAGGGCTTGAACAGCGTTTCGCCAAAATGAGAATTGCTGGCAGGTTCCCGTAAGTACCGAACTGGCTCCAGCAAAGGGGCTAACGGTAGCTCAAGTGCTGAACCCCTAACAAAATCAGGGTGTTAGCCAGTTTGCCCACAGACATCATGCAGATTTACTTAATCACCGCACAGGCTATGCGCCCGCCCGAGCCCCCAATGGGTTGCGAATAGTGGTCATCCTGATCGGTATGAATGATCAGCGCTGTGCCGTCAGCATCGAGCAGCTTGGCCGCCCCAGCATCTAGCTGCACCAGATCGCTGTACAGCTCCACGTCAACCGTGCCATCGGCGGCGACCACCAGGTTGGGCAAATTGCCCTCGTGGGGGCCATCGGGGTTGCGAAAGCCGTGGGGCATATCGAAGGGGTTCACATGCCCACCCGCCGATTTAAATGCCTCCAGGTCAGAACAATCACCCACGGCGTGGAAGTGCATACCGTGGTAGCCCGGCGGCAGGTCCTTGGCCTGGAGATTCACCAATACCCCTTTGTGCCCCTGCTCGACCCGCACCGTACCAATCGTAGTGCCGCTATTGTTAATCAGGTCGGCCTGGGTGCTGAGCGCATCGGCGTAGGCGGGAGAGGCCGAGATCAAGGTCAGACCACCGAGGGCCAGACAGCCGAGGGCCAAACAAAAGAGCTTGAGTCGATCAAAAAGGGCAAGCATTAGGACTATCCATAGCGTCTGCGCTTAGATCATAGTTGAGCGTTAGCCCAGATTTATCGCCATTACGGTCGAGTTTTACAGGCTGTTTTTGTGAAAAAGATACCCCAAGGTAGGGGCGTAGAGCCTGCGTCCTTGAGCAGAAGCAAAATCCTCGGGTATTTCCATTGCCAACCTTGTCCTAAATTCAGATCAAGTAACAACGGCACCCCAAAATCTCAAGGCTCTTATGGTACAAAACAAGCACTTGCTATACTTGCCAGATTGAGGTCGCTCGTCATCTGCCTCAACGGGCTGAAACGAGGTGGCCTAGACGGGTCGCACTACCGCTGGGATACAGCCCATGCAAATTCTCCACGGCACTTGGATACCCCAACCCGCCGCCGATTTTGTGCAATCGGGGGCCTTTTACCTGTGGATAGAAACAGAGGCTAAAAGTCACCGCCGTCTGGCATCCCAGATTCATCCTCGCCATCTGTCAGAGCCAGATTTAGCCTCTGCACTCACCGATGAGCTCGGGCTAAAATCTCCCGATCGCCGTTCCCTAACCGCCTTCATTACCCCGCGCACTTTTCTGCTGCCGACCGCAGACGATCAACCCCTGCCCTCTCTAGAGCTATCCCGCTATTTAGAGGCGGAAGCCCCAGACAGCGTTGACTGGCAGTACTGGCAGGTCGATTGCTACGCGATCCCTATCCTCGCTGACCTGATCAGCGTGCTGAATAATCTGCACTTTCTCGCCATCTACAACCTGGCGGAAGTACAGATGGGAGCCGACCTGCTGTTTTGGTACCACTACACCCAGAGCGTTAAGCAGGTGATTCTGCGCGATCAGTACATTCCGGCGCTGAAGTATCGGCAGATCGACGCGCCTAAAGCGACTCAGCGTCAGGCCACTGGGACGAAAACTAAAAAGCAGGCGGCAAAACCAGAACCCGGGTTTGAGATTTACCCGGGTTGGGAGATCATCGGCGATCGCTACCACGAGCACCTGCAAACCTACGTGGACTACATGCCCCTACTCTGCGTCGCCGGGTTCGAGGCACTGCCCTCCACACCGACGTTCTATGACCGAGCCACCCTGCTGCGCCACTTCTCAGAATGCTGGCTGGACGATCTGGTGCGGAGCACGGCCATGCCCCAGAGCTATGTCAAAACCGTTGAGAATACGCTGATTCAGGACTGTTTGCAGAGCAAGGCTCCGGGAAAATCGGCGGCGGCGCTGGAGCGCTACCAACAGTGGCAGGGGTGGCGCGATCGCATCAGCCGTTCCGAAACCGCGGCCCCCTTTCACATCGGTTTTCGCCTTCAGGAACCCGCCACCCCCGCAGCGTCCTGGCACATTCAATTCCTCGTTGCCCCCAAAGACGATCCCTCATTGCAAATTTCCCTGGAGGAGTTTTGGCCGCAGCGCGGGAAGAAACAGGCCCAGCTCCGCCAGCACCTGGGAGATAACTTCGAGCAGTACCTGCTGATGAATCTGGGCTACGCCGCCCGCATCTATCCGAAATTCTGGGATGGCCTGGAAACCGATCAGCCCGTGGGCATCCCGGTGGATCTCGACACCGCCTTTACCTTCCTGAAAGAATCGGCCTGGGTGCTAGAAGACGCGGGCTACAAAGTGATCATCCCCGCCTGGTGGACCCCCAAGGGCCGTCAGCGGGCCAAGGTGCGGCTGCGGGCCAAGGGCAAATCCCTCGGCGGCAACGACAAATCTAAGGGCTACTTTTCCTACGACACCCTGGTGCAGTACCAGTACGACCTGGCTATTGGCGACCAGCCCGTCACCCAGGCCGAGTGGCAGGAGTTGGTCAACGCCAAGTCGCCCCTGGTCAAGTTTCGCGGCCAGTGGATGGAGCTCGACCAGGACAAAATGCAGCAGATGCTGGAGTTTTGGCAGCAGCAGCAGGCCACCAACCCCGAAATGAGCCTGCTCGACTTCATGCGCCTGACCAGCGGCAGCGATGACGAGGATCTGGAGGTGGATTTTGAGCGCGACGACGCTCTAACCGCTATGCTCACCCAGCTCAACGACAAAACCCGCCTTGAACTCACCCCCGACCCCGCCCAGCTCCAGGGCCACCTGCGCGACTACCAAAAGCGCGGCCTCTCCTGGCTGCACTACTTAGAAAACCTGGGCCTGAACGGGTGCCTGGCCGACGATATGGGCCTGGGCAAAACCATTCAGGTGATCGCCCGCCTGGTGCAGGAGCGCGAAGAAGCGGCCCAGAATGGTCATCAAAAACTGCCGCCCACCCTGCTGATTGCGCCCACCTCCGTGGTCGGCAACTGGTACCACGAAATCCACAAGTTTGCGCCGCACCTCAGGGCGGTGGTGCACCACGGGGGCGATCGCAACCAAGACCCCAAAGCCTTCAAAGCCATCTGCCGCAGCCACGACCTGGTGATTACCTCCTTTACCCTGGCCCGCAAAGACGCCAAGCTGCTGGAGGGGGTCACCTGGCATCGCATCGTGCTGGATGAGGCCCAAAACATCAAAAACCCCAAAACCGCCCAGACCAAAGCCATTCTCAAGCTCAACGCCAACCACCGCCTCGCCCTCACTGGCACCCCGGTGGAAAACCGGCTGATGGATCTGTGGTCGATTTTCAACTTTTTGAACCCCGGCTACCTGGGCACCCAGACCCAGTTTCGCAAACAGTTTGAGCTGCCCATCCAAAAAGAAAACAGCCCCACCCGCTCCGCCACCCTCAAAAAGCTGGTGGAACCCTTCATTCTGCGGCGGCTCAAAACCGACCAGTCGATCATCAAGGACCTGCCCGACAAGGTGGAGCAAAAGCTGTTCTGCAACCTCACCGCCGAGCAGGCCTCCCTCTACGAAGCAGTGCTCAAAGATGTCACCGAGCAACTGGAAACCAGCGACGGCATTCAGCGCCAGGGGCTGATTCTGGCCACCCTGACCAAGCTAAAGCAGATCTGCAACCACCCGCGCCAGTTTTTGCAGGACAACAGTGAGTTTACGCCGGAGCGATCGCACAAACTCAGCCGCCTGCTCGACATGCTCGACGAAGTCGTCGCCGAAGGCGAAAGCGCCCTGGTATTCAGCCAGTTCCGCGAAATTGGCGACGCCCTGGAGCACCACCTGCGCCACACCTGCCGCTACAACACCTACTACATCCACGGCGGCACCAACCGCAAAAAGCGCGAGCAGATGATCGCCGCCTTCCAAGACCCCGACAGCGAACCCACCATCTTTGTGCTGTCGCTGAAGGCCGCCGGGGTGGGCATTACCCTCACCCAGGCCAACCACGTCTTCCACTTCGATCGCTGGTGGAACCCCGCCGTCGAAGACCAGGCCACCGATCGCGCCTTTCGCATTGGCCAAAAGAAGAATGTTTTCGTCCACAAGTTTGTGGCCATGGGCACATTGGAAGAACGCATCGACCAGATGATTGAGGATAAGAAAAAGCTAGCGGGTGCGATCGTCGGTGCCGACGAATCGTGGCTGACAGAGCTCGACAACGATGCCTTTAAGCAACTGATCGCCCTCAACAAGAGCGCGATCATGGATTGATGGGTGAGATATTCTGCCATAGATCGGCAGCGATGAACCTGGAGAGGTGCCCAACATTAGTGGTTGCAATTACAACGTCCTGAACAGCCAATGTCATCGCTTGGGCAACCAAGATCATATCGCCATCAATGGTTTTATCGCCTGCCGTCGGCTGGCCTTGCTGACGTGCCTGTGCCCAGAGCTCCGCAGCTTGGCGCATCGCCACCGTTGTTAAAGGTAGGTATTCGAGGATGTTAGCTAAGTTATCTAAGCGCGCCAACCCCTTAACCTTATTGGCCCGCAACAACTCACGCCGCACTTCGTAGTCTGCAATCTCAGGAATAACGATACGGCTGCCTGCCCTGAGATGTGCTTGAAGCCACTTGTTACAGGCATTGCCCTGGTCAGAGAGCTTAGGATTGGTGATGAGTCCGATGGGACTCGTATCCAAGACTACAACTCGGCTCACCAGGTAATCCCTTTGAGCTCCTGGGGAAATAGCTTGCGATCCGAGAGCCGATCTTGGTCTAAAACCTGGAGTAAGTACTGCCCTGTTTCTTGCTGCTCTTCACTATCTTCGTCATCAATCCAAGATTGGAGCACATCGACAGCTTCGATTTGCTTTTGTTTGATGAGGATGGATTTTGCCAACAGTTGTAACGTCATCGCTTCAACCGAAAGCCCCTGCTGCTGGGCTTCCTGCATGAGGTAATGCTCCATTTCCGGAGGAAGGTCGAGGGTTAGAGTCATAGGTTGTCAGCGACGTTCCTCTTTATTTTAGTGCCTGCTACCTGCTGGAGTCGAGACGAACCCGTAGGGCACTAAAATAACGCTATTTTATCTGACTCGTCGCCCTTCACAACAACGAGAGGTGTTATGGACACGCTGAAAATTCTACAGGCTTCTGAACAAGCCAACTGGGATTATGACGATGAAGCAGATGTTTTATACCTTTCAGTAGGTGAGCCTCGCTCAGCGGTTGGTATCGACATCGGCGATGGGGTGGTGCTGCGCTATGACGAAGAAACCCAGGCAGTCGTTGGCCTGACGGTGATGGGTTACGAGCCAAGCTTGCTAAGGCGGCTTAGCTAGACCTGGTTGAAGTCATCGCCTAGCCGTTCTCGTATTCCCGGCTGTAGGAGCCGACGTTGGTAGCCAGCTCCTACACCGCTTACCCGCGTTCTTGCTCCCTACTCCGAAGGCGTAATTCTGCGGGTCATGACGCTGATGTATTCGCCGTTGCGCCCGGTGGGGATGGGGTCTAGCCAGGCGATGCGTTCGCAGTACCTCAGCAATTCCATGCGGTTGATGGCTTCGACGACGGCAGCGTAGTCGCCCAGCAAAATGTGGCAGAGGCGGTCGGGTTGGTAGGTGGGCAGCCGGAAGGGGGTAGAGACGTTGAGGTCTCCGGGGTTGGGTTGATACATGTACGGTTTCTCCGTTTTCGGTTTAGGAAAACGGAGAAGGCTCTAGCGGTCCCATATGAAGGTAAAAGAAGACGCTAGCTCTTAGAATGGCTTCTAAGGGCATCTCGCTTACCTGGTCTAAGAGGGATGTCACAGGGGATTTGAGAGGCTCCACCCTCTCTCTTCCCCGCCTAGAAGTCATTCCCCGTTGAAGCATAATAGGCGAAGTGGTCAGGGAGTTCAACCGTATTGACAGAAGCAACCCTCAGTAGCCCTTAACAAATGGAGAAGAGGCAAATGTTAGATCTACTAGAGCGAATTACAGTAAACCCCAAACAGTGCGGCGGTCGCCCTTGCATTCGTGGTATGAGGATTCGCGTTTCTGATGTGCTGGACTTGTTTGCAGCAGGGTTAAGCGCTGAAGAAATTTTGGCAGATTTGCCAGACCTGGAAATGGATGATGTTAGAGCATCCCTGGTTTATGCGGCTCGTAAATTAAACCATCCTGTTCTGGTCGCATGACAACGATTTGGGTCGATGCTCACCTTTCACCCGCGATCGCCACCTGGATTGCCAACAATTTTGACGTAACAGCAGTGGCTTTACGGGATCTGGGTTTAAGGGATGCTGAAGATCTTGAAATCTTTGAGGCTGCAAGAGCGAAAAGTGCTATTTTGATAACTAAAGATGGAGATTTTGTAGACCTGGTTGATCGCCTTGGCCCACCACCTGAGGTAATTTGGCTAACCTGCGGCAATACCTCAAATGCTCGACTGAGAGAAATTTTAAGTGGGACGTTGGTAACCGCTCTTGAGTTGCTAACGGGTCGAGAGTCCTTGATTGAAATCAGTGGTGAATAGGTTGTTTTAGGTGGAATGCTCTTTACCCAATCCTTTATGTCATAAAATGGTGATTGTCTGGTCAGAGGAAGACGACTGTTATCTAGTGCATTTGCCCAATTTTCCTGAACAGACCTATCGAACCCATGGCAATAGCTATGAAGATGCCGCCAGAAATGGCCAAGAGGTTTTGCAACTTTTGTTGGAAGAAGATGGATTGCCTCTGCCTAAACCTCGTTTGCCTGCGGCTTAATATGGAATAGTGGGCAATGCCCACCCTACGGGTGCTGTCCACTGCCAAAGAGACGGTGGGCATTGCTGCATATTTAGCACTTGATTAGAATGAGAAAAAGGGAAAGCGGAATAAATTTGATCATGTGATTTTTTTTGTGGGCCATTCTTCTGTTTTCCAATAAAGCTTTATCTTAAAACTGGATCCTGTCGCAATTATGAAAAACAATCAAAATTCAAGTGGACATATTTTTGTTTCATATTGCCGTGATGACTATGATCAAGTTCTAAAACTACACCATGAACTTGAAGGGGAGGGCCTTAATGTTTGGTGGGACCAAGAAATCTTGCCAGGGCAAAACTGGAAATATGAGATCCAGAAGGCAATGAAGAATTCTTTGGCAGTCATTGTCTGTTTGTCAGAAAACCTGGAAAAGCGTATATCTTCTGGAGTTTATCCTGAGATGGCAGATGCAATAGAAGCCTATCGAAAACTACCTCCAGGAAGTATTTATCTAATTCCAGTCAGGCTTTCTGAATGTGAAGTTCCACCAATTCCAATTGATAGTGTTCAAACACTGAATGATATTCAACATGTAGACCTTTTTCCTAATGAACGTAGAAAGCTAGGTCTAGACAAGCTACTCAAGAGCCTCCATCAACTTGCAAAAACATCTAAAACGAAAGCTGCTGAAGGCAATAAGAATTTAACTAGCGTGCTGCCTGACTTGAATAAAGCCTCGGCAGAGCAAAAAAAAAGATGGTGACAGTAGTTGCAAACATCCCCTATGATCAGTTTGGTATACGGGAGAAAAATACTCTTATTGGAGGGTTGGCAAATTTTCTCGACATCTCAAAGAGCCATATTTTAATTGAGCATGTTGAAGAGGGTAGCGTCATTATTACAGTTGAACTGCCTGAGGAGGCAGCCAAAAAGCTGCTTGCTGCTTGGAAAGAGCCTCAGTTTTTGACTTCACTAAGTTCTCTCAAGATTAAGAAGGTCTACGATACTCAGGTCGCCAAGAAATCAGTTGATCCAGAAATTAGGTTGCATGAGATTGGGATGGATGGCGAATGGTCTCTTAGCAATTTAAGTGAATTTTCAAGAGTTTATTCACAAGTTTATCATTTACTCTTCTCCTTAGAGGTTAGTCAATCTGAAAAAGTGGAAGAGAAAATCTCGAAGATATATCAATCTTATCCTTGGAGAGGTGGATTTAGTAGGGTTAATTTCTATAAATCAATCGAATCTGCAATCCCAAATGATTATAGGCCAAGAATAAATTCTATTGTCTATTCCTCTCCAGGAGCAATGAATCTCAGACTAGTTAGTCCTGTTGCTCAAAACATTGAAGTTATTATTTATACAATGCTTCGCAAGGATGCCTTTGTACACAAGCTTTATCGTGATATTCGTAAGCAGATGCAGATTATGCGTCTAAATACTTTAGGAGTTAGAAAAGCAGGTGAAAAAGGGGAAGATCATTTGCTGAGCGAACTCACCTCGAAAGAATGGCATTTTATTGACTACGCCTTATTTTATTTTTCAGATGAGATGCAGTTTGAGGATGTCGACATTCTTTGTGAGTTAACTGGAAACAGGCTTGCCTCGCTTAAAATTCTTTTGTCTCTATACAGAAGGATGAAAATATTGGTTAGTCTTGCTCGAGAAGATCTAATTGATTTTATAGTTTGATTCGATTTGCTTAATTAGCATCAGTGAGATCGCAGATCTCTTGCAGGTTGGTTTGAGCGCGCGAAACCCAACACATAACAAGAGCTTGCACTCTGCACCAATCTCATCCGGCAAACAAATCTTGCTTTTAATCCCACAGTCTTCAGAATACATTCCATGATCAACATAGCGATGAAAGCTTAAATAGGGCCGATCTTGCGGAGCCTTTACCAATTCGTGACTAACCAGATTGTAATGGATGTAGTCGGCATGGTGCCCAAAGTCTTTCTCATGACAAATTTGATGTTCTCAAAAGCGACGTTGCCAAATTGCTTGTTCTTTTTTCTTGAAACGAGCCAATGAGCGCTCGCATTTATGCTTCTCTGTGCAATGACAGCTAAATTGGCTTTTGATCAACCCCCAGCGAGTCGAGAAATCGGCATCCCCATCAGATATTGCATCAGCATGGCCCATCGGGTACGGGGTTCCTACGAGCTTCCAGCGCTACCTGTCTGCTACGATCGCACCTAGCCCCTCTTCACAGCGCCATGGCCGTATCTCGACCTAGCAGCCAATCCAAAGCGATCTCATCGCTGTACGACGAAGACTACCTCAGCTGGCTCACTGAAACTGCCAGGCTGCTTCGCAGCGGTCAAATGCACGACATTGACGTGGCTAACCTAGCTGAAGAACTTGACGACATGGGGCGCAGTGAAAAGCGATCGCTCGAAAGCAACCTGGAAGTGTTGCTCAGACATCTATTGAAGTATCAGCACCAACCCGAGCGGCGATCGAACAGCTGGCGATTTACCATTCTGGAGCACAGGGACCGCATCGACAAAGCCTTTCGCGATAGCCCCAGCTTGAAGCCCTATTTCACCAGCATATTTGCCGACTGCTATGCTCTAGCCCGCAAAAAAGCAGCCGTCGAGACTGGTTTGCCCCTAGACACCTTTCCAGAAGTGGCTCCCTTCAGCTCCGAATCAACGCTCAATCCTGACTTTCTGCCAGGCGAGTAAGTCCAGCTGACTACAGCACGGCAGCGATCGCATCCCTCAGCCCAGTTTCCCTCCACTGCCCAGGCGGGCCTGAACCCACTGACGAAAGCTCTTGACCCAGCTGGTTTCGCCCATGGTCTGGCTGGTTTGCAAAAACCGCAGCAGATCATCGGGGCGCAAAATCGGCAACACCGCTGAGGTATCTTCAGGCCGGTAGTCACCATTGACCAAGCCATAGATAGTCAGGGTGGTGCCATCAAATCGCCAGACTTCGGGCACACCCAGCGCGGCATAGATAGCCATGCGGTTGAGGGAACTGCTGGTGTTATCCACTTCGATCGCTAAATCCGGGGGTGGATCGACGCTCAGATCAATTTCATCCTTGCCTCGCACCGCCTGCTCGTTTTGAATGTAGTAGCACTGGTCGGGTTCCAGACCTTTTCTCAGGTCTGCTCGGCTCCAGGTGGTAGACCCCAGGCTGCGAATTTCGGTTGCGGTTTCTTCTGTGGTGACCTCAACCATGCGCCCCATCAACTTTTTGTAGCTCTCGTGGGGAGGTAGCGGCACCATAATTTCCAACGTCCCTTGGTCGTAGGTGAGGCGTTTGCCGGGGGCTGACTCCAGATCGCGAATCAGGCTTTGGTAAGTGGCCCAGCTGACACCCTGCAAAACCACCTGGTTGCGGGGCGAAATGAGTGCTGCGGTCATGGATGATCTCCTGCCCAAAGCGTTACTGTATCTCTACAATAAAGCCAGCACTGGAACCTAGCGATGGCAAACTTTAGCCGCACCTGGTGGGGAAAACGTTTTATAGATGCGATCGAGCGACTGACCGACTCGGGCCGGTTGCAGCGGGGCCGCTCCTACGCCAGCGGCGGCAAGGTCAAAAGCTTTGACATCGACGGGGGGCTGGTCACCGCCAAGGTACGGGGGTCGGTGAATCCCTACTTTGGGGTGACCAAAGAACCGCTCTACACGACTACCATCGACTTTGCGCCCATCAGCAAAGCCAAGTGGGCCGCCGTCATTGCCCTTGTCGCCTCCAAAGCCAGCTTGATTTCGCGGCTGCTGCTGAACGAAATCCCCGACAACATCGAAGACAGCTTCAAAACCCTGGGGCTTAACCTGCTGCCCGCCAGCGGCCAAGACTTTAAGACCAAATGCTCGTGCCCCGACTACAGCAACCCCTGTAAACACATTGCCGGGGTCTACTACCTGATTGCCGCCGAGCTCGATCGCGACCCCTTTCTGCTGTTTGAGCTGCGCGGTCTGTCGCGCGATGCCCTCAGGGCTGAGCTGGCCAAGTCGCCCCTAGGTCAGGCCCTCTCGGCAGAACTATCGGCCCAGCAGCGCCCTCCCGAACCGGTCGAGCACTACTACACCCAGCCTCAGACCGTTGAGCCTATAGCCCCAAGCTTGAAAGAATTTTGGCAGGGAGAGAAGCGCCTGCCCCAAACAATTGAGGTGGCGACGACCTCGGCGGTACCGGCCATTTTGGTCAAGAAGCAGGGCGATTTCCCCGCCTTTTGGACCCGCGACAACTCGTTTATCGCAGCCATGGAAGGTCTCTACGAGCGGGTGCGCACCAAGAACAAAGACCGCTTGTAGAGTATTAAAGAATCGTTGAGTATTCTGCTAAGGAGCTAGCTGGATTGATTAGGCTGGGGCAGAGGGCACAACCTTGGCACCGCCATGACCCGTCAGCCCAGCCCCGATTCACTTGCTCACTCACGCCTTTCTCCAGAGACGCCGATTATTTTTTCGGCTCGACATCTGACGAAAACCTACACCATGGGTGAAGTGCAGGTACGGGCGCTGCGCTCGGTCGATCTTGACCTGTATGAGGGCGAGTTTGTGGTGCTGCTAGGGCCTTCGGGCAGCGGCAAATCGACGCTGCTGAATATTTTGGGCGGGCTCGATGTGCCCACCAGCGGTGAGGTGTTTTTCAAAAGCCAGAACCTGACGGCGGGGGGCGATCGCCTCCTCACCCGGTTTCGCCGCGAGTCGATCGGTTTTATTTTTCAGTTCTACAACCTCATTCCCAGTCTGACGGCCAAGGAAAACGTGGCCCTGGTGACCGACATTGCTGCTCACCCAATGTGCGCAGACGCCGCGTTGGAGATGGTGGGCTTGGGCGATCGCCTCGATCACTTTCCCTCGCAGCTGTCGGGGGGAGAGCAGCAGCGGGTGGCAATTGCCCGGGCGATCGCCAAGCGCCCCGAAGTGCTCTTTTGCGACGAGCCCACGGGCGCGTTGGACTTTAGCACCGGCAAGCGAGTGCTGGAGGTCTTGGCTCAGGTGAACCAAGAGCTGGGCACTACCGTGGTGGTGATTACCCACAATGCCGGAATTGGGGCCATGGGCGATCGCATTATTACCATGCGCGACGGCCAGATCCACACCATCGACGTCAATGCTCACCGCGCCTCCCCCGATGAATTGGAATGGTAGTAGCCGATGCAAACCCTCGATCGCAAGCTATTTCGAGACCTGCGGGGCCTGCGGGGCCAGGTGATCGCCATTGTGGTGATCGTGGCCTGCGGCATTGCCAGCCTGGTGACCATGGTCAGCACCTATCAGTCGCTGCTGCTCTCCCAGGAGCGCTACTACAGCCAGTACCGCTTTGCCGATGTGTTTGTGCAGCTCAAGCGCGCCCCCAACGGGGTGATGGCGCAAATTTTAGCGATCCCGGGGGTGGGCCAGGGGCGATCGCGGGTGGTGGCGACAGTGACGCTGGATGTGCCGGGGCTAGAGGATCCCGCCAGCGGGCGGTTGATCTCGATTCCAGAGCAGCGCCAGCCGATATTGAACGACCTGGTGCTGCGATCGGGCCGCTACATTCAGCCGGGCCGGGCCGATGAGGTGATCGCCAGTGTGGCCTTTGTCGAAGCCAACCAGCTTGAGCTGGGCGACACCATTAGCGCGGTGATTAATGGTCGCTGGCAGCCCTTGCGAATCGTCGGCACCGCCCTGTCGCCCGAGTACATCTACGAAATTAGCGGCACCGAGCTGCTGCCCGATAACCGGCGGTTTGGGGTGTTTTGGATGGGGCGCGAGGCTCTGGCCACCGCCTTTGACCTGAATGGCGCGTTTAACGATGTGGCACTTACCCTCACCCCCGAGGCCAATCAGCAGGCGGTGATCTTTCGCCTCGACCAAGTTTTAGAGCGCTACGGGGGGCTGGGGGCCTACGGACGCGAGAACCAGCTCTCCCATCGGTTTTTGTCGGATGACCTGGCCGGGTTGCAGGTGATGGCGCTGATTTTGCCGCTGATCTTTTTGGGCATTGCGGCGTTTTTGGTCAACCTGGTGCTGGCTCGGTTGGTCAGCACCCAGCGCGACCAGATCGCGGTGCTCAAGGCCTTTGGCTACAGCAACTGGGGAGTGGGGCTGCACTTTTTTAAGCTGGTGGCGGTGGTAGTGGGGCTGGGGTCAGGGCTCGGCATCGGGGTAGGCCGCTGGTGGGGAGCCAACTTTACCCAGTTCTACACTCGGTTTTACCAGTTCCCCTCGGTGGAGTATCGGGC
>NZ_JADEWX010000134.1 GCF_015207395.1 Nodosilinea sp. LEGE 07088
CCCCCACCCCCACCGGAGAACCCCTATGCAATCCACCGCTACCCTCGTCGTCATCGGTGCAGGCATCGTCGGCTGTAGCACCACCTACCACCTGGCCAAACTGGGCTGGAAAAATATCGTCGTCGTCGAGCAAGGCCCACTCTTTGCCACGGGCGGCTCTACCTCCCACGCGCCGGGTCTGGTGTTTCAGACCAACTCGTCGAAGACTATGACCAAGCTGGCCCAGTACACGGTCGAGCTTTATAGCCAGCTCAGCACCGAGGAAGGCCCTGCCTTTTACCCCTGCGGCGGTGTGGAGGTGGCCTACACTGAAGCCCGCCTGGCCGAGCTCCAGCGCAAGCTGGGCTGGGCCAAGTCTTGGGGGGTCGAAGGGGCGTGCCTACTCACCCCGGCGGAGGTCAAGGCCAAGGTGCCGCTGGTGGATGAAACTAAAGTGCTGGGCGGTTATTTTGTGCCCACCGACGGCATTGCTAAGGCCCTGCGGGCGGCGGAAGCGATGGCTAACTACGCCAAAGCAGCCGGGGCTGCTGAATTCTACAGCCACACGACGGTGATGGATATTGAGGTGGTGAATGGTCAGGTGCAGGCGGTTGTCACTGACAAGGGCCGGATCGAGACCGACAAGGTGCTGGTCTGTGCCGGGATCTGGGGACCTCGCATCGGGCGCATGGTGGGCGAAGTGATTCCCCTCACCCCGGTGCAGCACCAGTATGTGAAAACTGCCCCGATTCCTGAGCTGGCGGGGATGACGGAGGAAGTCACCTATCCCATGGTGCGCCACCAGGACCATGCCATGTACTTTCGGCAGCACGGCGACTGCTGGGGGATTGGCACGTACCAGCACGAACCGCTGCTGGTGGACCCCGACAACATTCTGCCCTTTGCCGAAGCCCCGGTGATGCCCTCGGTGCGTCCCTTTACCGAAGAGCACTTTGGCCCCGCCTGGGAATCGGCGAAGGAACTCTTCCCCGCGCTAGGGGGGGCGGAGCTGACCTACAAAATCAACGGCATGTTCTCCTTTACCCCCGACAGCGGCTCGATCGTGGGTGAATCCATTAAAGCGAAAGGCTTTTGGGTGGCGGAGGCGGTGTGGGTCACCCACGGCGGCGGCGTTGGCAAAATTGTGTCGGAACTGATGACGACCGGCGTGCCCAGTCTGGATATTCACGAGATGGATATCAATCGCTTCTCGGCGGTGTGCAAGAGCGCGGCTTACATTACCCGCGCTGGGGCGCAGCAGTACGACGAGGTGTACGACATCATTCACCCGCTCGACCAGCAGACCCACTCGCGGGAGCTGCGGGTTAGCCCCTTCTATCCCCGCCTGCAAGAACTGGGTGCTCAGTTCATCTTCAGCGCTGGCTGGGAGCGGCCCCAGTGGTTTGAGGCCAATGGGGATCTATTGGATCAGTACGCCATTCCTCAGCGTCAGGGCTGGGAGGCGAAGAACTGGTCACCGATTCAGGGGGCAGAGCATTTGGCTACGCGGGAAAAAGCGGCTCTCTATGACCTCACCCCCTTTGCCAAATTTGAGGTGACTGGCCCCGGCGTGGTGGCCTACCTGCAAAGTCTCTGCGCTAACGATATCGACAAGCCCGTCGGCAAGGTGATCTATACCGCCATGCTCGATGCCAACGGCGGCATCATGTGCGACCTGACGGTGAGCCGCCTGGGGGCTGAGAAATACTGGGTGGTGACGGGTGGCTCCGTCCACGGTCACGACCTGGCCTGGATGACGACCCACCTGCCTGAGGATGGTTCCGTTCGCATTACCGATGTGTCGTCTAGCTACTGCTGTGTGGGCCTCTGGGGGCCAAAAGCGCCGGAGATCTTGCAGGCCGTGACCCAAACGGATGTGTCTAAGCCCAAGTTCAAGTTCTTCACCAATCAGCGGCTCACTATCGGCAACATTCCAGTGCTGGCGGTGCGAGTGTCCTACGTGGGTGAAGAGGGCTGGGAAATTTATGCGCCGACTGAGTGTGGCCTGAAGCTCTGGGATACGCTGTGGACGGCGGGTCAGGAGCACGGCATCATCGCCGCTGGATTGGGGGCCTTTGAATCCCTGCGGCTGGAGAAGGGCTTCCTGTTTTGGGGACACGATATTCACACGGAATATGACCCCTATGAGGCAGGGCTCGGTTTTGCGGTAAAGCCAAACAAGGGCGACTTTATTGGGAAAGAAGCATTGTTACAGCGCCAGGAATACGCCAGCCGCAAGCTCTGCTTTGTAACGCTAGACGATCCGGCGGCGATCGCGATGGGCAAAGAACCTGTAATTGCCGACGGCAAGGTGCTGGGCTACGCCACCAGCGCGGGCTACGGCTACAGTCTGGGGCGCTGCGTGGTGTTTGTCTATCTGCCGCTGGCCCATGCTCAACCCGGTACCCAGGTCGCGGTGGAATACTTCGGCCAGCCCCTGGCGGCAACGGTGGTTGAGAAGCTGCTGTAAACCAACCTTAATCTCCGGTAAGGGCTAACATCCTCCCTCTTGGGAGGGGTGCCCGGAGGGCGGGGTGGGTCAAAACGATGACGCCAAAGCAGTCACTTTCTATGAATAAGCTGTTCAAAAGTTGAGACAGACCCACCCCCAGCCCCTCCCAGGAGGGGACAGTGAGTTGCGTGAGCCTGCGTGGGGCGCATTTCGCTTGATGCACGCCACAGTACATCCAAATTTTTAAGACTGACTGAAAGATCACTAGTGGCCGATCAATAAGGTATTCAGAATGCAAATTCTTGGACTCGAACTCCTGTTTGTTGTGCTGTGGAGTTCTGGCTTCATTGGCGCGAAGTATGGGTTGCCCTACGCCGGGCCATTCACGCTGTTGTTTGTGCGCTATGTCCTGGTGGCAATACTGCTGCTGATCTGGTTGAGCTATCGGCGGAAGCTACAGTTTCACAGCAAGACGGCGATCGCCCGTTCGGCCTTTGTGGGTGTGCTGGCTCACGCCGTTTGGCTCAGTGCGGCGCTGGGGGCGATCGCGCTGGGCGTTTCGCCCTGGATTGTGGCGCTGATCACGGCGTTGCAGCCGATGGCTACCAGCGTTTTATCTGGCCCGCTCTTGGGTGAGTCGATATCGGCAGTGCAGTGGTGGGGGACAGGAGTCGGCCTGGTGGGCGTGGTGCTGGTAGTGGTTACCAAACTGGAGGGGGCCGGAGCGGTGGCGCCGCTTGGGTATGTGCTGCCCTTTTTGGCGGCAGCCAGCATGACCGTGGCGACGCTCTACCAGCGCCACCTGAATCGCACCCAGCCAGAGCAAAATTTGCCGGTGATTCAGAGTTTGTTTGTGCAGGCCGTGGCCAGCGCGATCGCCCTGTGGCCCCTGGCGATTTTTATCGAAGGCATGAGCGTTCAGTGGACCCAGCAGTTTGTGTTTGCCCTGGGGTGGTTAATTATCGTGCTGTCGATCGGCTCCTACGGGCTGATGCTGAAGCTGTTGGAGTATCGCACAGCCGCCCGAGTGGCCAGTTTGATGTACCTGACACCGCCCACGACCCTAGTGCTGGGATTTCTCCTGTTCAATGACCAGATCGCCTGGGTCGATGCCGCCGGTCTAGTGATTGCGGCGATCGGTGTGGCCCTCGTCTACCGGGGTGGAGCCGATACCCCCAGGAAGGTAAAACACACCGACCCCAGACGTTTCCTCAGCATGAAGCCATAGTAAAACCCCTGCTTCCCTACTCCCTACTCCCTACTCCCTACTCCCTACTCCCTCGTTCCCAACAGGTTGCCGCCATGCAGTTTTCAATCGAAGTGACACCAAAGGTAGATGTCTTAGAGCTGCCCCACGCGGTGCGAGAGGTATCGATCACCTACCTGCCAGGGGCCGACGATCGCGACGTGGTAGCTCAGGCTGTTCGGTTGCGTGCCCTCGGCTATGACCCCATTCCCCACGTGCCCGCCCGCAGCATGCGTGATCGCACCCACCTGTACGACTACCTCGCCGCCCTGCGCGACCAGGCCCAGATTCGCCAGGTGCTGATCATAGGCGGCAGTCCCGATCGCCCCGTCGGCCCCTTCAGCTCCACGCTGGATCTGCTGGAAACGGGTCTGTTTGACGGCTTGCGGGTGGGCGTTGCCGGACATCCCGAGGGTATGCCGGTGATGGACGAACCGGCATCGGATCGCATTCTCGCCCTCAAAAACCAGTACGCCCGCGACACCGGCACCGACATGTTTGTCATGACCCAGTGGTCGCTGGATGTCGCCACCGTGCGCGCCTGGCTCGATCGCATTGAACCCTTCAATGCGCTGCCCATTTATCTCGGCATTCCCGGCCCCACCAGCCCAACCACGTTACTCAAGTTCGCCAAACTCTGCGGGGTCAAAACCAGCCTGCTAGGATTGCGGCATCAGTCGGCTCGACTGGGTCAACTCCTGACGGTGCAAACCCCCGACTATCTGGTCGACGGGCTGAGCGATGGTCCTAATGGACCGGTCTCCGACCATCGCATCAGTCACTTTCACCTCTACACTTTCGGCGGCGTGGCGCGATCGCGCGATTGGTTAACCACCCGACTTTCGCAGGAGGCGATTCCGGCATGACCCAGGTTCACCTTTCCTCTCCCACCGTTTCCACCGGCATGTCTACCAGCGTCTTCGATATCTTCAAAGTCGGCATTGGCCCCTCCAGTTCCCACACCGTGGGACCGATGAAGGCGGCGCGGCGGTTTGCCCAGGGCCTCGCCGACGACGGGCTGCGGTCGCAGGTGCAGCGCATCCAGATCGATCTGTACGGATCGCTGGGGGCCACGGGCCGGGGCCACGGCAGCGATCGCGCCGTGTTGCTAGGCCTCGAAGGCGAGTCGCCCGACACCATCGACCCCGATTTGATCGACGGGCATCTGGAACGCATTCGCGAAACCCAGTCGATCTGGCTCTTGCAGCAGCAGGTGCTGGCCTTTAACGAAAAGACCGACCTCACGTTTCACTGGAAACCGCTGCCCTTTCACCCCAACGGCATGGTGTTTACCGCCTTTGACGGCACGGGTGCGGTACTGCGCGATCGCACCTACTACTCGGTGGGCGGCGGCTTTGTCGTCAATGAGCAGGCCGCTGCGAGCGATCGCCTGGAGCTGCACCAGTCGCCCCTGCCCTACCCCTTTACCACCGCGGCCCAGCTGCTGGCCCAGTGCCACCAGTCGGGGCTGTCGATCAGCCAGATCATGCTGGCCAACGAGCTGACCTGGCGCGCTGAAGCGGAGATCCGGGCCGAGCTGCTGAAGCTCTGGCAGGTGATGCAGGCCTGCGTGGTGCGGGGGTGTAATACCGACGGCATTCTCCCCGGCGGGCTCAAGGTCAAGCGGCGGGCCGCCGGGCTCTATCGCCATCTCAAGCAGCGATCGGAATACACCCTGGCCGACCCGCTCAGCATTATGGACTGGGTCAACCTCTACGCCATGGCCGTCAACGAAGAAAACGCGGGCGGCGGGCGCGTGGTCACAGCCCCCACCAACGGCGCAGCGGGCATTATCCCTGCCGTGCTGCACTACTACACCCGCTTTTGCCACGGGGCCTGCGAAGACGGGGTGGTGAATTTTTTGCTGGTGGCGGGGGCGATCGCCATTCTTTACAAAGAAAATGCCTCGATTTCTGGGGCCGATGTCGGCTGTCAGGGCGAAGTCGGCGTCGCCTGCTCGATGGCGGCAGGGGCGTTAACCGAAGTGCTCGGCGGCACCCCCGCCCAGGTCGAAAACGCCGCCGAAATCGGCATGGAGCACAACCTGGGTCTCACCTGCGACCCGGTAGGCGGCCTGGTGCAGGTGCCCTGCATTGAGCGCAACGCCATGGGGTCAATCAAGGCGATCAACGCCACCCGCCTTGCCCTCCAGGGCGATGGCAAGCACTTCGTTCAGCTCGACGAGGTGATCAAAACCATGGTCGAAACCGGGCGCGACATGCACGAAAAGTATAAGGAGACCTCGCGCGGGGGGCTGGCGGTGAATGTGATTGAATGCTGATGCCGTGTTAGGGCTAAAACTAGGGATCTCGTAGATTGGGTTAGCGCCAGCGTAACCCAACACCAGTGAGGGTGCTGAGTTTTCTGAGCAAGGTAAACGAAGACGCTAGCTCCTAGAATGCACCTAGGGCATCTCACTTACCACGACTAAGCTGGGATGTTTTAGGGCGTAGGGGAAGCTGTAACTTCCCCCACGCCCGTCCTAGATTACATTCCCCGCAGGGGATACCGTACAACAAGTCATTCTGTTGGGCAACCGTACGGTTGCAAAGCGACTAGAACGCTAATTGCCCGCCGACAAAATGCGGGTGATCACCACCGCCGATGCCGCAAAGATGGCTGTCCAGGCGGTGCCAATTAGCCCCAGGGTGAGCCCCCACAGCCGCCCATCCCACTTTTCGAAGCGGGTGTTGCTGGCCTCTACGTCGTTGCTTAGCCTCTCGACATCGCTGCTCAGGCGCTCATCACTCTGCTGCAGGCGGTCTAGCCGCTCTAGCACCTGGCTCTCAAAACTCTCTGGTGGCTGTGCGGATGAGGTCATGGTCTTGCCCCTTGATATGTTTTCATCCTACTTCAGCGAGATAGCTGATACTGTATTGCCTTGCGTAAGACACCCGGTTTCTGCACCCTACCGAAATGCCCCAGGGTCGAAGAGCCACTGGTCGCCGACCATGGCCTCTAGCCGCTGGCTGAGCTGGGGCAGAAATACCTTGGGGTCGTTGAGCTGCTGCTGGGTAAACCACGCGCCTAGCGCCTGAGTCTCGATGCCCTGGGCGCTGGCGGCGGCGGCGAGCAGCTGCTTTGCCAGGGGTTTACGCTCAGATGCGTTCCACAGGATGCGGGGCGTCCACCCTTTTTGCGAGATCATCCGCGTGAGCGGTGAGGTCGGATCAGGTATGGGGCGAAAACAGTTTCTCTAGCTGTTTTTGCACCCAGGCCACCGGGTTTTTGTCGTAGTCCTGGGTGATTAGCCCCAGCTCGCGCAGGCGACGGTTTTGCTGCACCAGCTCGGCTTCGTGGCGACCCATCTCTTGCACAATCATGTCGTAGAGGCGGGGCTGGCTCTGCAAAATCTTTTTGAACCCATCCGGGCTAATGGCAAACACCGTCGTGTCTTCGAGTGCCGTTACCGTCACCGTGCGGGGAATGCCCAGCATCAGCGAAAATTCACCAATAAACTGCCCGGCCCGCATGATCGTCGGCTGATCGTTGCCGTTGAGGCTGTACTTCACCGCACCCAGCAGAATGATGTAAAACGCATCCCCCGGATCGCCTGCCTTGTAGAGCACTTCGCCCATCTCTAAGCGCCTGCGATAGCCAATTTCGACCAGCTTGCGCAGTTCGAGGGTGTTGCACTCGGCAAAGTAGGGCAGCTGTCGCAGCAGGTCTCTCACCGCAACTGGCTTGGGATAGGTGTCGCTAAAGGTAGGCACGGCTTGCTGCACGTAGGCGTAATCTCCGTAGTCGTCCACCGAGGACTGCAACACAATATTGGGGTTGCGGTGCCACAGATCGTAGCGGGGGGAGGCCAGGCGAATACGGTGCTGCCGCAGGTTTTGGTCAATGATGAAGCGCAGGGAGCTTTCGGTTTTGTGCTTCAGATCGACCCGATCGACCCAAATCCACAAAATAAAGTCGAGGGAGTTTTGGCCAAAGTTAGTTAAATAGACCTCCGGCGGATATTCGTAGGAGACGGTTTCTTCGAGATAGGCCGAGTCGAGCAGCGCTTCGATCACCACTACCGGGTCGCTTTCGTGGGCAACGCTGACGATAACCGATACCCAGCCTTTGGTGTCGTTGTAGGTCCAGTTGGTGACCTGGTTACCGGCCAAGGTGCTGTTGGGAATGATGATGTGCCGCTGGGTGATGGTGCGAATTACCGTAGAGCGCAGAGAGATTTCGGCAATATAGCCCGCCTGCCCTTCCCACTCGACAAAGTCACCCACTTTGAGCTTTTGCTCGACCAGCATGGCAATGCCGCTGGTAAAGTTACGGGTCAGGTCTTGCAGACCAAAGCCAATGCCAATGCCCAGGCTGCCCGCCAAAACAGCGATCGAGGCCAGGTTAACTCCCAGCATTTGCAGCAGCAGCAGGCCGAGCATGACCCCCAAACCGTAGCTAGTAATCGTGGCGATCGATTCTCGGGTGCCCTGCTTAAACCCCAGGCGACTCAAGATTTGGTCGGCAAAGAGACGCTTAAAGGCGAGGGCTACCAGCAGGGCAATGAGCAGCACCAGCATAAATTGTGCGATCGCGCTCAGGGTCAGCGATGCGCTACCAAAGTTGAGGATCGGCGCATTCAGCACCTGATTTAGCGTTTGAAACAAGCTACCCATCGATATCTCAAACTGAATTCCGCCCCTGGGCAAACGCCACTCACCGAATCGGCGCTAATCGACCGCTGTCAGTGAAAAACAGGGTCTGCCAAGATCGGCTCTCCTAGCCTACAACAACGGTTTATCTCCTGCTCAAGCCACCTTGAGCCCGTTGAATCGGCAGCGGTTTCAACGGTTCTGGAGTTGTCAGTCTTCAGAGCTGGCAGCAGCCAAAAGCGATAGCATGGTGTGACATGCCGCCGATTGCGATCGCCATGAATACCCTAGACCAGCTAGATCCCATTCTTCAGAATAAGCAAGCTACCATTGACGCTGCGCTCCAGCTTTTTGATGCCCTAGAGCCCGTCAGTTTAGCGTTCATGATCGGGCGCTGGCGCGGATCTGAAATTTCTACCCATCACCCGATGGATGGGTTGTTAGCCGCCTCGAACTGGTACGGCAAAGAATTTATCGATCCAGAGACGGTTCACCCGCTGTTGTTTTTAGATGGCCAAAATCGCATCTTTAAGGTGGCTCCCGATTTGAATGCCATGAAGATGAGCCTGAACCTGCCCTTCTTCAAGCATGACGCGATGCGTCCGGTGATTCGGTTAATGACATCGCTGTCTCAAACGGAGGCCAGTCAGGCCCGGCTACGGATGATGGAATATCGGGGCAAGGTCAGCGCCACCATGATTTATGACAACCTGCCCATTAACGACAGTTTCAAAAAAGTGGACGATAACACCGTCATGGGTGTGATGGACTTCAAGCTCGTTCCCCAACCCTTCTTTTTTATGTTGCAGCGAGATTAGAGCCAGTTGAGTCTGGAGCACCTGGGATTAAGCCCCCCGCAGGGATTTACCCTGGCACAGGTTCAACGCCAATCAAGCATTCACAGGTCAAGCGGAGTGGCCTGACAAAACGATCGCATTGCTACGATTTTTTTTGCTCCACTCAACCCAAATTTTCAGGCGATAAAATGCCCCTGTAGTATTTTGTCCGAAAGGAAAACGGCATGGTTATTCCTTGCAGGCTGGTGATCGGGCTGATTACGGTAATCGCATGGGCTTTCACGCTGTGGGCACCCATGGCGCTGGCGCAGACTAATGCTGCCAGCTCAGCGGTTGAATCGAGCCGCTCCACGTCTCGCCAAGACCAGCCTGTGATTCAGGAATCGCCGTCTTTAGATGCTCCAGCGCCTCCCCAGGCAGAAGCCTCTGCTGTATCTCCCGCTTTGCCCCCGGCCCAGCCCCAGCGCGGCAAAACCTACGAGCAACCTCCCGACCCCTACAACATGGAGGCGATCGAGGCCTACGATGAAGAGATCTACGGCTCGGGACGCTAATTTGGGCTTGCGTGGGTCGGGATGTGTTTGCCCCACGCTATAGCGATCGCATTTCTGAAACGGGCCGCGCGGGGGCCGATAGGGGATCATTCCCGCCCCTGCCGACCTCAAAAATCGTCATCATGGCGTGGTCTTCGTGAACCAGGTTGTGACAGTGCAGCATAAATTTGCCGTTGATGTACTGGCCGTCGCGGCTGCCAAATTTGCCGATAATTCTGACCGTCTCAAACTCGCCGACGTGAAACACATCCTTCCAGCCGCGTTCGTAGGGGCGAGGGGGGCGACCGTTGCGGTCGAGCATTTGCATGTCGATGAGATGAATGTGAACCGGATGGAACCAGCCGCTACCTGGATTCACCAGTTCCCAAATTTCGACATCGCCCGCCCGAGGGTTCAACATCACCGCCTTGGCATTCCATTTTTGGTTGTTGATTACCCACCCGGTCGAGTTGCGCTCAAACCGCAGGGTGCGGGTGCGCACGGCATCGGTCGGTGACAGGCGCTCCACCGGGCGCAGGGTATTGGGCAGCTGGCTGTCGTCGGGCTCTTCTCGCACCACGTCAAACCGCATCAGGGTATGAATGCGGTCATCGGAGTCGATGCTGCCGGTAAAGCCGAGATTTTTGAGAAAAACCGAGCTGCCGACGGGATAGCGCGCGAAGTCGATAATCACTTCGTAGCGCTCGGCCATGCCGATTTCCAGCACCTGGTAGGGCGTTTTGACCTCGACGGGTTCACTGAGCAGGCCACCGTCGGAGCCAATCACAATCAGCGTGTCGCCCAGGGTCAGGCGGCGATCGTCGCGGCTGAGGGCCAGGTTGTACCCCCGGGAGGCCGAGGCATTGAGAATGCGGAAGCGATATTTGCGGTTGCCCACGGCCATGCGCGGCCAGGGCACGCCGTTGACCAGGGCCACATCGCCATAGACGCTCTTGCGATCGCGGTCATCAAAGACCATCCGCCCATCGGCGGCAAAGAACCCATCCTGCAAAATCAGCGGCACATCGTAGGGCCCAGTGGGTAACCCCAGATCGCGCTCTACCTGGTCTTCCACAATATACATACCGGCCAGGCCCCGATACACGTTCCGCGACGTGTGGTCGATCATGTGGTCGTGGTACCAGATGGTAGCCGCCCGGTCGTTGGGGTAGATGTAGTCTTTAAAGTAGTTGGGCGGAATAAAATCTTCGGCGAAGCCATCGTACTGCGGCAGCGACGCCATGCCGTGGAGATGGGTCACCGAGCTAATCGGGTCGCCCTGCTCGTCTTGGCCCAGCTCGTTGATGAAGCGCACCACCGACTGCCGCCCCCCGGTGCTGCGCTTGCCGCCCTGCTGTCGAATCGTGGGGCCGGGGAACAGGCCATTGTAGCCCCAGGTTGCGGTCGTTAACCCCGGCAAGATACCGGTCATGGCCTTTTGCAGCCGAATTTCGTAATAGTCGGTGGTGGCATCGCTGCGGACGGGGGAGAGTTCTGGTGGCACCCGAAAGGGCTGCTGAAATCTGGGGATTTGGGGGCTCAAGGCCCAGGCCGGTCGAGGGAAACTCAGGGGCGCTGACATCAGCGTTCCGCCGACTATGCCATATCTTAGAAAATCGCGGCGACTTAACGACATGGGTTAAACCAATGCTCTTTTGCCCAGAATGGCTTTTTAGCTGTGACCTAGCCCTGAAATATTGCGAAGATGTTAGATAAGTCAAGGTAAGGCAAGATCTGAGCGAGTTACTGTCGGGAGAATTTTTAATACCTCGAAAAGCTATTTTCAGATACAACAGCGTGGCGTTCAGCGGGGACGGGCGTAAGGCGCTGTCGGGCTCCAGTGAACACGGTGCGGCTGTGGGAGGTTGCGACGACGGAGATGAAACGGAGGATGGAAGGCCATAGTGATTTTTCTCATCCCTCAAGGAGAACAATGGTAGAAACAATAGGCTGAAATCGGTTACCAATCAGTCACCAATCCATCAATCCATCAATCCCAGGTCAGCAGACATCGCCGGGTTCGGCGTCGGGGTTCATCACCTCGTAGGTGAAGTAGCGATCGGGCACGCCGTTGTAGATGATGTAGTCGTCAAAAATATGGATGCCGGGTTTGCCGTCGATGTCGGCGATCGCCCCCTGCATCGACTGAAGCTGCTCTACGGTCATCTGGAGCGGGCGCTCGTAGGGCTGGTAGTTGCAGCGAATCAGGTAGTCGAGCCTGGGATAGATCGACATTTCGATATGGCAGCCTAAGATGTGGCTGACCGGGTGGGTCTGGCAAAAGGCCACCATGCGATCGATGCTGTCGGCAAAGGCCTCCCAATCGCGGATGTAGAGTCGGCCGGGGTAGACCAAATCGCCGGTAAACAACAGCTGGGTGTAGGGGTCGTAGATGGAAACTTCGGCCTCTTCGTGGCCCGGTGTGGCGATCACCTGCAGCCGTCGTCCGCCCAGGTCAAAGACCACCTGCTCCTGGGGCCAATGCTGGAAGCCGTAAAATTCCTGGGTGGCGGCGAGGGTTTTGC
The DNA here is from genome assembly GCF_015207395.1 of Nodosilinea sp. LEGE 07088. Taxonomy (GTDB): domain Bacteria; phylum Cyanobacteriota; class Cyanobacteriia; order Phormidesmidales; family Phormidesmidaceae; genus Nodosilinea. The sequence continues at coordinate 12,125 of NZ_JADEWX010000134.1, forward strand.
CGACGATGACGGTGTTGGGGCGACCTGAGAACTGCGGATCGGCCTCAAAGTGGTCGCGGTGGAGATGGGTGTGGGCCACCACCAGCTCGTACTGCTCACGGGGATGGTGCTCTAGCCACCGATCGATGAGACCATCCACCGTTTGGCGCAGGGGGAAGAAGTCTGGCGATCGCGTGGCCCCGGTATCGAGCAAAATGGCGCGATCGTTGCCAAACAGCAGAAACATAAACGGGGCCTCGGCATGCACCGCCATGTTCTGCCGCAGGATGATTGTGTGCTCGTTATAGGGGTGAACCTGGATATCGGGGTCGGTGTTGTGCTTCGGCGAGACCGAGCCATGAATCCACTGGACGTCTAAGCTGCCAGGGGCGGCGGCAGGCAACTCAAACACGATGGGGGCAACTGCTGTAGAAGCCATGGCTGTCTTTTCTCCGGGCTGGGATCCTTGAGCTTGAGTCAACTATACCGCTGGCTAGATGGCCCAGACTGTAGGCAGCAGACAAAGCTAACCATCAAAGACGTTATCTGGCTGACCAGCGCGACTCCACTTCAGAAGTACTGACCCAGGATGTAGACGATGCCCGATTGTCTGGTCAGCCCGCTTTTGCTAAGGGAGGCGATCGCCATGACAAGCTCTGACGTTGACCCCACCGAACTGTCCTTTGATTCAGACAGCTTCAAACTTCACCCTTTTGAAACTGAAGGAACTTTCCAGGGCTATAGCTAACCTCTGATCGTTCAATATGGTTTATCAGCTCTCGCTATAGTCTCAAAATTTAGTGTTCAAAATTTGGAATCACGATCATGCCAGACCTGACTCACTGGGGAATTTTTCTTACGGCGGCTCTGTTATTGGCCATTACGCCTGGCCCAGGAATCTTTTACGTGCTGAGCCGCAGCATTCGCGGCGGGCGGCAAGAAGGGGTCCACTCATCCCTCGGTACCGCTGTCGGGGGCCTGGTGCATGTGATGGCGGCAGCGCTGGGAATTTCGGCGATTTTGGCGAGTAGCGCGATCGCATTCCTGGTCGTCAAATACGCCGGGGCGGCCTATCTCATCTACCTGGGCATCACCACAATCAGACAAACGGACAAAGCGCCCGCGCTGGAGAATGCTGCCGAAGGATTCAGCCGTAACGCCTTTCACCAGGGCATCACCACCGAAGTGCTCAACCCCAAGACGGCCCTGTTTTTCTTGGCCTTCATTCCGCAATTTGTGAATCCGGCCGGGAATGTCGCCCTCCAGTTTTTGCTGTTGGGCTCCATCTCGGTCAGCCTCAACACCCTGGTGGATCTGGTCGTTGCGACTCTAGCTGGCCCCATCGGCCAAAGGCTCAGGTCCAGCGTCAGACTACGGCGGCGACAGCAGCAGGTCTCCGGCGGCATGCTGGTGGGGCTGGGGCTGTACGTTGCCCTTGCCGACGCCGAATGACAACTATTATGCTCATCCGAGTTGCCCAGGTCAAAGATATAGAAACCCTCTTCGACATTCGCACCAGCGTTACCGAAAATTACCAATCTCGCGAAGAGATTGCGGCCCTGGGCATTACCCCAGAGTCACTGGCCGAGATGTTGGCAACCGACTGCCGTGCCTGGATTGCTGAACACGATCGGCAGCCGGTCGGCTTTGCCATTGCCAACGCTACTGCGGCGACGATTTTCGGTATCTTTGTGCGACCAGCCTTTGAAGGCAAGGGGATTGGCCGATCGCTGATGCAAGCGGCTGAGACCTGGCTATGGTCGCAGGGTATCGAAGAAATTTGGCTTTTGACGGGTAATGACCCGACACTTAGAGCCTATGGGTTTTACCAACACCTGGGTTGGACGTTGACCGAGGTCATCGCTGAGGGAGACTACGCCGGAGAAGCCAGGTTTATCAAGCGACGCCAGCAGCACGACCTCGCTGGCTGAGTCCGTAACACTAGAGTTTTAAGTTTCAGGCGGCTGCTCGCTTAGTCAGAGAATTGAAGGGTTTTGGGGCACTCTCCATATTCAGACAGATGCCACCCGAGGGCTGCATGCGCTGCTCTCAACGCCATCCCAGACGATGTGGACTACCTTCAGAACAATACCTAGCCCTACAAAATAACCCAGCCTATGTCTACTTTCCGCACCCTGCTGCTGACGACGCTGGCGATGCTGGCCTTTGCTGGCAATTCTCTGCTGTGCCGGATGGCACTAAACACCACCACCATTGATGCAGGCAGCTTTACCCTAATTCGCCTGCTCTCAGGTGCGCTGATGCTGGGTTTCATCGTTGGGCGGCGGGGTGGTCTAGCGATCGCTCCGGCGAAACTTTCAGGCCGCTGGGCGGCGGCGATCGCGCTGTTTATCTATGCCATTTGTTTTGCGGTGGCCTATGTTAGCCTGCCTGCTGCCACGGGTGCCCTGCTGTTGTTTGGGGCGGTGCAGGTCACCATGATTGGCTATGGGCTGTGGCGCGGCGAGCGGCTCAGCGGCATGCAAACGCTCGGGGTAGTGGCTGCGCTAGCTGGCTTGGTTGGGCTGCTGCTGCCGGGGGTGTCTACCCCGCCCCTGGGGGGAGCCGTGCTCATGCTGGGGGCGGGTGTCGCCTGGGGCATTTACTCCCTGCTGGGCCAGGGCGTGATTAACCCCATTGAGACGACCGGCGGCAATTTTTTGCGGGCAGTTCCCCTCGCGCTGCTGCTCAGCTTGACCTTTCGATCTGAGCTTGTCTGGGATGGTGCCGGGGCGCTGTATGCCCTGGCGTCAGGGGCGATCGCATCGGGCCTGGGCTATGCCCTCTGGTACCAGGCCCTGCCGGGGTTAAAGTCTGCCCAGGCGGCGACCGTACAGCTCAGCGTGCCGATTTTGGCGGCGATCGGTGCGACAATCTGGCTCCAGGAGCCGATCACCCTGCGGCTAGGGTTGGCGGCGGTGGCGGTTTTGGGAGGAATTGCCCTGGTGATTGGGTCGTCTCCCCCATCTCCACCACCACTAGGTCGCAGTGACAGCGCCAGCTTGTGACATCGCCGACGGCTCAGGTACCCCACTGCTGCGTTGATAGTCCGCAAAGGTAAAAGCATCGACTTGAATGGCATCGTTGCGGGCCAATTCGGCTGCGCGCACCAGGGTAGTTTCTGCCTCGCTGAGCACGCCCTGCTCGGCGGCCAGATCGAGCAGGGTTTCGGGCCGCCCCTGGGGTAACTGCCCGGCGCGGCTAGCCTGCTTGATTTTTTGCAGCACCGGCTGGGCGGTGTGAAGCAGGTCAAAGGCGCGTTCTAAGCGGCCCAGGGATTGCTCGGAGTCGGTGGGGAGGTAGATGCCTGCAGTGAGGCGATCGCGCGCTGCTCCAGGGGTTTGAAGTCGGGCCGCCACCTCATGCCCCAGCTCGTCGGTCGGCGACTGGCTGATGGGGTTGAGCCGCAGCAGGGGTGTGCCGAGCCACCGCAGCAGCTGGCCCAGGACGGGAATGTGCAGGTTTTCTAAAATGCCCTCGAAAGCCGGGGTGAGCTGCGATAGGGCGTGGTGCAAACTCCAGTGCACCAGGGGCAGATCCTCGGGCTGTTGCCCTTCGGCCTCAAACCGCCGCAGGGTGGCGATCGCCACATATTGCCAAACCAGCAGATCGGCAAAGCGCCCGGTGAGCTTTTCGTCGCGCTTGAGGCGACCGCCGTAGGTCAGCAGGGTCACATCGGTGAGCAAGGCGAAGATACTGGAGGCCCAGGCCAGCTGGCGGTAGTAGCGAGCGGTTTCGCCAGCGACGGGAGCTTTGACGAAGGCCCCCCGAGTCAGGGTTAAGACCAGGCTCCGCAGGCCGTTGCTCACCAACGCCCCCAGGTGAGGCCACAACAGGCGATCGAAGGCGGCCACATCTCGACTTTGCAGCGCCTGAATTTCGTCGTAGACGTAGGGGTGGCAGCGAATCGCCCCCTGGCCAAAGATCATCAGACTGCGGGTGAGAATGTTGGCCCCCTCCACGGTGATCGCGATCGGCATAGCGGTATAGATATTGGCCAGCAGGTTGCGCGGCCCCCGGCAGATCCCGGCTCCACCCAAAATATCCATGCCGTCGAGCACAATGCGACGGGCCAGCTCGGTGGTGACGTATTTGGCGATCGCCGACACCACCGCAGGCTGTTCGCCATCATCCACCGCCCCGACGGTGTAAAGCCTCACCGCATCGAGCATGTAGGTAAAACCGCCGATGCGGGCCAGGGGTTCTTCGACCCCGCCAAAGCGGCCAATCGAGAGGCCAAACTGTTGGCGAATCACGCTGTAGTCGCCCGTGATTCGCGCCACCAGCTGGCCTACCCCGGTACAGCTAGCCGGGAAGCTGACCCCCCGCCCCGAGGCCAGGGTCTGCATCAGCATCGTCCAGCCGTGACCCGCCTGCCCAATGCCGCCGATGATGTGGTCAATCGGCAAGATCACGTCGTGGCCTTCGGTGGGCGAATTGTAGAAGGGCACCCCCATGGGGTCGTGGCGATGGTCAATCACCACGCCCGGCGTATCGGTCGGCACCAGGGCGCAGGTAATGCCCACATCTTCGCCCCGATCCAGCAGGTTCTCAGGGTCGCGCAGGCGAAAGGCCAGCCCCAATAGGGTGGCAATGCTACCCAGGGTGATGTAACGCTTCTGCCAGTTCAGCCGCAGGTAGAGCTGGCCGTCGTCACCCCGAAAGACGTCGCCGTGGGAGGTCAGGCTGGCGGCATCGGATCCGGCGGTGGGCTCGGTCAGGGCAAAGCAGGGAATCTCTTCGCCAATGGCGAGGCGCGGCAGGTAGCGGGCTTTTTGTTCAGGGGTGCCGTAGCGCAGCAAGAGCTTGGCCGGGCCGAGGGAGTTGGTCACTCCCACCGTGGCCACATGGGTGAATGAGCGCGAAGCCAGCTTCACCATCACGGCACTGTAGGCCAGGTTGGAAAAGCCCCGCCCGCCAAACTCCTGGGGAATCATCATGCCAAAGAAGCGCTCGTGCCTGAGAAACTTCCACAGTTCCGGCGGCAGATCTTTGCGCTGGTAGATCTCCCAGTCTGTGGCCATGGCGCAGGCCTGCTCCACTGGGCCATCCAGAAACCCCTGCTCCTCGGCTGAGAGCTGAGGATAGGCCGCCTGCAACATGCGCCGGAAATCGGGTTTGCCGGTGAAGAATTCCTGCTCGACCCAGGCGTTGCCCGCCTCGATCGCCGCCCGCTCGGTGTCAGAAATTTTGGGTAGCAGGTGGAGAGCTGCGATCGCCTTGACGATCCAGCGAGTCAGGAGATTGCGGCGGAGGGGGGGAAGGAGGAGGATGGCGACGAGGAGGAGGGTGAGGG
>NZ_JADEWX010000135.1 GCF_015207395.1 Nodosilinea sp. LEGE 07088
GCCCCCGGCCCAGTGGGTACTTGAGAACGAGTACCTACGCGCCACCCTCGACCCCGCCACGGGCCAGATGGCGAGCCTGCTGCACAAGGCTACTAACACTGAAACCTTTGCTACCCAGGGTAATCAGCTGCAGCTGTTTAAAGACCAGGGCCAGTACTGGGATGCCTGGAATATTGCCCCCGACTACCAACACCATCCCCTTGACCACATTCGGCTCCAGGGGATGGCGTGGATCGAGCAGGGGCCAGTGCGGCAGACCGTGCGCGTTGTCTATACCCTGAATCAATCCACAATTACCCAGGACTATTGTTTGGATGTGGGGTCGCCCGTGCTGGCGGTTCACACCGAGGTCGACTGGCACGAAACCCAGGTGGTGCTCAAGGTGGCGTTTCCGCTGACGGTGTCGGCCCCTCAAGCCACCTATGAGATTCCCTTTGGGGCGATCGCGCGGTCGACTCACCCCACCACCCCCGCAGAGCAGGCCAAATGGGAGGTGCCTGCCCTGCGCTGGGCCGACCTCGGCGACGATGACTTTGGGGTCAGCATTCTCACTGACTACAAGCACGGGTTTGATGCCACCCCCAATCAGCTGCGTTTGACCCTGCTGAAAGCCCCGCTGTGGCCTGATCCGGGCTGCGATCGCGGCCTGCAAAGCTTCAGCTATGCCATTTATCCCCACGGCCAGGGCTGGCAGCAGGCCAAAACCGTTCAGGCAGCCCGCAACTTCAACCTGCCTATCCGAGCTGTTTTATCCAAGATGTTTTTGTCAGAGCATTCTCCAGGCCTACCCGATAGCCCCACCGCCATAAGTTGGCTCGACTTAGGCGACACCTCCTTTGTGCTGGCGGCTCTCAAGCAGTCAGAAGACTCAGACCACCAGTACATTCTGCGTGGCTACGAAAGCGTCGGTATCCAGGGCGATCTCACTATCGGGGGCCATCTACCGATGGAGGTGATTGTGTCTGTGAACCTGCTAGAGCAGGTCCAGTCGGCGGAGTGGGAAGCCCTAACGCCTTGGCAGATCAAAGGTCTGAAGATCGCGTGCCGTCAGGCTAAGGGCTAGCTAGCCACTCTGGATGAGCTTTAAGCACCTAGGGAACTAAGACGGTGCGAGGTAGCAGACCAGCGGCCTCTGGGGTAGCCCGCAGCCTGCGGGCCTGGGCCAGTAGCTGCCATGCCTTAGGCGATAGGGCACTGGGGGCCAGCAGCGAGATCGCGGTGGTTACCTGGCGCTGACGTAGGGCCACCAGACCCCAGTGTAGATGCAGATATTGACCCAGAGCTGCGAGGGTGGGAATGCGATCGCGGTACCCCTCGCTCACTCGCCCGTAGATGCGCTCCTTGATGGTCAAATTCAGCGCCATACGCCGAGTGAGCGACATTTTTTGCTCGTAGCCCCCGGGCCAAAGGGTGCGATAGGCCAGGCATGCATTGATAAACAGCGCATCGCCAAAGTCAGCCAGTTTCACCCAGGCATCGATGTCGTCGTAGTTGGTGGTCATGGTGGTATCCCAGCCGCCCGCCTGCAAAAAGGCGTCGCGGCGGGCGGCCACCTGGGCCGGGGTACCAAAGGGCACCTGATCCATCAGCATGCCGTAGTGGATGGCACTCTGGGGAATATAAAAGACCTGACCAGGCCCTGTGGTCGCGGTACGGCGCAGCTCGGTGCCCTGCTCGTCTACCTGGATGGCCCGACACGAGCAAAGCACGGCCTGGGGATGCTGGGCGATCGCAGCTTCCATCCGCTCGATACAATCTGGCGCGAGATAGTCGTCGTCATCGAGAAACTTGACCCACTCACCGCTGGCAACGGCCACCCCATGATTTACCGTGGCGGCGTGGTTGAGGTTGTGGGCATTGCGGTGGTAAACGACGCGATCGCCCAGGCTGCGCACATATTCTGCGGTGCCATCGGTAGAGGCATCGTCGGCGACCACCACCTCGCAGGGCACGGTTTGGTTGAGCCCACAGGCGATCGCCCGCTTGAGCAATTCCAGTCGGTTATAGGTGGTAATCACCAGACTAAATTTCATTGCTTGTGCTCCCTTGGCTAGCTAGCTCAGCCTATGGCTATGTCCAAGGTTCCCCAAGGCCCAGCGGGATGCTCAGCCAAGCGCTATAAGCACGATACCGTCGGTGCTCACTCCAGGTCGTCCTGAACCCATGCCCAGCGGCCATACCATACGGAAAGGGTTTTGGGTGGTGGAGTCGGCGCAACTGTCACCCCAGCATGTCGCGCTGGAAAGATTGGAACAGCAGCGGGAGCTGCGCAGCGATCGGCGAGTAACCATGATCTACTCGACGGCTGGTTAGCGCGATCGCCAGCCAGCCGTTACGAGCAAGAAAGCCACGATTCAAATCGCTACCCCATGCCGTTTCGGGCGAGAATTTTCTGGCCCAATTCTCAGGGTCAGCTGAATCTCATCGTCAGACACCTGCCCGACAATCTCGGTTGGAGTCAGGGTCGGCCCCACATCTCGCAGGGTAAACCGCAACCCTGCCCGCGTTAGGGTGCCATCGCCCCCATAGACCAGATCTCCGTTGGTGCGCGTGACCGCCAGTGCCAGCCCCTGGTCAGACGGGTTGGCCAGCAGCACATAGCGAATCGTCACATGCTGCTCAGGTTCAGGCTCGGGGGCCAACAGGCCGATGATGCTAGGGCGCGATCGCAGACCCGCTAAAAACCGCCCCTGCTGTAGGCGCTCATGCAGAAACAAAAAGTGCTGGGCGGTGCCGCAGTCAACCTCCAGCCCCAGGGTTTGATTCAGGGTCAACCCATAGGTTGAGCCCCAAATGTTCCTAACCTTTTCCTGCACCGGGTGACCGGTCACGGGTTTTGCTGAAAAGGTAGCCCAACCCGTCGTCGATCGGGCTGGGGCAGAGAGCTGATCCCGCTGGGCTAGGGGCAATCGGGTGCGCTCCGCTTGCAGGTCTGGCGCCGATGAGTCAGAGCGATAGGCAATGGTCTGCTTGGCAAACGCCACCTGTCGCCTCACCAGTTCACTGGCTGTATCTAGCCGCTGGAGTTGTTCAAAGGCCTGAACCGTGCCGATGCGTCCTAAGCTTCTCACTACCGACGCCTGAAGCTGAGTATTAGCTTCCTGTAGATTCTGAATTAGCGCCCGTTCTGTCTCTGGGGCAGGCATCAGGCTCAAGTTCAGCGCCGCTAAACTCCGCACTCGGTTGGGTTGTCTAGAATCTGACAAAATGCTGGCGGTGATGGCTCGGGTTTCGGGCGATCGCTCCGATCGCACTAGGGCATTCAAGGCCCGCTTGGTGCTGATCGGGACATTGGTGCGCTTTTCTCCCTTGAGAATGGCCTTTAAATCGGCTAGATCCTGGGCCGCCAGCCTGGGCAAATCCAGCTCAACCTCCAAACTCGTGGCCGATATCGCCTGCAACAGCGTCGGTGAAAGGCCCGAGTTGTCTGGCCCGATGGTGAAATTAGTCATGGTGTTTTCTCCGTTAGCAGGCAGATTTAATCGAACAGTGACCCTTCATGGTGTTGCCCTGGCTGGTTGTGAGGTTGACACTGGTGGAATTGATGGTGCCGATGCCATCGCCGTCGGTGTCGCTCCCCATAACGTTGGTGATGGTGTCGGCGTGGGCCAGGCCCAGGTAGTGGCCGACTTCGTGGGCCAGCAAAATGCCGCCAAAATTCAGGGAAGCGGTGCTGTTAGAACCCTGCACTTCGATCACAGATCCGGTTCTTTCGCCGGTTTTATTTTTGTCGCAGGAGCCGTTGCGCTTGCTCCAGCCCCCGGCATCGGTAATCAGCTGCACATAAAACACATCCAGGCCGTCGTTGGGGCCAGAGAAATCTTCGGTGAGGTCGGTGGCTTCGGCCCCATCCAGCGAAAAGTAGCCCGTGGCCTCGGCCACAGGAATATATCGCCAGTAAATCTTACGCACACCGACGCCGACCTGGGCGTAGAGCTCGCGCATGACATCGATGGCATGCTGGGGTTGACGGGCTTCATCCTGGTCGAACCAGCCGCCGAAGCCGGGGTCATGGCCGACTAAAAAGACGCAGAGATTAAAGGCCGTGCCGCGAATGCGCTGCAAGTGAGTTTTGACTGACAGACGCCGATCCATCGGCCCCCAAATGTAGCCAAATACATCTCGCCGAACGGAGAGTTTGCCGCTCACCCCCAGGCAAGAGGCCGCCGTAGCTCTAAGGCTAGTTTTCATGGTTAAACATCCTTCAATACCGTAGGGCTCCCCTGGGCGAGAGCCTGAATAACCAGGCAACCCCGTTACTGTAGGGTCACCAGCACCGAAATCAGCCCTTGCCCCTGCTCCAGAGATGCCAGCGCTTTACCAATCACGGTGCCAAAGGCGCGGGTCGGGTCGGTGGCCTTCATGGCGTGGCCCGGGGTCGATGAGGTGGTGAGCAAATCGCCGACCTGAATGGGAGCCTGGTCAGCATCCACTTTGCAGCACACGCGACCCATGAGGGCGATGGGCAACTGGTTGGTGCCGCCGGGTTTGCGGCCCAAAATAATACCGGGGCGATAGTGGCCCGCTCCGGCCACAATGCCCGCCACGCGATGGTCGTAGGCGCGATCGCTCACCCGCAGCCGCACCCCGTCACTAATCGCCATCACCGTGCCGGGCTCTACGGCCTCCAGGGTGTCTACTTCAAAGTCTTCGGCACAGTCGGCATTTTGCAGAATAATATCGCCGCTTTGGCCGTTCAGGTGAATGGTGGCCTGATCGAGGGTGGTGTTATCGCCGCTGTCGGCAAACAACGCAATATCGCCGTCGGCACCATTGCCCCCCATCCACAGGTTGCCACCCCCGGCATCCAGGCGAATGCGATCCTGGTTGGTGGTGCTGCGCAGCACCAGATCGCCATCGGTGCCCTGGCCCCCGGCAAAAATGTTGCCGCCGTTGCCGTCGATGGTGACGGTGGCCTGACCGTTGTTGAAAATATCGGTCGCGCTGGCGGGGTAGAAATAGGCATTGCCCGATTGACCGTTGGTGCCGACTCGCATGTTGGCCCCGCCCCCGATCATGGAAATAATCTCGCCGCCGCTGTTGCGCAGCTCCATGCGCTGGCCGTTGGCATCGATAAACACGCGGTTTTGGCCACTGCCATCGCGCAAAATAATTTCGCCGTCAGGCCCGTTACCGCCGAAAGTCGCAGTGCCGGTGGTGTTAGAAAGCGCCATGGTGACGTTGGCGGCCCCGTTGGTCAGGGCAAAATCATCGTTATAGGTTGGCATATTCAGCCTCGTGTGAGGTTAGTTCGTAGCTGTTGCCATCCTAGGAATTGTTATGAATTACTGACACTACCCGTGCGGGTAGTCTTTTTGAAGACGTGCTGGCCTAACGACCGACGGCTGCGGACGCTTGCCGCAGAGGCGATTTTGATGCCGTCTAGCCAATGCCATAGACTTAAGCTGTATATATGCTTCATGTGTTGATGCGCCTGTGAAACGAGTTTTTCGGTTATTTCCGCCCCGCCGTCGAACGGTGAAAGAAAAGCAGCTCGCCGATAGCTATACGCGATCGCCCGAGGGTCACGTCGTCGTGCGCCTGCAGCTCAGCTCACCGACGGCGCTGCTCATGCCCTTCGAGGGATTTCCGAAAAACTTTGGCGACGAGCTCGATGACCAAAAATCCCCGGTGCTCAATCTCAACAAAGATTTTGTCGATTACTTGTTTGCCCGTCTAGCCGAGCTGGGTGACGAATCGCTGTTGCTGAACATCAACTTAATGGCTGACTTTGACGATCAGCCCACGCCTCGGGGTTCTGCCGACATCATGCAAACAGCGATTCAGCGCTACTTTGCCTATCTAGAGGAGGTGCGTCGCCAGGATCTGCAAAAACTGGCCGGGGACGCCGTCTTACTGGGGCTGCTGGGGGGCGGAGCGCTAGGGCTGTCGGTGTTTCTCGACGTTCGCAATGCCACTACCGACCCAGGCATTGGTGCGCTGTTGCTCAGCCAGGGCGTAACTGTGTTTGGCTGGCTGACCCTGTGGGAAGCCCTGGCCAATGTGCTCTGGCACTGGCGACCGCTGTATCAGCAGCTGCGCATGAGTCAGCGGTTGCGGAGCGCGCCCCTAGAACTCACCACCCACCAGACCCTCACCAGTACGGTGCCAAGATAAGTCTGTAGCCGCTAAATCAATCCATCAGAGCCCCGCATTATTATGACGTCTGCCGACAGTAGTTTGACTCAACCCGCTGCCCAAACCCTGACTCCCGCCACTCACCTCGACTGGGCAAGCAAAGAAACCATCCTGGCCCGCGCCCAAATTGTGGGCGAACGCCTGTCGCTCAAAACCCTAGATCGGGCCGAGTTGCTAGCCACCAACCCACTGATTATTCGCGCTGGGGCCACGGGCTGTGCCGTGCTGTTGCGCTACGGCGTCATTATCACGTTTGATCTCAGTGTCGATGAGGAAAATGCCCTGCTGGATATGCTGCGGCCTCACATTGTGGAACCGATCGAGTCAGATATCTCAGAAGAGCTATCGATCGCCTTTCGACCTGAGGCCAAGGAGCGTCTGGAGGGCAACGTGCTCTGGCTGCAAGACTACAGCGCTGAGCGACTGCAAGTTGTGGCAGAAGCGCTGGGCAAGAGCGTGGTGCTGAACTATTACGAGATCGAGATTGCCGATATTTTTAAGTCAATCAAGCCGTTTACCCTGGGCATTCAGGGTAAAAACGTGCGATCGCCCAAGGAAGAAGACTTGCTCAACTACATTGGCGGTACGCTGCTGATTCAGCAAAAGATGTTTGGCATTGTTGAGGTGGGCGAAAAGCCCGACCCGGTATGGGATGACCCCACGCTCGATCGCCTGTATCTGCGGCTTGAAGACGAATACGAGCTGAGGGAGCGGCTAGTCATTTTAGAGCAAAAGCTGGCATTGATTTCTCGGACGGTGGAGACCTCGCTGAACCTCTTGCAGCGCAACAGTAGCCACCGGGTGGAGTGGTACATCACGATTTTGATTGTGATTGAGATCGCGCTAGCCATCTATGAACTCCTGACGCGATAGAACCAGAATTGATCGAACCCTTCTGCGCAGGGCGCTGCAAAGTCAGAATAACGGCTTTTAGAATCTGGTGAATGAGGTTCCGGGCAATGCTGAATTAGCCTATGATTCGTCAGAGTTTCCCCCTCTCCCTAGCCCTCTCCCGAGGAGAGAAAGGATAAGAGGTTTGGCTCCCTTCTCCCTAGGGAGAAGGGTGGGAGATGAGGGGCTAACCGTACCTGTAATCAGCGGCGTTGCTAAATTAAGGGATGATTCTGAGATATTTCGGACGAGACTTCAATGGGCTCAGCCTTCGATTCATACTCTGAATCAGCAACGCCGGGTTGGTGGGGATCAGGCTTTTTGGGCTTTGTACTTGTCTTTAAATAGAGCCTGCTGGGTTTTGTGGTCAACGATGGGGGCAGGGTAACCGGTGCGATCGCGCTCCTGCTCAGCAATCTTGCCCGTTACCAGGGGCCCGGTATCCACCGACCTCAGCTCCGGCACCCACTGACGAATGTACTCGGCCTCGCCGTCAAACTTCTGGGCCTGGCTAGCGGGGTTAAAAATTCGCAGCGGCTTAGGGTCCATGCCGCTGGAGGCGCTCCACTGCCAGCCGCCGTTGTTGGCCGCCAGATCGCCATCGACTAGGTGCTGCATAAAATACTTCTCACCCCACTGCCAGTTGATGATCAGGTCTTTGGTCAAAAAGCTAGCCACAATCATGCGACAGCGGTTGTGCATCCAGCCGGTTTCGTTGAGCTGGCGCATGGCGGCATCCACAATCGGGTAGCCGGTGCGCCCGTGGCACCAGGCGGCAAAGTGATCTTTGTCGTTGACCCAGGGAAAGTCTTGCCACTGCGATCGGTAGGGGCCGTCGGCCAGCTGCGGAAAAAAGTACAGCACCTGCTGATAAAACTCGCGCCAGGCCAGTTCCTGCTGCCAGGTGCGCACGTTGTCGCGGGTTTCATCGCTGCGGCAGCGACCATAGGCCGCATCGGCGGCAGCCCACACCGTGCGAACGCCCACCGCCCCAAATTTCAGCGCCGCACTCAGCCGCGAGGTGCCGTCCACAAAGGGAAAATTACGCCGCTCGTCGTAGGTGGCAATGGCGCGTTCATCGTCGCAAAACTCTTCCAGCCGCGCCAGGGCCGCCGCTTCCCCGGGCTCGATGGGGAAACCGTTCTCCCAGGCAAAGCCCAGGTCGGCGGCCCTGGGTAGGTCGATACAGCCTGCCTGCTGAGCGGCATCTTGCTGTTGGGCCGTCAACGCGTTTAGCCCCTCGGGAGCCGGTAGAGGTGCCGCCTTGTTGTGCTTAACCCAATTGCGCCAGAAGGGCGTATAAACCGTGTAGGGGTCCCCAGCCTGGGTTTGCACCTCCCCCGGCGCGTGCAGCAGCTGATCCCAAAATTTGGTGTGAAACTCAATGCCAGCTGCTTTCAGCGCCTGGGCCACATCGGTATCCCGCTGGCGCGAGTAGGGCTCAACATCGCGGTTCCAGTAGATGGCATCGGCCTTGAGGGCCTGGGCCAGAGCAGGAATCTGCTGGCGCGGGTCGCCCTGCACAATTAAAAGCTGTCCGCCCGCTTTGGCATAGCTTGCCTGTAGAGCCTTTAGACAGCCAATCATGTAGGCTACCCGGGCCGGAGCCACGTCGTCGCCCCTGAGAATGTCGGGGTCGAGGCAAAATAGGCCGATGACGTTGGCGGTGCGATCGCAGGCTGCCGCCAGCCCTACATTATCTCCCAGGCGCAGATCGCGCCGATGCCAAAACAAGACTAAATCGGCCATTGGTACAGCCCCTTCCCGCAGCAAACCGATTCAGTATAACGACATTAGCGACCTGGCCTAGGAGCTTTTATGATGGGCAGATGCGGCCCCAACCGCTCACACCAAGGAGAACGCCCATGCTGCAAAACAAACAGATCATCATCAGAACTTTCAACGGCTACCTCGATTTTTTAGCTGAGAGCCAACCCTCCCTGCCCCCCGAGATGGCCTGCCAAGTGGCCGCTATGTTGACCCAGGCCGAGTTCAATCTCCAGGTGGCCGAAAACAGTTACAAAGCCTAAGCTGCCAGCCCAATAATATTCATTACGGTAGCGATAGCCGATCTTGCCGACCTAAATTTATGCCGCCTAAAATGTAGCTGTTGCTACACTTTAATCCAACTTGACCCATTCCCGCGCGGCCTAGCTGGATGTGGCACAACGGCGGTAGCCCAGCGCTAACGCTATACCGAGTTCCTGCTATGGAGTATTTGCTATGAAACTGTCTTACCGCGGTGCTGAGTACGATGTTCAACAGCCCCAGGTGCAAAGCGATGGGGTAGAAACCATCGGCACCTATCGGGGAGCGCCTCTGACCCGGCGGCATTTTCGCCGCCAAAGCGCCCACTCCTCTGCCGTTCAACTCACCTACCGTGGAGTCCATTACACGCAAGCAGTCTAAGCGTGTTCCAACTGAATACCTATCCGGTGTCTCTCCGCAACCGGCCCATTGGGCCGAGTTCGCGTTCCTGATCGGAATGTTTTTTTAGGTGGAATACTCTGTGAAGCGGCTGGGTTAGACACCAAACATGCCTGATCCGCGACTAAGGTAGACTGACGAGTCAGTCTGCCTTTTTTTTGCGCTCCAGACTGCCTCCTTTTCGGCGCTCTCGGCGCTGTCTCTAGCCCTAAAGCCTGCATCAAAATCATGGCAGCCGCCACTATCTAACGTTTAGGATCCTGAAACTATAAGCAAACTAATCCATTACTAATTAGTTTGATTACGAATCCCGTTCAACCAGACCCCAAAAAGGCAAGACAGGCTACAGGTTTTCCCGTAGTATCTAGATTGTGTTAGATCTTCCCAGAGCAAAACCTGGAAACCTTATCCTGAGGCTGTTCTGTGGTTTATAGATCGACTTGAATTCTATATTTGACGAGAGGATAGCACCATGGCCACCTTTAAGGTTACGTTGATCAACGAGGCTGAAGGGCTCAACCAGACCATCGACGTCGATGACGATACCTATATTCTGGATGCCGCTGAGGAGCAGGGTCTAGATCTGCCGTACTCCTGCCGGGCTGGAGCTTGCTCCACCTGTGCTGGTAAGATCACCGCTGGCACCGTCGATCAGTCCGACCAGTCTTTCTTGGATGACGATCAGATTGGCGCTGGGTACGTGCTGACCTGTGTTGCCTACCCCACCTCTGACTGCACCATCATGACCCACCAGGAAGAAGAGCTCTACTAGGGTTTAGGGCTGCAACCGTTGGCCTTATCCAAGGGGCCTGACCCACAAAAGAAGGATGCTTAGACAACTAAGCATCCTTCTTTTGTAGCTGAGTCACCTAGCAACGACTGGGCTATTTAGCCGCTGCCACGCACTGATCCACTAGGGCCGCCACTTTATCGACGTTTTGCCAACCCAAGATTTCGGTCACCTTTTTTTCCAAGTTTTTGTAAGAGCGGAAAAATTCGGCGATTTCATCGAGTCGGTGGGAGGCCACATCATCTAGCGATTTGACATTGGCATAGCGGGGGTCTTCGGCTGGCACGCAGAGAATTTTTTCGTCGCGATCGCCGCCGTCAATCATCTCCAGCATGCCGATGGGTCGCGCGGCAATGACACAGCCCGGGAAGGTGGGCTCATCCATCAGCACCATACCGTCGAGGGGGTCGCCATCGTCGGCCAGGGTATTGGGCACAAAGCCGTAGTCATAGGGGTATTTCACCGACGAAAACAACACCCGGTCAAGAATAAAGGCATTTAGATCTTTGTCAAATTCATACTTATTTTTGCTGCCGCCAGTAATTTCGACCAGCACGTTCAGCAGTCCAGGCTCGGGCTGGGCTGGAATCCGAGATAGGTCCACAACACTACTCCAAATGGATAACAAATTGACGCTGCATGGCAAGCCCTAGCCACCCGGTCGCCGCCCCAAGGAGACAGCCAGCAGGCTCTAGCACGTGCCCTTCCGACATAGTATTCTACGGGGCCGTGGCTCACTTTCCGCACAGAAGCAACATGCCTGATGAAATAAAGGCTCTCAGGCCTTGCAACTTGGGCAATACAACTAGGTCATCATCGCGCTATCGATGCGCCGAGGTGGGTACCACAAAGGTTGGCGGTCGTTCGAGTTGGGTAGTGGCTGAAGAGAAATGGGCGACGACAAATAGCGGCAAGGTTAGGGTCAAGACCGCGATTAATACCCCTAACAAGTTGGATGAGAAACTAGGAGGTTCCCCCGCAGGGGTGTCAGGTTGACTGGCAGAGTCCATACAGTGTAGTAACAGAAATCAACAAAGGATCGTCGTCTGAGGCAGTGACAGAACCGTCAAGGCTCAGAGAATCCCACATACCTAACCGTTGCTGGTGAGTCTTAGCTGAGATCACCCTCGTCGTTCACTCTCGATAGATGAGATTATCGACGACATGAGCCGACAAAACGGTTCCAGCAAAACCATATGCAACGTTATAGCAATCAATCCATGACATTAATTATCCCTAAAGCTCAATCCCAATGGATGAATACCCTAGGTTTAAACCAGTTTCAAAGCTATTATTCCCGACAGTTTTGGGGAAATTACGGCTATTTCCCTGAAGGCAAGGAATTGGAACGGTCAGGCAGGCGGGAGACCGGGCAAGTATCAGAAACATCTAGAGCGCCCACGGCCTGATCGCCCCATCACTCCATCTCCCTACCTTCCAACAACTCACGGATGGCTCGCAGTTCCTGCAGCATCTGCCGCATCAGGTCGTGGGTGAGGGTCTCTTCAGGGGGCTGTATCTGGATGGTTGGGTGGAGACCGAGCACCTCTTCGGCAAACCGGCGCACCTCTTGGGGACGAAATTCGAGGGGATCATCTTTGTCGCGGCGCACCTCGGGGTTGAGCTTAGTCGAGTCGTAGGGGGGGTTGAGCAGGTCAGGGTCGGTGTTGGCATAGCGATAGACCGATGCCCGCGATCGATTGAGGTATTTTTGCACTGCCTCGACCGACAACAGCGGCATGGCGTCTTCGGCTGTTGCCCCCATCAATGGACGGGCAGCGGCGTCAAGGGTCAGGGGAGAGTCGGGGGTCATAGGGTCAGCAGTGAGCAAATCTGTGGCTACTTTACCAGGTTCATCTCGCCCTGGCGCATTCTGTAAAGGAGCATGCCCCAGGGCGATCGCAGAGCCAAAAGCTGTGCTAAAACCTTGGCAGCGTTGACCCAAAAACACTGTGAAGGGCAATTTCAGGCCAGCTCAGCCGCATATTCACTGGCACCGTCTCTCGGGCTTAGTCGTCATCATGTTTGGCATCGGCGCGATCGCAGGGCTCGGCGCCTCTCGCTGGTCCGCCGAGCCCCTACCCGAAACCAGCATTCCCCTTAGCTCGACCCTGGGGCCCAGTCGTTTGCCCCAGCCCTTATTGCTTAACGGTCGCCCCCACCTAGACCCACTGCCAAAGTTTGAAGAGGTCTGGCATTGCCAGGTAGCCGTTATTAGTGGATCCCTCGGGGGGGTAGCCGCCGCGGCCCATGCCATGGCCACCGGAGCCACCACCTGCCTGATCGAAGTCTCGCCCTGGCTGGGGGGCCAGATCAGCTCCCAGGGGGTGTCTGCCCTCGATGAATCGCGACGCATGCGCCAGGCCAATAACCTATCGCCCAGTTGGCAGCGGTTTCACCAGTTGGTCAAACAACAGGTGGTCGAGCTACCCGCCTGGAGCCCCAGCGGCCGATCGCGATCGGTGGCCGATATCAATAGCTGCTGGGTCGGGCGGTTGTGTTTTCCGCCCCAGGCTGGGGCCCAGGCGGCAGAGCAACTCTTGAGCGATACCCGGCCCAGCGCGCCGGAGAGCCGCTGGCGCACCATAGTGCCACCACCGTGGGCCTGACTCACTACGCCATCGACATTCACGGCTGCCGATACCGCAACTGGCACCCTTCCGGTGAAGCCATCAACGCCCCGGCCCAAGAGCCCCACGTTAAGCCCCTGCAACTGCCCTTAGAAAGTCTGATTCCCCAGGGGGTCGATAACCTGTAGATTGGCGGCAAGGCCATAGCAACCACCCACATTGCCAATGCTATGACCCGAATTCACTACGGCGAGTGGCAGACCGGGGCAGCGGCAGGGGTAACGGCCGGCTGGCTCATGTCTGCCAATGCCACCGTCAATGACCCATCCGAGGTGATCCCCAGCGGTTCGATGCCGGTGCTGCAAGAGGTCATGGGCCAGCAGGGGCTCCGCACCCGCTGGTAGCAACTGTCGGGCTAGCCACCGGGGTTAAACAGCGCGAAAACCTGGCGGCAACAGCGCCGCAACCGTTCACGACAGGTGGGGTCGGGAGTCATACTGCCCGCAAAGGCCCAGTTGTCGATCGTAGACAGACCCCAACACTTGCCCCGGTGGTCAAAGCCAGCCAAGTCAAGGCCAATTACCCGGCGATCGCCCGTTTCTGCATCGGTATAGAGCCGAATCTGCACCAGCAGACTGCGACACTGAAACAAACGACTCACCCCCGGAAAGTGAAATCCAACATCAATCGAGTCGGGATCAACTAAATCGCGGGTATCGGGGTCGTTTGCCCAGGGTTTAAGATCGGCCTTGAGGTCAGGAAACTCTGTCTTAAAGAGACCGACCACAGCGGCAATCTTAGTGGCAAATTCAATGCTGTTGGCTTGTTCTGCTGCGTTCACGCGACCTGCAACGAATAGAGAGAATCTTAAGCATAGACCAGCACTCTTGCTACAACAGTTAACTGGGTAACGCCTATCTCAACATTTAGAGCGTGAACCTCTCAGAGCATCGGCGTTACCGCAGCACGGCACTGATCGAGCATGCGATGGTCGTTATCGCTGAGGGTATCAATGGCATAAAAACCATCGAGGCTAAACGGCAATGACTCACCCGTAGAGCCGACTGTAGCCACGGCAGGGCCCTCGGCTAGGGCTAAGCTATAGGGATAGGCCTCTTGGTCGTAGCTGTTGATGATGGTCATCGCCACCTCAGAGCCCTGCACTTGACCATAGAAACAGTCGAAGGAGGAGCTGGGGTAGTACAGCGCCCCATAGACGCGATCGCCAGTGCGCTCAAGCACGACATAGCCTTGACCAATCTGGTCAGGCTGGGGGGTTTGGCCAAACAGATAGCGCTCGGCCGCTGGCAACACCGACTCAGCGCCGGTTTGAGCCACTGTCAAGGAATCAGCCTGGGCCGGTGTTGTTGCCCCCCAAGCCGCGATCGCGGCCCCTAGCAGCAAGACAGCCAGAGGGACACGCGCGGGCCTTCGCCCCTGGCTCAAAAATGGTTTTACCAGGGAGGAGAACAGCACAGATTTAATCGTTTTGACAGCCATTCCATTTACCCCCTTGATTTAGTTTTTCGATCTTGAGACAGTGGTGGTGATATCTCAAATACAGTCGTGGCTAAGCGCCTTTAGGCCTGATTTTGCGGCCTTTTCCAGCCGTTGACCTTAGCTTCAATGTAATAGAATCAGTGAACCCAACCAACCCGAACGGTATGAACCGTAACAACTCTTTTTAGTGATTTAGTCACGGTGATTGCGGCATCGATCAGTCGCTTTACGGATGCCATCCTAGGCGATGGCATTACACCACCCAGGCTTTGACCCACAACCTTAGTATTGGGCCAATCTCGCCAGGGTGCATCTACCCATGGGCCAGCTCTGCAACTGGTCAAAATCACTAACGATGCTCAGATTGGGCAGTGGAGAGCTGAAGAGTCAGGGTAAAATTATGAGGAGAAGCTGGTTTTCAGAGGTTTAACAGATGGTGATGGAGGGGTCCTCCACTTCCTTAGATGACGCTCGGGTACCCCTAAAGCTGCTGCTATTTATTGATAAGCGGCCCAGCTTGGCCCAGCAGGTGCGACAGATCAAGCAATACCTGAAAACCTTAGAAACTCACTTTGAATTTAATCTAGACGTCGTAGACATCGGTGAACAGCCTTACCTGGCCGAGCATTACAAACTGGTAGCTAGCCCCGCCCTGATTAAAATTTCCCCAGCGCCTCAGCAAATGCTGGCGGGTAGCAACATTGTTAACCAGCTAGAACGGTGGTGGCCCAAGTGGCAGCAGGAACATCTAGAGGCTATCAACCAGGCGGAGACTGACCCCAATAGTTTTACCGAACTGCCCGCTGACGAAGGCAACCCGCTTGTCTACTCAGCCGAGCTAATGCGGCTGTCAGATGAAATCTTTCGCCTCAACCAGACCCGCGAGGAAATGGAAGCGCAGCTGCGCTTCAAGGATCGCATCATCGCCATGATGGCCCACGACCTGCGCAATCCGCTCACTGCCGCCTCCATTGCTGTAGAAACCCTCGAGCTGGGTTATGCACCCAACCAGACTCGGCAGATCACCCTGACCCCAGAACTGACTGGGCAGCTGCTGAAACATGCCAAGACTCAGATTCGGGCGATCAACCGCATGATCACCGACATTCTCAAGGCCGCCCGAGGCGCATCGATGGAGTTGCCCATCATTCCGCAAGAGCTCGATCTACCCACCCTGTGCCTAGAGGTGGTCGAAGCCTTTCAAAATCGTCTGCAGGAGAAACAGCAGATCCTCACCACCGAGATTCCCCAAGATCTGCCCACGGTCTACGCCGATGGCACCCAGGTCAAGCGGGTCATCACGAACCTGCTCGACAACGCCATTAAATACACCCCCGTCGGAGGCCAGGTCTCGATTATTGCTCTCCACCGCACGACCCAAAAGGTGCAGATAAACGTGGTTGACACCGGGCCTGGAGTGCCCCAAGAGAACCGAGAAAAAATTTTTGAGGAAAGTTATCGTCTCCAACGAGATGTCACTCAGGAGGGCTATGGCCTGGGGTTGGCGCTTTGCCAACGCATCATTCGGGCTCACTATGGCCAAATTTGGGTGGAGTCAGCCCCGAACACGGGCAGCTCATTTTATTTCACGCTCCCGGTCTACCGCGCCTAGGCACCCAGCGGTGGGCAACCAACCGGATGACGACCACATCCGGTTTACCCGCTGCGCCAAACCCCTGGGCCTATGGCAAGATAGGGGCCATGGCAAAACGTTTTTGGCACCACCTTAGCCCTACCCTCTGGGTGAGCAGCCTGGCCGTCTACGGTAACGGTCGCCTCTGGCGGGAGGTATGGACTCAGGCGGCGCGATCGCGTTGGAGCGAGGTCGGCGCAGCGGTAGCCTTTTTCTGGCTACTGGGGCTGCTGGGGCTGAGCTTTGGGTTACTGCAGTGGCACCAAACCCATGCCCTACCCCCCGCCGTCTTAGGCCTTGCCCACAGCGTTCAAACCACCCTGGCCCTGGCCGTCTCCGAGCCGAACCCCCCAGCTTCTCGGTCCAGCGTTGGGGTTTGGCAACTGGGACTCCTGAGTTTAGTGGCCTGGGTCTGCCTGGTAAGCGGCACCCAAAAGCTAATTCGACTGATAACTCTGGTTTACAGTAATGGCTCGACCCAGCCCCATCGCTGGCGGACTCGACTGCTGCCCTGGGGGATAACGCTGATGGGTCTGGGAATAGGAGTCATCATCTTTGCCTTAGTAGATCGCAATGGTGAGCATGTCGCCCAACCCGGTTTCACCCAGTGGGTATGGCGACTAAGCCGCTGGGCCTTGGCCTTGGGAAGCGTAGCGCTGGGCCTGGGGCTAGGATATCGCCTCGTGGCTCAACGCTGGACACCGGGCCTACCCCTGTGGGCCGGTGTCAGGCTGGTGTTGGCCCTGGGTCTGGGTCTTTTAGGACTACGGTCTTGGGCGCTCAGCTGGCTAGCCCAACAGAACATTGCCTACGGCTTATTGCTCACTCTGGGGATCAACTTAGGAGTACTGTACGGATGCATTTGGCTGGTACCACTAGGAGCTCAAGTTAACCTCAGCCTGATACGCCATCGAGCCGGGGCTAGCCGCCCCTGGAGCATGTCCTCGGTACCACCGCCGCCATCCTTTGACTCGTTCAAAATTAAACGCCGAGACTAGTACTCCACGGCGCAAGTTTAGATCCTAGTCCTTAGGGCTAGGGAGCAGCGATTATCTTAAATGTCAATGAAAGCCAGCTCAAAAGAGAGTGCCCCCTGGCTGGACCGCTCGATTAGGCAGGGGCATAACGGGCCGTCACGGATTCATCCTGCCAGGACGTCC
>NZ_JADEWX010000358.1 GCF_015207395.1 Nodosilinea sp. LEGE 07088
ACCCCACCCAGGCCGATCGCACCCCCGCCAGCAAAAAGGATAGAAACCCCGTCAAAAAACTGGGCAAAAATATCGGCGGCTGGTATGACAACAAGATCATGACGCCGGCCAAAATGGCGATCGCAAACGGGCCGGGAGCGTTCATGGTGCTCCATACGCGAATGCCAAACGCTTCGGGCCGACCCACCGAGTTAATGGCAGCGTTTCTCATCCAGTAGACATCCCAGGCGGGGGCGATGACGTACTGATAAATGCCATAGCTGCCCATCAGCAGGGTGCCCCAGGTAAACGTTTTTTGAATAGACCGTTTTAGCTGGGGATAAATGCGCCAGTGCAGCGCTAAAAACAACCCAAAGACGACCGGCGGAAACCAGTCGAGGCTAGCGCGAATTACCGCCACAGGCGGGTTACTCAGCCAGCCAATCCAAAAGCTGTAGGCGATCGCCGCTAGGGCCAGGGTAAAACTGCTGTAACCTATGCGGCTCAGCTGGGCGGGGTTTTGCACCAGCTTAATGATGGCGACCAGGGTGACCACATAGGGGGCCAAAATCATGATGCCCAGGTCGTCAAAGCCGTTGTAATAGTCAGAAAACCGCCGAAAAAAAGGCGCTAAAAACCAAATCCAAAAGACAAAGCTAATGTACTCCGGGGTCGATTTTGAGTAGAGATAAAAGGCGATCGCCCCCGAGGCCACAATAAAAAAGAGCCGCACCACCAACCCCGGCCCGGTAAACGAGCCCAGTAGCGTAATGACGCCGAGTCCGACCAGCAAAACCAGCTTTTGCCAAGCTATGCGATCGTCGTCGTTAAAGGTGCTGATCAAATGGGTCACAGGCCGTCACAGAATTACGTCATTTGCCCTGGCAAATCAGTGGGTTGCCCTTTACTCTTCAGTCCTAGATCGACGGTTCAGGAGAGTTTGCCGAGGCCAGAACCACGGGCTTGGTCGCCGCCCAGGTAAGCTCATACAGCTTGAGCTCGCGCAAAATTTCGTAGTAGCTCCACAGCAGGGCTACGGTGAGGCCAGCCATGCCCTTGCGATACATGCGCTGGAGCAGATACTTCTGCAGAAACCGGGCTACAGGTCGTGCCAAAAGCCTCAGGGGGCTAAAGGTTCTACCTTTTTTTAACAGCGCCTGGGCATCGAGATCGGTGTATTTATTGAACCTCAGAACATGGTCATGGAGGCTGCGAAACCCATAGTGCCAAATCGTGCCCGTCAGCGTACCCACAGGTAAATTGCCTGGGTCGGGCTCTTCATGAACCACCACCTCAGGAATCGAAATCTGCTGCCGGTGGTAGAGCCGAATCAGCTGGTCAGAGGTGGTTTCGAGCCAGGCATCAAAAAAATTGCCAATCCGCTTCACCCTGAAGGCATAGACGCCATCGGCAGGGCGTTGTTTCCAGGCGTTTAGCGCCTGGGCTAGGTCGGCATCGACGGTTTCGTCAGAGTCGAGCATAAAGATCCAGTCTGAAGCCGCTTTCGCTGCCCCAAAGTTGCGCTGTTGGGCATAGCCGGGCCAGGGGTTAACGTAGACCTGACAGCCCAGAGCCTGTGCTGTTTGCACGGTGGCATCTTTGCTGCCGCCATCAACCACCACAATTTCATCGGCAAAGGGCAGGCAAGACTGAATCGCTCTGGCGGTGCGCTCTGCCTCATCTTGGGTGATGATGACGACGGAGATTAGACGACAAGACTGGGTAGACATAGCATTAACCAGGGCAGCACGGTAAACACGAAACACACAATCAACCGAAACAGGAACCCGCCTGATGCCGGGTTACGATGCCCGGGCCAGGCCAGAGGTTCTGAGCCAGGCCCCAACCCCGC
>NZ_JADEWX010000136.1 GCF_015207395.1 Nodosilinea sp. LEGE 07088
AGCTGTGTATAAGAGACAGGGATTTCTATACCTGAAGCAATTTTTCTTCTCTTCTTCCCGGCTTGCTTGCCTTGCCTACCCTTCTTGGCCACAAAACGGCATGATAATTAACAGTGATCTTTCCAACCGAGGGCCGTATGCTGAGGCAAATTCAACTGGGGCGAATCAATCTTAGTCTGGTGCTCCTGGCGGTGGGCGGGGTGTTGACCATCGTTGGCTTTGTCGCCTACTTTCAAGACAATTCCACCCTCAATCTGGTTGGTTTTTTCTACGGCATTCCGGTGTTGCTGGGGGGGCTGGCCCTGCGGGCCGCCGAGCTAGAGCCGGCCCCCTACAGCCAGCCCACCCAGCCCGAGGTGCTCAAGCTGCGTGACGAGCAGGCCACCCCGACCCAAAATCAGGTGCGGCTCGATGTCACCCGCTACCGCTATGGCCAGGAGGCCCACCTAGACGTGGCCCTACAGAAACTAGGGCTGAGCCCCTCTGGGCAGGAATGCCCGGAGCTGAGGGGCTTGCACGAAGATGAAATCGACGGCAGCTATGCCCTGGTACTGGAGTTTGATTCGGCGGCGGTGCCCTTCTCAACTTGGGTTGAGAAAAAAGCCAAAATTGAAACCTTCTTTGGCCCTAGTATACGGGCCGAACTCAGCCAGCCGGAAGACGAGCGCGTCAATCTGGCGCTGATTACGCGGCTAGAGCCCGCGACGGTTCCTGTAGAAGCCTCATAGGCAAGCTAGAGAGTCTAGCTGACCTTTCCCTGCGATCGCACCCCCATCCAGCAACCATGATTCGTTCCGCGCTTAGCACCAGCCACCGCCGCCGCGCATTTCTCCGCAGACCTGCTGCACTGCGCTGCCTCGCCTTGATGGCCCTGCTGTGGAGTCTGACGGCCTGTGGTACCCCGTTAGCCCAGATCAGCACCGCCTACCAGAGCATGGCCCCCAGCCCCGATGGCATAGGCCGAGTCTACCTGGGTCGAGAGATTGCCCAGACCATGGGCCATCAGGGGGCGGGCTGGCTCGATCGCCCCAGTCGATTGCTGCAAGAGCGGCCCCAGGCGGCGATCGCCGCCCTCGACCTCAGCCCCACCGACGTGGTGGCCGACATTGGCGCTGGCACCGGCTACTTTGCCCGCCGCATCGCCCCTCTGGTGCCCCAGGGCAAAGTGCTGGCGGTAGACATTCAGCCCGAAATGCTGGCCCTGCTTGAGGGCGAACTAGAAGCCAAGGGGATTGACAATGTAGAGCTGATTTTGGGGCAGCTCGACAACCCCAACCTGCCGCCCAACTCCATTGACCTGGCCCTCATAGTCGATGCCTACCACGAGTTTGCCTACCCCCGCGAGGTCATGGCGGGCGTTGTAGCGGCGCTGAGGCCTGGCGGCCAGGTGGTGCTGGCCGAGTACCGGGCCGAAAACCCCATGATTTTGATCAAGCGCTTGCACAAAATGAGCGCCGCCCAGGCCCGGCGCGAAATGGCCGCCGTCGGGCTGCAATGGGTTAAAACCGACGATCGCCTACCCGAGCAGCATCTGCTGTTTTTTGAGAAACCAGCCTGAGCAGGCCTTGTGAGACAATGAAAGCGCAATTGATACTGACCCTAGGGATATCCACCCATGCTGAAGCGGCTGGCCACAGTGCTTTTGATTGTTTTTGCCGTCTCCCTCCAGAGCTGTGTGGGCAGCGGTGGCGGGCTTCAGGCCTACGCCGACCAGTACTCGGGCTATGAGTTTATGTACCCCACTGGCTGGGTTGAGGTGAATGTCCCCGGGGCCGCCGATGTGGTCTTCCACGATATTATTCATGAGACCGAAAACGTCAGTGTCGTGATCAGTGAAGTGCCTGAGGGCAAAGGCCTCGATGAGCTGGGCACCCCTACCGAAGTGGGCTATAAACTCTCTAAGAGCTTTAGCGCCCTGTCGGGCGACGAGAGCAGCGTTGATCTGCTCAGCGCCCAGCGCATTGGCACCGTTGACGACAAGACTTACTACATTCTCGAATACCTGGCCGACCTACCCGCTGGTCAGCGTCATAACCTGGCCAGTGCGATCGTGCGCCGGGGCAAGCTCTACACCTTCAACGCCTCCACCGACGAAGGTCGCTGGGAGAAGGTCAAGGACATGATGAAACAGTCGGTGGCCTCCTTTAAGGTTTCCTAGTTGAGAAATTTGGGTGTCTTAACCCAACCCCATATTGTCCTGATTTATCCAAGTAGAAACCCAGTTTCTGACTATGGCCACCTCCTCTCGTCCGCAGTTTGTGCTTGCCTCAGCTTCTAAGGGTCGCCGGTTACTCCTGGTGGGGGCGGGCATTCATCCTTTTGTTTGCCCCAGCAATTTTGACGAAGACCAGGTTCCAATCACTGACCCGCCCACCTATGTCGCCACCCTGGCCCGCTGTAAGGCCGAGTTGGTAGCGCCCCGGTTTCCCAGCGCGCTGGTGCTGGGGTGCGATTCGGTGATGGCCTTTGATGGCAAGGTCTATGGTAAGCCCGCCGACAAAAACGACGCGATCGCCCGCTGGCGGCTGATGCGAGGCAAAATGGGGGCGATTCATACCGGCCACGCCCTCATCGCCCCCAGTGGCCAACTCTTGGTTCGCAGCGCCGTCACCTACGTTTACTTTGGTGATATTGACGACGCCACCATTGCCGCCTACGTCGATACGGGAGAGCCCCTGGCCTGCGCCGGAGCGTTTTGCAGCGACGGCAAAGGGGCGCTGATGATTGAGAAAATTGAAGGCTGTCACAGCAACGTCATTGGCTTGAGCCTGCCCCTGCTGCGCGCCATGCTAGAGCAGTTGGGCTACCGGGCCACCGAGTTTTGGTGAGGGTTCCTTTTCCGATACACTGGAGCAATGCTCAAAACTGAGCGGCCTTATGCTGGGGCTTGACATCGGAGTTAGTCTCGATGGGGTCGCGGGATGATAAGGTTTTGTGTTGTCGATTACTACTTAAACGAGGCGTGGGAAAACCATGAGCACAGAGGTTTTTGAAAAGGTCAAAAAAATTGTCAGCGATCAGCTGGGAGTTGAAGAAGGCGACGTTAAACCCGAAGCCAGCTTTGCCAATGACCTAGGTGCCGATTCGCTAGACACCGTAGAGTTAGTTATGGCTCTTGAAGAAGAATTTGGCATTGAAATTCCCGATGAAGCGGCTGAAGGCATTGCCACAGTGCAAGACGCCGTCAACTTCATCAAAGACAAAGCGCCTGCCTAGGCCAGCCCAGTGGGCCAGTAGATTCCATGTAGATTATCTACTACCGAATAGGGGCGAAGCTACCGTCTAGACCTCGTCCCTACCGCTACCACGGCCAGCCTTGATGGGTGACTGATAGTGTTCTATTCCTCAATAATCTCGACCTAGATTCGGTTTTTCTGAAATATTGCCATGGCAAACTCTGACTCAAAGCGTGTTGTAGTAACCGGCATGGATGCCATTACCCCCATCGGCAATACTCTGGAAGCATACTGGGCGGGGCTGGTGGCGGGGCGAAGCGGCACTGCTCGCATTACTCACTTTGACCCATCCCAACACGCGGCGCAGATTGCAGCAGAAGTCAAGGGGTTTGACCCAGGCGACTTTCTCGACAAGAAAGAGGTCAAGCGCATGGATCGGTTTGCTCAGTTTGCGGTAATTGCCAGTAAGCGGGCGTTGGCCCATTCTGGACTCACCATTACCGATCTCAATGCCGAGCAAATTGGCACCTGTATTGGCTCCGGCATTGGCGGGCTCAAGGTACTCGAAGACCAGCAGGAAATCTACCTCACTCGTGGGCCTAGCCGTTGCAGCCCCTTCATGATCCCGATGATGATTGCCAATATGGCGGCGGGGCTGACTGCTATTCATACCGGCGCAAAGGGGCCCAGTACCTGTGCGGTAACCGCCTGTGCCGCTGGGTCTAACGCCATTGGCGATGCCTTTCGGCTAATTCAAAACGGCTATGCCCAGGCCATGATCTGCGGCGGCACTGAAGCGGCGGTAACGCCCCTGGGGGTGGCGGGCTTTGCCTCTGCCCGGGCCCTGTCTACCCGCAACGATGACCCTGCTACCGCCAGCCGCCCCTTTGACAAAAGCCGCGATGGTTTTGTGATTGGTGAAGGCTGCGGCATTCTCATTCTCGAAGAGCTACAGCATGCCCTCAGCCGCGGAGCCACCATCTATGGCGAGATTATCGGCTATGGTATGACCTGCGATGCTTACCACATGACCGCGCCGGTACCCGGTGGCAAGGGTGCCGCCCGCTGCATTCAAATGGCCCTTAAAGATGCCAGGGTATCGCCTGCCGATGTCAGCTACGTCAATGCCCACGGCACCAGCACCCCTGCCAACGACCCCACCGAAACCCAGGCAATTAAAACGGCATTGGGAGAAGACGCCTACAGAGTCGCCGTGAGTTCGACCAAGTCCATGACTGGGCACCTGCTGGGGGGCTCAGGGGGCATTGAGGGCGTGGCCACCTGCTTGGCCATTGCCAACGATATTGCTCCCCCTACGATCAACCATACCGAGCCTGACCCCGACTGCGATCTCGACTATGTTCCCAACCAGAGTCGCCCCATGCCCATTGAGGTAGCGATTTCTAACTCCTTTGGCTTTGGGGGCCACAACGTAACGCTGGTGTTTAGAAAATACCGTAGCTAGAGCTACAGGTTGATAGGTATAATGACTTATACGTGCCCCAAAAACGTGCCCTGAGGCACCCAATCTTTTTGCCTCGCAACCTTGGAGGTATTGACATTCGTCTGGTTGCGGGGTCTGCTGAAAGGCAAGGCATGGTCTTACATAAACGAGACCGTTGACTGAATTAGCCTCCGGGCTATCCCTGTGCTGCTGCTCCGAAAAACCGTCGTTAAGCTGTTGAACCTATGGCTGTTGCAACCCAATCCCTGGAAGAGCTCTGTATTAATTCCATTCGCTTCTTAGCGATTGATGCCGTGGAAAAGGCCAAATCGGGCCACCCTGGTCTACCCATGGGGGCGGCTCCCATGGCCTACGTGCTGTGGGACAAGTTCATGCGGTTTAACCCCAAGAACCCCCAGTGGTTTAACCGCGATCGCTTTGTGCTGTCGGCGGGCCACGGCTGCATGTTGCAATACGCCCTGCTATATCTCACCGGCTACGACAGCGTCACCCTAGACGACCTCAAGCAGTTTCGCCAGTGGGATGCACGCACCCCCGGCCACCCCGAAAATTTTGAAACTCCGGGCGTGGAAGTCACCACCGGCCCGCTAGGCCAAGGCATCGCCAATGCGGTCGGTCTGGCCATGGCTGAAGCCCACCTGGCCGCTAAGTTCAACAAACCCGACTGCACCCTGGTCGACCATTACACCTATGCGATTTTAGGCGACGGCTGCAATATGGAAGGGGTCTCTGGGGAAGCCTGCTCCCTGGGCGGTCACCTGGGGTTGGGCAAGCTGATTGCCCTCTACGACGACAACCACATCTCCATCGACGGGTCTACCGACATTTCCTTTACTGAGGATGTAGGTAAGCGGTTTGAGGCCTACGGCTGGCACGTACAGCACGTCGAGAACGGTAATACGGATTTGGATGCGATCGCCAAAGCCATTGAAACCGCCAAGGCCGTCACCGACAAGCCCTCCCTGATTAAGGTCACCACCACCATCGGCTATGGCTCACCCAACCGGCAAAATACTGCTGGCATCCACGGGGCGGCCCTGGGCGGTGACGAGATCAAGCTCACCCGCGAGAACCTAGGCTGGGGCTACGGCGACTTTGAAACTCCCGCCGATGCCCTTAGCCATATGCGTAAGGCGGTAGAGCGCGGCGCTAGCCTCCAGGCTGAGTGGGAAGAGACCCTGGCCACCTACCGCACTAAGTACGCTGCCGAGGCCGCTGAGTTTGAGCGCATGCTGGCCGGTAAGCTGCCCGAAGGCTGGGCCGATGCACTGCCTACCTACACTCCCGCAGACAAGGCCCTGGCTACCCGCAAAAACTCCGAAATCACCCTCAATGCCGTGGCTCCGGCTATCCCTGAGCTGATCGGTGGATCTGCTGACCTCACCCACTCGAACCTGACCGAGCTGAAGATCTCGGGCAGCTTCCAGAAGGGGGCCTACGAAAACCGCAACCTGCGCTTTGGCGTCCGCGAGCACGGCATGGGGGCCATCTGTAACGGTATCGCCCTGCACAACTCGGGGCTGATTCCCTACTGCGCTACCTTCCTGGTCTTTGCCGACTACATGCGGGCGGCGATTCGCCTGTCGGCTCTCTCCCAGGCGGGGGTGATCTATGTGATGACCCACGACTCCATTGGTCTGGGCGAAGATGGCCCCACCCACCAACCGGTGGAAACCATTGCCTCCCTGCGGGCCATCCCCAATCTGATCGTCATTCGTCCGGCTGACGGCACCGAAACGTCTGGTGCCTACAAGGTAGCCGTAGAGCACCGCAAGACACCGACGCTGATGGCTTTTAGTCGCCAGGGACTGCCCAACTTGCCCGGGTCTTCTATTGAAGGCGTGGCTAGGGGGGCCTACACCGTCGACGACTGCGACGGCACCCCCGACTTGATTATGATCGGTACCGGCAGTGAGGTCAGTCTGTGCGTCAAGGCTGCTGAGGAACTGCGGGCCGCAGGTACCCAGGTGCGGGTGGTTTCAATGCCCTCCTGGGAACTGTTTGATGCCCAGGATGCCGCCTACCAGGAGTCGGTGCTGCCTAAGGCTGTGACCAAGCGTCTGGCCGTGGAAGCTGGTATTGCCATGGGCTGGTGTCGCTATGTCGGTGCCGAAGGCGATGTCGTCAGCGTTGATCGCTTTGGCGCCTCCGCCCCCGGTGGCCTGGTGATGGAGAAGTTTGGCTTCACCGTCGACAATGTGGTGAGCAAAGCCAAGGCGCTGTTGGGCTAATCAGCTCTAGTCGTTTAGGTTAGTTGGTACACAGAGTGGGGCGATCGCCCCACTCTGTGTTTAGGTTATTTAAGTCTGCCATACTGCCTATCCTCCTCACTCTAGAAGGCAACAGTCCGGACAGTTTTAGCAACGACGCTATAAGGCTTACAGGGCAATCACTCTAGCAATTACCTATTTAACCTGAATTCGGGTTAAGCCGCCCTCGTTTAGAATCAGGCTAGCCTTCCCCGCCTGGGAGGGGTTAGGGTTGGGATTAGGGGTGGGAAGGATCTACCATCTAGTATGAGCGATCCCGAGTCTGAGCTTGAACCCCGAATTAACGCTGTGCTCCCGACAACTGCCAACTAGGCCCCCTTAACAATGGGATTTTGTCCAGCGAGGGAGCTCAGCCATTGTGCCCATGACTCATTTGATGTTGCGGTTGCCAAAGGCACTTGTCAGTGCCATTGGGACTCTGCTTCGAGCGATTCCCTTGGCCTGGCTTCTTGCAAAACCGGAGTTTAGTTTTGGTGAATATTCGGTTCTGTCTCGTATCCGCAATAGTGAGCAAATGGCTCAATCCATCCATATATTCCATCTGTTCCGTAAGCCAGCCCTTGCGCATTGCCAAGGGCTGTCTCTGCTGCCGCCTGATCGCCTCGCTCAGTCGCTTCCAGATAGTCAACCATAGAGTCACGAGTGACCATGATGCTACCCAGAGCCTGCTGATAGAGCGCCTGGAGGGTAGTATCTGCAAAGCTCTGTTCCTCTAACTGCTGAATTTCCCTATTCAAAACTGCAACCAGATTTTCCACCAGCTCCTGCTGACTGTCGCGATCATTTTCCTTGGTTGTGAAACGCTCGTTGAAGCCAGTTAGGGCAGCTTCAAACCGTTGGCATTGGGCTTGGGCAGACTCGACATTAGTAGAAGACGGCTCATCTGCGGCAGTGATTTGCCCCGCACAACCCGCCATTACCAAAGCCATACTCAGTAAGAAAAAACGAGTTTTCATCAGCAATCAGAAAGACAACACGAGACCTGCACCAGGCCCACAGCAAACCTAACAACCCACGGCACCCTGTAATCCCGCCTATCGGTCAGATTGTCGATTGGTCTATAGCAATCGCTCTAATCCCTCTAGCTCCCCATAACTCTGAACCTTAAACCTTTCCGGGGCTGAACCCATTCATAACCTATTTCCTTTACAGTGGCGAAAAAAGGCATCGCAGATTAGCACGCCCGCACAGTCTGCCCCTGTTCAGGAGGACCCTATGACAATCCCCCCTAATTGCCCCACGGTAGATATCGAAGACGATCGCACTGGCCTGAGCGTCGATACCCTGCGCCGGGCACTGGCCGACAATCTGTTCTATATCCAGGGCAAGTGGTCCGAGGTGGCCAGCACCAACGACTTTTACCTGGCCCTGGCCTATACAGTGCGCGATCGCATGATGCAGCGCTGGCTGGGCTCCACCCGCACCTACCTCAAACCCGAGGTGCGGGTGGTCACCTACCTGTCGGCGGAGTTTTTGCTGGGGCCGCACCTGGGTCGCAACCTGCTCAATTTGGGCATCACCGAGCCGGTCAAGCAAGCGATTGCCGAATCGGGGCTCGATTTTGACGAGCTAATCGCCCAGGAAGAAGAACCCGGCCTGGGCAACGGTGGCCTGGGTCGCCTCGCCGCCTGCTATATGGAATCCCTCGCCAGTCTAGAAATTCCTGCCATTGGCTACGGCATTCGCTACGAGTTCGGTATCTTTGACCAGGAAATTCGCGACGGCTGGCAGGTCGAAATTACCGACAAGTGGCTGCAGTACGGCAACCCCTGGGAAATTCCCCACCCCGAGGCCAGCGTCACCGTGGGCTTTGGCGGCTATAGCGAGGGCTACACCGACTCCGATGGCCGCTACCGCAAGCGCTGGATTCCGGCCAAGCAGATCAAGGGCATCCCCTACGACACGCCGATTCCGGGCTACAAGGTCAACACCGTCAACACCCTGCGCCTGTGGAAGGCTGAGGCGGTGGAATCCTTTGATTTCCAGTCGTTTAACACTGGCGACTACTACGGCGCGGTCGATGGCAAAGTCACCTCCGAGAATATCTCCAAGGTGCTCTACCCCAACGACGAGCTGTTCGAGGGCAAGCAGCTGCGTCTGGAGCAGCAGTTCTTTTTTGTCTCCTGCGCCCTGCAGGATATGATTCGCATTCACCTGGCCTCGGGCCGCAAGCTCGACAGCTTCCACGAAAAGTTTGCCGCCCAGCTCAACGACACCCACCCCGCCGTGGGCGTCGCCGAGCTCATGCGTCTGTTAATCGACGAGCACGGCATGGGCTGGGAGGTAGCCTGGAAGGTGACCCAAAACACCTTTGCCTACACCAACCATACGCTGCTGCCCGAAGCCTTGGAAAAGTGGCCAATTTCCCTATTTGGTGGCCTGCTGCCCCGCCATTTGGAGATTATTTTTGAAATTAACCAGCGGTTTATGGACCAGGTGCGGGTGCAGACCATGAATGACCCGGCTAAGTTGGCCAGCCTGTCGCTCATCGATGAGTCTGGAGAGCGCTACGTGCGCATGGCCAACCTGGCCAGCCTGGGCAGCTCCGCCATCAACGGGGTCGCCGCCCTGCACAGTGAGCTGCTCAAGCAGACCACCCTTAAGGACTTTCACCAGCTGTTTCCCGGCAAAATTCGTAACGTCACCAACGGGGTTACCCCCCGCCGCTGGATTGCCCTGAGCAACCCCCGTCTGGCCGCCCTCTACCATGAAAAAATTGGCGACGGCTGGCTCCATAACCTCGACGAACTCCA
Organism: Nodosilinea sp. LEGE 07088; assembly: GCF_015207395.1. Classification (GTDB taxonomy): domain Bacteria; phylum Cyanobacteriota; class Cyanobacteriia; order Phormidesmidales; family Phormidesmidaceae; genus Nodosilinea. The sequence goes on from NZ_JADEWX010000136.1 coordinate 9,665, forward strand.
GCAGCTCGAAGGCTTTGCCGACGACCCTAGCTTTCGCGCTCACTGGCGGCAGATCAAGCACGACATTAAGCAAGACCTGGCCACCTATATCCGCAGCCGCACGGGCATTACCGTCAACCCCGACTCGCTGTTTGACGTGCAGGTCAAGCGCATTCACGAGTACAAGCGTCAGCACCTCAACGTGCTGCACATCATCACCCTCTACGAACGGCTGCGGCAAAACCCCAGTTTGGATATCACCCCGCGCACGTTTATCTTTGGCGGCAAGGCGGCCCCTGGCTACCACATGGCCAAGCTGATGATTAAGTTCATCACCGCCGTCGGCGATGTGATCAATCATGACCCGGCGGTGGGCGATCGCCTCAAGGTCGTTTTCCTGCCCGACTACAACGTCACCTTTGGCCAGCGAGTGTACCCCGCCGCCGATCTCTCAGAGCAAATTTCCACCGCCGGTAAAGAAGCCTCGGGTACCGGCAACATGAAATTTTCCATGAGCGGGGCGCTCACCATCGGCACCCTCGACGGGGCCAACGTCGAAATCCGCGAGCTGGCGGGTGACGAAAACTTTTTCCTCTTTGGCCTGACCGCCGCCGAGGTGACGGCCCTCAAGGCCAGCGGCTACAACCCGCGAGATTACTACAACAGCAACCCTCAGCTAAAGGACGTGATCGACCTGGTCAACTGCGGCTTCTTTGCCCAGGGCAATGGTGAGCTGTTCCAAGACATTACCAACAACCTGCTCTATAGCGACCCCTACCTGCTGCTGGCCGACTACCAGGCCTATATTGACGCCCAAGACCAGGTCAGTGTTGCTTACAAAGACCAGGAACACTGGTCGCGCATGTCGATTCTCAACGCCGTACGCATGGGCAAGTTTTCGAGCGATCGCTCCATTAACGACTACTGCACCGACATCTGGAAAGTCACCCCCGTGCCGGTGGAGATGATGGAGTATGACCAGACCCAGGCAGGATTAAAGGTACCGTGATAGTTAATTTCAATTAACTATCACGGTACCTTCATCTAACTACCCCTATGGCCCTCAATCTCTACCTCCTGCGCCACGGCGAAACCGAATACAGCAAAAGCGGCAGTTTCTGTGGCGAGCTTGACCCCGAGCTGACCCCAGAAGGCGTGGCCATGGCCGAGGCTTTTGCGGCCAAGTATCGCCAGATGCCCTGGCAAGCGATCTTCTCCAGCCCGATGAAGCGCACGATCGCGACGGCCATGCCCCTGGCCCAGGCGGTGGGGGTGAATGTACAACTGCGCAACGGGCTGAAGGAAACCAACTATGGAGCCTGGGAGGGGCTCACCGCCGAGTATGTGCGAGAGCACTTTAGCGACGACTACCTGTACTGGCTCACTGAACCCGCCTGGAACCCGCCCACCGGGGGCGAAAGCTCGGTGCAGATCGCCAGTCGGGCCTCCCTGGTGATGGCTGAAATCGAAGACAACTTCACCGATGCCAATGTGCTGGTGGTGTCTCACAAGGCCACCATTCGAATTATTTTGTGCAGCCTGATGGGGATGGATGTGGGGCGGTACCGCAATCGCATCAGTTTCCCCGTCGCCTCGGTCAGTATGGTGCGGTTTGATAACAACGGCCCCATGCTGGTGAAGCACGGCGATCGCTCTCACCTGCCCGCAGAACTGGAATCGAGACCGGGTACCTAGGGAGGATGCCAACGATCGAGTAGCACCCGACGATAGATAAGTAGCGCCTGCCAAGACTGCCCTACACCTGTTTTCTCGCCTTTAATCCGTCATGCCGCTTAACCTCTATTTCCTCCGCCACGGCGAAACCGAATCGAGCCAGACTGGCACCTACTGCGGTTTTTCTAACCCAGGGCTGACCGCCTCGGGTACCGCCATGGCCCAGGCCTTTGCCGACAAATACCAACGCCTGCCCTGGCAGGCCGTCTATGCCAGCCCGCTGCGGCGCACGGTGGAAACAGCCACCCCTTTTTGTCAGGCCACGGGCCAGACCATGGCGCAGCGCGACGGGCTGAAGGAAATGTTCTTTGGGGAGTGGGAGGGGTTGACCCACGACGAGGTAGAGACCCGCTACAGCGGAGACTACGTTCGCTGGCTCACCGAACCCGCCTGGAACCCGCCCACCGGAGGCGAAACCGGGGTGCAGGTGGCCAGCCGCGCCGCCCTGGTAATCGCTGAAATTGAGGCCAACCACAGCTCCGGCAACGTGCTAATTGTGTCTCACAAAACTACAATTCGCCTGCTTCTCTGTAATCTGTTGGGTATCGATAGCGGTCGGTACCGCGATCGCATCGAGCTGCCCGTCGCCTCGGTCAGCCTGGTGCGCTTCGGCGACCATGGCCCGAGGCTGGCCAAGCACGGCGATCGCTCCCACTTGCCCGAGGAGCTGGACTCAAGGCCGGGAACCTAGGGCTGAGATCGCAAAGTGATTTTCAGAGGGTATTCAGCGTAGCTCTCAAATTTAGAATTTCCCCTTAAAATCAGGGCGATTCTTTCGCTAGTGGAAATTTACCGGCCATCATGGACAACAAAAAACCTGTTTTCGGCATCCAGGGCTACAACCCGATCAAGACCGTTACGGAGCTGCACTCGTTTTGTCGCGATATGCAGTCGTATTACCAGATTGCCCGGGGTGACCTACTGGGCCAGCTGGAAGCGACGGAGGGCAAAGACGAAATTCGCCTGCACAAAGAGCTGCAAGACCTGAGCCGCAAAATTGAGTTCTACCACGTGCTCAACAATGCCGTATCCATCGCCGACACCATGTTCCACACCCAGGAAATGATTGCCGAGTTTCGCGATACCCCATGAAAATTCTGGTACTCAATGCCGGGTCGAGCAGCCACAAGAGCTGTCTGTTTGACCTTGCTAAAGACAACTCTGACGCCCCTAACCCCCTATGGCGCGCTGCCCTCGACTGGACTCACCAGGCGGGTAGCGTAGAGCTATCGGCCAGCGGCGGCGGGGAGTCGGTACAGCAGGTGCTGCCCATCACCGACAAGGCAGCAGGCATTGAGGCGATGGTGAATACCCTAGTGGAGGGGCCAACCCAGGTGCTGGGCAGCCTGGCGGAAATCGATGCGGTGGGCCATCGGGTGGTGCACGGGGGGCGCGACTACGTCGATAGCGTGCGGGTCACGGAGGCAGTAAAAGCCACGATTCAGCGACTGATTCCCCTGGCCCCGGCCCACAACCCCGCTAACTTGCAGGGCATTGAGGCTATGGAACGTATCTTGGGCGATACCCCCCAGGTGGCGATGTTCGACACCGCCTTCCACGCCCGCATGCCCGAGGCCGCATCGACCTACCCTGGCCCCTACGACTGGGTTGAGCAGGGCATTCGCCGCTATGGGTTCCACGGCATTAGCCACCAGTACGTGGCTCAGCGGGCGGCAGATATGGTGGGGCAAAACATTGCCGACCTGAAGCTGCTGACCTGTCACCTGGGCAACGGCTGCTCCCTGGCCGCCGTGAAAGGAGGCATCAGCGTCGATACCACCATGGGGTTTACGCCCCTGGACGGGCTGATGATGGGCAGCCGTTCGGGCAGCTTAGACCCCGGCATTCTCATTTACCTGATCCGCCAGGGGGGCTATAGCGCCGACCAGCTCGATACGCTGCTGAATAAAGAATCGGGCCTGAAGGGCATGTCGGGCCTGTCGAACGATATGCGATCGGTGATTGAGGCGATGGATCAGGGGAATGCTCAGGCCAAGCTAGCGGTGGATGTTTTTATTCACCGCCTACGCCGGGAAATGGGAGCAATGATGGCCAGTCTGGGCGGCCTGGATGCCGTGGTGTTTACTGGTGGCATTGGCGAAAACAGCTCCCTGGTGTGGCAGCGAGCTTGCGCAGGCTTTGAATTTCTGGGGCTGCGGTTAAGGGATGACCTGGGTCGCACCAAGGATGACCAGGATATTGCAGCAGCGGACTCGGCAGTGAGGGTGCTGGTGATCCACACCCAGGAAGAATGGGCGATCGCGCAAGCCTGCCTAGCCCTCGGCTAGGGCTTCGACAGTCTTTTCTGGCTCCCTTTGCCCCCTCGAAGAGGGGCTGGGAGTATCGTTCTCTGGCCCACCCGACCCGGCATCTAAATAAGATGGGCCTGGGCCAACCTCACCTAGCCACCCGGCATCGGCCTAGGGTGGAACCGTTTTTGGATCTGGGGTCAATTATCTCTATCCCGTTCATCCGTCTGATACCAAATCCTGCCTGAATACCCCCGGTTCGTAGGGGCATAGCATGCTATGCCCCTACGAGGTTCCTGATTATGAATCGGGGTTTCCCAAATCGGATTTCGTATAACAGCCCAGTGCCAGGATAACTTTTTCTGCTATCGGTTTCACGACCCCTGAGCGAATTTGCCTGGTTAAAACAGCGCCGCAAGTTCGTTCAGGGGTAGCGGCCGACCCAGCAGGTGGCCCTGGGCAATGTGGACATGCAGCTGCTCCAGCGCCCTGAGCTCGGCCAGGGTTTCTACCCCCTCGGCCACGATGTGACTATCGGTTTCTTGGGCAAACCCAACCAGGGCGGCGGTTAACGCCCGGCGGGTGGGGTCGGTATCGAGATCGCGGATGAGGCTGATATCGAGCTTGATAATGTCTGGATTGAGCTGGAGGATGTGGAGAAAACTGGCGTAGCCAGACCCGGCGTCGTCTATGGCTAGGCGAAGGCCTGAATGGGCGCTGGCTACCCCCGGCCTGTCTGTCCTTGAGCTTGGAGATGGCTGCCCGCGATCGCAGCGCAGCGCCGTAAGCTGTTCGCCAAACTGCGCATAGTCGGGAATGGCGACATGCTCCGTTACCTCTAGCACAATGCGGTGGCGGGGCACCCCCTGAAGGGCCTGGTCAACCGCCCCGTTAAGAACGTTCTCGGGGGAAACATTGATCGACAGGTAGATATCCTCAGGAACATGGTCGAGGCAATCCAGCGCTTTGGCGATCGCCGCCATCTCTAATTCTGCGCTGAGGCCTACCTTAGCGGCCTCAGCAAACCAGATATCGGGGCTGCGCAGGGGCCGTGGCCAAAACCGGGTCAGCGCTTCGAAACCAATGATTTTGCGGTCTACGAGATTGACAATGGGCTGGTAAACCAGGGTAAACGCAGCGGCCTCTAGCACCGATGCAATTTGCTGAACCATCTCTCGGCGAGTTTGGTCGGCGTCAAACTGGCGGCTAATCTGCCGGGCGGTAAAGTCGGCAAACAGGCGCATCAGGGTCAGGTCGCGATCGCTCAAGGTAAAGTCGGGTCGGGTGCTGACGCAGCAAAAGGTGCCGTAGGTCTGGCCATTGCCGAGGCGGAGCGGAACGCTGATATGAGCGCCCACCGGTAACGCGGTCGTGATTGGTAACGCCAGGGCATCGGGCAGGGCTGACGCATCTTGAATGATTTGGGGAAATCGACCATCGACAATACGTTGGCAGTAGCTCTGCTCAAGCGGGTCTGAGTCCCCTACGGCGATCGACACCGTTGCCAAATCTGAGTCAATGTAGCGAAATCGCCGGCGACCATCGGCAAATTCAGAGACAAACGCGACTTCCATATTCAGGTATAGACGAATGGCCCGCAGAGCATCGATGACCAGATCATCGATTGACCCATTGCCTAGACTCGATTTTGACAAGAGAACGTGGGGTATGAAAGCTTCCTGGTCAGGCGTTGTCATTGAGTCGAAAATCGATTTTTCGGCCATTTAGCATGATTCCAAACGGTATGCTGAGCTATGGTTTAGGCTATTTTTGGGGTAGATAAGGCTACTTTTTAGCCAGACTGGGCTAGGTTGCTTGGCCCAGGTAGCAGCAGATATCAGTCATCACTGTCGCCACCGAGGGTAGGGCGTTGTTTACAAATCGTCAGTAGCCTAGGCTAGCTCATTGCCCCAGCCTCGAGGCTGGCTACAGGGCTGTCGTGAGCGAACGGGCCAGCGCTATCGTTTTGTATTTTCTGTAGAGCATATTTAAAGCTTACAAGCTCTTACCCTATAGCTATATTAAGAGTGAGCAAAGAATAAGATACATCTGTTTTATGGCTGTATTTTGAAAGCTCAACGCTTGAGTGATTCAGTCGTGATCGGTCGTGTTTTAGTCAATCTAAACCTCAGGTTATGAGTGTCAGCAGTTCGGCTTCGCTGAGAATGATGACGCCCAGCCCCTCTGCTTTAGTCAACTTTGATCCGGCTTTTTCGCCTGCAACTAGATAGTCGGTAGCTTTGCTAACGCTGCTGGTGACTTTACCCCCGGCCGCCTCAATGAGCTTAGTGGCTTCGGGCCGCGTCAGGGTCGGTAGGGTGCCGGTGAGTACCAGGGTTTTGCCTGCCAGGGGGCCAGCGGCAGCGGCCTGGGCTTGCTCCTCTGGGGTAGCGGCTAGCTGTAGCTTCGCCTGAGCTAGGCGAGCGATCAGGGTTTGGTTGGCGGGCACCTGAAACCACTGGGCCACCGATTGAGCAATTTCAGGGCCGATGGTGTGGACGGTTGCAATTTCGTCGGGGCTGGCGGTGGATAAGTCTTCCACGGTGAGGAAGTGCTGGGCCAGAGTCTTGGCATTGACGGTGCCCACGTGGCGAATACCGAGGCCGTAGAGCACCGAGGCCCAGGGGCGGGCTTTAGAGGCGGCGATCGCATCTACCAGCTTTTGGGCCAGTTGCTGGCCCATGCGATCGAGCGGCAATAAACTCTCCACGGTGAGGCTGTAGAGATCGGCGACAGACTCCACCAGCCCCTGCTCCACCAGCTGCTTTACCCACTTCTCGCCCAGTCCCTCAATATCGAGGGCATCGCGCCTGGTCCAGTGACTGATCGCTCCCTGCACGATCGCCGGGCAGGAGCTATTGATGCAGCGGGTGACCGCCTCGCCTTCGGGCTTGACCAAAGGGCTATCGCATTCAGGACAGCGGGTCGGCATGGTAACGTTAGTCGCATCTTCGGGGCGCAGTTCCGCCAGCACCCGCACCACTTCAGGAATGATTTCCCCCGCCTTGCGCACAATCACGGTGTCGCCCCGATGAATATCGAGTTCCGCCAGGCGATCGGCATTGTGCAACGTAGCGCGGGCCACGGTGGTACCCGCCAACTGCACCGGACGCAGCTCGGCCACCGGGGTCACCGCCCCAGTACGACCCACCTGAAAGCTGACATTTTCGAGCACCGTGGGCACCTCTTCAGCCGGGTACTTCAGCGCCACCGCCCAGCGGGGAAACTTCTGGGTGAAACCCAGCTGCTGCTGGAGGACAAAGTCGTTGAGTTTGACCACTACGCCATCGGTCAGGTACGAGAGCTGGGCGCGCTTCGTAGCCCACTCGTTGTAGTAGGCCTGCACATCCGCCGCCGACTGACAGATCTGGCGATTGGGGTTGACCCGAAAGCCCAGGGATTGCAGGAGTTGAAGAGCATCCCACTGCGTAGCAGGCACCTGGAGAGCTAACTTCTCAATCTCCCCCGCTCCCCCACTC
>NZ_JADEWX010000359.1 GCF_015207395.1 Nodosilinea sp. LEGE 07088
TATAAGAGACAGGAGATGGGGAGAGCAAGCCAAAATCCAAAATCCAAAATCCAAAATTGAACGATGGCTGAAGCCAAACACTACTACTTGATTTGCTACGACATCCGCGACCCTAAGCGCTGGCGCAAGGCTTACAAGCTGCTGAAGGGCTATGGCGAAACCCTGCAATATTCGATCATTCGGGTGCGGCTGAACGGGCGAGAGCGCGAGAGACTGCGCTGGCAGCTAGAGCAAATTCTCACTCCAGAAGACAGTTTACTGATCGTGGGCCTCTGCAACCATTGTCTAGAGCGCATTGAAGCCTGCAATCGCCCTGAAGCGTGGCAGACCCCAGAGGAGCTACACGCTATTTTCTGAGCCGCCGGGGTCAAACGCTAAACGTGCTTAAAGCATCCACCACGTAGGTCGCCTCCAAAATTCTGGCGACGAAGGTGAGTGGGCCATTGGATGCGCCGCAATATTTGTCGGCTTGGTTGAGCTTGGGCACCGCCGCATAGAACTGAGCTGTGCCGTAGACCACCACCACCGATCGCTGGCTGTCAACACGATCGCCCACCGCTGCAATCACCGTATTGGCGGTATCCAAATCCTGGTCAATACCGGCGTGGTGCAGATCGAGCACCACAATATCAGCCTCAAAGGAGTCTCGCTGGCTGGCAGTCTCTGGTGACCGCAGTTGGGGCTCGTAGCGTACCACCACATTGGTAAAACCCCGCCGTTTCAACACCTCCAGCAAAAAGCTCACCCCCCGTGGACGGCGCGGCGGCGCATTGGCGGGCACCACATAGTCGATCGCAATCCGCTCGGGCAGCAGATCTCGCTCCACCATGGCTTCTAGCTGCACCAGGCGACGGCGATCGCGCTGCAACGCGACGGCGATCGTTCTATCCACTTCACCCCGTACCTTACCTTCGATGCCTTTAAGGGTGTCGTAGTAGTCCTTTAGGCTTTTGATCGACAGCGCCGTGCCCAAAATCGCAATCACCCCAACGATACCCCCAGCGGTGACCAGGGTGAGCTGTACCATATCCACGTAGCGCTGAAAGGTGCTTTCTAGATTGGCGTACTGGGCTTTCAACAGCTCCAGTTCATCCGCTGTAGTTTGAGCCAGCAAACCCTGGGGCCAGGGAAGGTGAATAGACAAATACGCAGGCCAGTCCATTAGCGCTATGACCGAGAATGACCCCGCAATTATAGGCAACTGGGTAACTAGGGAGGATATCTGTATCGCCCTATGAATGTCGAAGACCCCAGGGTTTTTGAAAAACCCTGGGGTCTGGCCCCTCTACCGATACCCGGCCTGCTTTAACACCGCTTTTAACCAAGTCTGCGCGTCAGGGGTTAGCGCTGGGGTCGGGTCACTCTGGTAGTCGAGCACCACCGATAGCCCCGCTCGATCAATCACTGTTTGTAAAAGAGCGTCAAGTTGCACCACAGGCTCTTCGCTCCCTGGCTTTAGCGGCACCGCAAACGGGGGAATGGGGTCTGGCAGCCTAAAGGGATACAGCTCTGCATGAGGTCGCCGCTCCTGCCGACTGACCACAATGCGGTAGTCACTTGCGGCTCCGGCCCCAGCCATGGGCATAGCGGCACCACTGCGCAGCAGGTCAATTTCGACCAAGTGAGTGTGGCTACCCAAGACTAGGTCGCGCTTTTGCAAATAGGCCTCTCGCCCGCGCCCAGGGCGCTTGTTGGCTGGCGAGAGCACCTCAATCACGGTCACTATCGCCTGGGTGGCAACCTCGCGCACCTCTAGATAGCCCTCTTGTACTTCAATGGGCATGGGTAATGGGGAGCGGGGGTGATGGGG
>NZ_JADEWX010000137.1 GCF_015207395.1 Nodosilinea sp. LEGE 07088
ACCAGTGACTAATCGGTTTTAGCTGTCAGAGCACCTCAGCAGTCTATAAGCCCTAAACGTGAGAGAGCCTGGTTATAGGGTTTCTTTCAGGTTTATCGAACAGCGTCGCTGTTCGTGAAGGGCTCAAATGAGACGTCGCTGTTCAAAAAACTCAATTAACCGAGATCCCCTTATCTCAATAGGGCACCAAAACCCTAGTTTTTATAGATGTTTAGGCGTTGTTGGACATCTTTGGAGTGGTAAATGGTTCGTTCAAACGAGCCGCACGACGGCAACGAGCACGAGCGAAACGACAAGCCTACTGCTTAGGCGGTTCTGGAGCCGTGACTCAGGTGTTAGTGGTCAAAAATTAATGGCCATATTCAAGGCAAATGCCCCACTGGGTGTAGGGCACCGGGAGATGGAGGCGCGGTGCTCCTGCTTCAGGGGCCATATTCTCGTTTTTAGTAAGATAAGCAAGGCACGTCGCTTCAGACCGTGGAGCAGTATACCGATGGACGATCACCCAGGTATAGATGATTCAGTCGCTGTAGATAGGACAGTTGTAGAGGGTACAGACTTGCACCATGGTTTTTAGAACGCTAATTTGAGCTTTGGGCAATACACTATTCATCAACTTCATCTCCTACGACCTGGTGTCTAGCAATCACGAGTCTTCTAGCACTACTCGGTTAGCACATAGCGAGTGAGCACCCGCATGACCTCATTGGCGCGTCCCGTGGGCTGAGGTTTGCTCCATTCACGCACTTCGGCAAAGCCAAGGCGAAAGAGTTCGTGAACAATGCGTTCGACTCCATAGGCAGGGCCGATAACCAGGATGCGAATGATCTCGCGCCCCGGTTCAGTGGCAGGCTCCAAAGTCACTTGCAGGCTCGGGGAAGACAGGGCAGCAGGGAGAAAGGCTTTGGGCATGGAGGTTACTCACAGCTTAGAACACCAGAGAATGGTCAGGTTGAACGCCGAAGCGCCACAACCCCAATCAACATATAGCACAGATAATTCTATTTAATGTATTTATAGTTCTATTGATGCTATTTTGTGTTTAGGGTCAGTTAAATTTGTGCTTAGCGAGGTGAGTGCTGATTATCTGTCCCCAATGCCCGACTTAAGGATCAACTACATCTATATGGATGCGGAAACCCGCTCACGGTACGACCAAGCCTGTGTTGGGCTGCACTGGTCGTCTAAAGATCTGGTTAAGCAATGCATCCAAGCATTCTTTAAGGTCAACCGTGACTATTACGTTGACTGTGCCTACAAAGACTGTGAGGCCAGGGGGATGGCTGTGAGCGAATGGTATAAAACTTTGCGGGATGGCTCAGACGACGATCTGCATCCTTATCTGGCTGGGCGACCCGCCTTTGGCGCAACTCCATTAGATACTGTGCCACCTGTGCCAACGGGGGCAGAGAACAAGCGACTTTACAACACGCTCTCTATGGGTGGCTTTAATCTAGTGCTGCTCAAAACCTGCAAGTTAGTTGACCTTGGTCCGATGTCTCAGGTCGTCAGCCGTATTGTGGCTCAGCATTTTGATCGCTATTGGGCAACAAACTATGCTCCCCAGCTTGAGTTTGATGCCACTTGCTCATTACCGGAAAGAAAGGTTTAGACATGTCCCAACCCCTCCCCGAACAGGTTCTCAAGGCCGTTGATACCGTCCTCGATGTCTTGGGTGAACCGACGACAGATATCCGCTCCAAAGCCCTAGACACTTTCCAACAGGGTGATGCAGTCATGCTGCGACTCTTGGCGGCGACTCATCTGGATGACCACTACCTGCGATCGCTGGGATACCTGATTTCGGCCAAGTCTAAGCCTGATTTGCCTACGGTAGCTGTTGTGCTGGCTGAAGCGGCCCGCGCCGCCGCCGATTACGCCAGAGAACGTACGATCAATCAGCTCAATCAAAAAATTCACTTTGACCTGCTAGTGTCTTCCTAGCTGAACGAACCAGTCTGACAGTTCGATAGATTCCCTAGCCACCGATTTCGAGTTCTAGCCCTTTGTTCTGACTTATCTTGTCCAGTTTTCTAGAACGAGCCGCACTCGCTAGCTTCCTTATATGGGACGCAAAGGCGATCGCACCGTCAATGTGGATGCCTGGGATGTGTGCGGCGATAACACTCAGCAAAGTGTGTCGGTCGGCGATGAGCTAACGGTAGAAGGCGCATTCAGCGCTCGCGATTTTGATGCTTCAACCATCATCAATGCCGGGGGTGACACTGTTTGTTCCTAGGGCCATAGTGGCGGCCTAGGGGTCGTCATGAATTAGCCATCATCGGGTTCATCTAAATGCTCTGAGGCTTCCTGATAAAGATTAAAAATATGCTTGTCTTTCAAGCAGTAGTAAACATTACGTCCCCGCTTGCGGTAGCTGACTAACCGCATGGTTCGCAGCACTCGTAACTGATGGGAAACTGCGGATTCACTCATCTCGACGGCCTCAGCCAACTCGCCCACGGGCAATTCTCGGGATGCGAGCGCAGACAAAATGCGCCATCGATTGGGATCACCGAGCACACCAAAAAACTCAGCCATTCGCTGGGCCTTCTCAACGCTCAGAATTTCACTGACCGGGGCATTCTCCCCGATCGCCTGTATCGCTTCTTCAGAGTCTGACATCAATCAGCCGATATCCAACAGCAGCAGTAGTACCTCTAGCGATCGCTCAACCACCTGGCCAAAGCTAAAGAATTTGTAGCCTTGATACCTGAACAAGCATTCAAGTGTTATGGTGATACCTGAACGGATGTTCAAGTGTTTGTGCCATTCTATCGGTTTAGGAGATTGCCATGACGACTGTTACTCAAATGAAATGTGCCTGTGACTCTTGCCTGTGCATTGTGGACACTAGCAAGGCCGTTGAAAAAGAGGGTCATTACTATTGCAGCAACGCCTGTGCGAACGGTCATACCGAGGGTTCTGGCTGTGGCCATACGGGCTGTACATGTCACAGCTAAATTCTGGACAGGCAGCAGGGGTTGTGCTGACTTTTCTCGGTAAGCACTGCGAGCCATGATTCAGGCCACTGCTGTCTGTCTCTATTTCCTTCAACAGCGCTGATCTCACCCCAAAAGATTACAGCGCTCCAGAAAGGGGCGGTACACGCTTCATCACCCAAATAGCCGCTCATGCGATCGCCCGCCAGGATTGCGACAACACCGTTCCGGCAGAACGGGCAAAAACGACAGTGAGCAGTAGACCCACTAACAAATCCGGTATCGGGGACTCGGTAAGCAACACCAGCCCCGCCGCCGCCAAAACTGACGTGTTGGCAATAATGTCATTGCGGGAGCAGAGCCAGACGGAGGACATGTTCAAGTTGTCCTGGCGATGGCGGGTGAGCAGCAGCAGGCAGATCAGGTTGGCCACCAGTGCCAGGAAGCCCACGAAGCCCATGATTTCTGCGGTGGGTGCCGCCCCGGCCACAAATTGGTAGACGGCACGGGCGAAGACGGCGATCGCAAAGCCAAACATAATCACCCCCTTCAGCAGGGCTGCTCCAGCCTGTGCTTTGGTACTGCGATGAATCACATAGAGGCTAGTGCCATAGACCAAGGCGTCTCCCAGCATATCCAGCGAATCTCCCGTCAGCGAGAGGGAATCGGCTCGGAGACCGGCTCCAAACTCGACGACAAACATCGCTAAGTTAATCCCCATCACCACCCAAAGCACCCGAGCCTGACGCTTCTTGAGCTGAGTCAGGGCTTCAGCCTTGTGCTGACAACAGTGATCGGCCATTGCTTTTATCCAAACGCTCAAACGAATGTTTGAATATAAGGATAAAACATTATGACGTTCATTTGAATGATTTCAGAAATCCAGCAAGGCTCGGTTACGGCGAAGGGAGATTAGCCCTTCAGGATTGGTGCCTGGCTCTAGGGAAGCGATCAAATGGTTGCAGCACGGAGTAAATCCTCCAGAGCCAGAAGTTACAATTTGTAGGGGCGTCACAGTCTGCCTAAACACCCAACCTGAGATGTGATCAAATTCCATTAAAGTCCCTACAGCATGGGTATTTTGATGGGTTTAAGAGCCTATCGCGTTAGGTGGAATGATTTTCTCTAATCAGTTTTTATGCGTCGGGAGACACCCTGTGAGCGTTAAGTACCACGTTGCCTTGTCATTCGCAGGAGAAGATAGAGGTTACGTCGAACAGGTAGCGAACCATCTTCGCCGTGCAGGCGTCGAGGTCTTTTACGATAAGTACGAGCAGGTCGACCTTTGGGGCAAAGATCTGTACGAGCATTTGAGCGACGTTTACAAGAGCAAGGCTTTGTACACGGTCATGTTCATTTCCGAGCACTACGCGCAAAAGTTATGGGCTCGTCATGAGCGTCGTGCCGCTCAAACCAGGGCATTCTCCGAAAGTTCAGAATATATTTTGCCGACTCGCTTCGACGATACTGAAGTACCTGGTTTAAACGAAACGGTTGGCTACTTAGACCTCCGCACCATCGGCCCGGATGAACTGGCTGCAGCGGTTGAGGAAAAGCTCGTGCTCTCTGGGATAGCTCTTTGGCCTGCCCCAAAAAGGCCATCTGGAACGATGGGTCCGGGCGGCGACCCTGTTCGTACGACCATCTCAGTGCATGACCAAGTTGGGAGGCCAGTAGTCAACGTTGATGTAATGCTTGTAGCTTCAAACGGAACCTATCTTCGGGCCAAGACGTCCGACACCGGTCACGCAGAATTTGAAGTGAAGAAGCGCCAACTCTACGACGTCTTTTGCGCTCACAGGTCATTTCCGGCGTACCATGCGAGGGAATTCGATCCAGCTAATGATCTCGCCGTAAAATTTCATCCTATTGAAGATACGGGGTCCCTAATAAGCCTCGGGGGATGGGATTCTATCCCCGGTTTATCCGGTTCGATGAATTCGATTCATGATTCCTCAAATCGGCTGTATGTTTATACGAAAAACATCGCTGTGGATGGCGGGAAACTTCAGCCAGCTACTTTCAGCATCGGAAATCCCATGCACTTCGAGGATTCCTCTGGCAGCGAACGATTCGTAACATTCATTGCCGTCATTGCAAACTGTTTTCTTGTCGAATTTAGCCTCGTTGGGGCCAATGCATGACAAATTGCTGCAGGCGTCGGTCAAACGCACCTATGTTAAGGCGTTAGAGACATGCCCAATCCTTGTAATCCTTAATCCACTAACTGTCTCAGTGAATAGTTAAGAATCTCGGATACTCGCCGATCGCGCAGCGAATAGTAGGCCAGCTTACCATCGTTGCGGTATTTGAGAATCTTCAAGTCCCGCAGCTTGCGCAGATGATGGGAAGCGGTCGCGACTTTCACCTCTAGTAGAGTGGCAATATCGCAGACGCAGAGTTCCTGGTCATGGCTGAGGGCGTACAGAATTTTTAGGCGTGAGCGATCGCTTAACGCGCCAAAGATAATCTGTGCCGTCTCCAGGGTGTCTTCGCTGGGCAGCGTATTGTGGACGTGGTTTACCAGCTCGGTGTTGAAGCACCGAATTTGGCAAACGTCCTTGGGCTTAGAGTTGCTCACGAGTGGATCAAGGGTTGTATGGGCTCATTATGGCGCATGGGCTTTGTTCAGCGTGGGTAGATGATTAGGCAAACGATAGGGTGGCTTTCGTCAGGGCGGGCACGATGCGATCGGAGGCCAGCTTTCCGCCAAATAAATTCCGTGCGACGGGACCGACTCGCAGCGCCGCCCACGGCCCCATCAAAAAGAGTTCACACCCCGGCCAGCGCAGATGTTCATCCAATATGGGCAAGCCGTTAACGGTGGCGATGGGGTAGTGTTTCCAGACGTCTGCTAACAGGGGATGGGTTTGGATATCCAGGGTCGTTCCTGTCGCCAGCCAGACGCGGTGAATAGGTTGGTGAGCCAGGCAATCATGTACCGAGTAGTTGTCGCAGCAGACTTTCCAGGCCTCCCCTTTCCACTCAGCTTTGGCCACCTGGCAGTGCTCATAAACCGTGAGCTGCCCCTGCCGTTCGAGTCGTCGCAATTGAGTCATCATCTCGGGAGTAAGGGAGCCGCCGTTGCGGGCTTGCTGCACCATCTGCCAGCGGGCCTGCATATCCGGTTCGGCGTGAAAGCCTTTCAGGTATTTTGGCCCCAGCCACCCCGGCTCAGCATCGAAAAGCTTTTCCTGAAACGTTCGCCGCGCCATCATCACCACGTTTGCCCCTCGCTTCACAGCCCCGACCGCCAGGTGCCCGCTGGTCAAGCCACTGCCCACGATGAGTACGGTTTCACCCGCGAGGGAACTAAGGGCCGGTAACCGAATCTGGCTGGCATGGCATAACCGTTCTGGGGGATAGGTAGCGTTAATTTGCTTGACCCAATCGGGCCGATAGGGCTGCCCACCTCCGGCAGCTAGCACGACCCGCCGCGCCAGCACGGTCTCCTCTGTAGATAAGGTCAACCGAAATCGGGCAGGTCTTTTTTGCAGGGGCTCCAGCCGGGTGACTGCTGCTGGCACCACATAATTTCGCACCTGCCAACGCTGCACCACCGTGTCGCAAAACGCTTGAAACAGGCGCGTGCCAGGACGGTCGTAGGGGGGATGCAGTTCGTCGTAGCGCCCCTCAGCAAAGGTGCGCAAAGCATGGGCATCGGGGTCAGGATGATGGACGGCAGGGGAGCGCAATCCGGCAATTTCTTGGGCAGCAAACTGCTGCTGCCACTGGGTCATCCAGGTGCCACTGGGGTCAAATACCTGGATGCGATCGCGCAGTTTCGCCTTCTTTTGTAATACATGGGTCACCAGGGTGAGGGCCTGCGGTCCGGCCCCAATGACGGCAATATCGGTTTGCGATTGAGCCATAGCGGTTGACTGAGGTTGCTCAAATAGGATGTGAGCAATATGATAATGATTATCGTTACCGCCTTGCAAGCCTATGATTACCGTCGTCGCTGGCCCCTGCGGCGCAGGCAAAACCACCTGGATTCTGCAGGAGTTGGCTCAGATGCCGATGCCTGCGGTTTACATCGCGCTGGGAGCCGATACGGTGCCCATTGATGCCACCCGCGTGACGGCGCGGTTTCCCCAGGTCGAAATTTTTCATCACCGGCCCGAAAAGGAATTGCTACAGCGCTTGGCGGCTGAGGTGCCAATCTATTTTGAGCTGGGTTTTCAGCTAGAGACAGACGTGCCGCTATTGGAAGCTCGGCCCCACCGCCGAGTGGCGCTGGTGGCTGAGGAGAATCGCGATGCGGGTTGGCAGCTCTGGGCCGATGAGGTGATCTGTGGCAATCACTCGACGCTTGATCTGCAAGCGGCGCAGCTCTGGCGGGCACCGTTAACCGGACAGGTTTTTGACCCCCCAAGTCTAGATGAGATGTTGATTGAACTGACGGGCGGTGCTTACGGTAATGTGCATCGAGTCAAAGGAATTTTTGAACTGCCGGATGGTCGCGCCTTTCACGTTGATTTTGTAAAGGGATTACCCGGCATCGAATACACCGAATTGAACCTTCCACATTGGCGGTCGGGCCGTCCTGATCGCTTCAGTGGCATTGAGGTTGTGGGCTGGAACCTGGAACAGGAGACCATTGCTCAAACCGTGCGGGATGGGTGTTTATCGGATGGCGCGATCGCCCACTACCAGGAACAGTACAAAGCCCTAATTTCTGATGAAATCAACCCAGAGGAGAGTGTCTTGGCATGAAACTAGCCGTCATTTCCTGCATTCACGGCAACTACGAAGCGTTGAATGCGGTGTTGTCTGATATCGATGCTCAAAAGGCAGACCAGATCTACTGTCTGGGGGATTTGGTGGGCTATGGCCCCTATCCCAATGCCGTCGTTGAACTGATTCGCTCCCTCGATATTCCGACCGTTCAGGGCTGTTGGGATGAAGATATTGTCGAGGGATTGAATGCCTGCGAATGCAGTTATCCGTCCCAACTGGCGGAGAAGCGGGGACGACTGGCCCATGAGTGGACAAACACCGTCATTCGTCCAAAGGTGCGGGAGTATCTGGCAACGCTGCCCATGACGTTGCGACTGGATAATCTTTGTTTTGTGCATGGCAGTCCAAATAGCCAGCACGAATACCTACTGCCCAGCATGGATAGCTTTGCCGCACTGGAACGAGTCCTTTCGACAGATGCGGATGTTTTGTTCTGCGGTCATACCCATGTTCCCTATGTGCGGAACCTGGGAGATGGAACCTTAACCGTTAGTGTTCAGCGACCGGGCAAAGATGCGTTGGAAACCCAGTTCAAAACGCCTGTGAAGCAAATTGTTAACGTCGGGTCAGTGGGCGAGCCTCGCCATGGTCGCCCCAATGCCACGTATGTTCTCTATGACACAGATACAGCGCAGGTGGAACTCAGAGAAGTCCCCTACGAAGTTGCCAAAACCTGCATGGCAATTCTGGAAGAGGGCTTGCCTCCTATTTTTGCTTGGCGATTGGCACGGGGCATGGAGTTTGCTGAACGGGCAGACGATCCGAGTCATGTGTGTCAGCGGTGAGTTGTTGTCAATAAAGAACTGTTGGGAGACTCAGGCGTGCAGTGGGCAATTCTAAGTGGCATTGAGGGAAATTTAGCAGCCTATGAAGCCGTGTTGCAGGATATTCGACAACAGCGTAGCCCAGTCACAGCACTCTATGCTTTGGGAGATGTGATTGGGCTGAAAGGGGACAATGAGGCCGTGATTCGGCGGTTGCAATCACCGCGCCCTGGAGAACTCGACCCTCAGGTTTGTATCGGTTGGTGGGAAGAGCAGTGCTTTAGCCTGCATGGGCTGAGTGGTCTACCAGATGCCCCTGAACTGATGGCGCAATTCGGGGGTGATGGGGTTAAGCAACTGTGGGAATCGGTATCGCGGGAGTCGGTGCGCTGGCTGCGATCGCTCCACTTTGGCTTTCATGAGCTGGATTGTTTACTGATCCACGGGAGTACCGTCAGCTATGCCGATGAACTCACACCGGGCACACCTGCGATTCAGTTGTGCGATCGACTGCTGCGGGCAGATGCCAATACGCTGTTTTGTGGGCGATCGGGGCAGACCTTTCACCTGAAAATTCCTGAAGGGGCGGTGACATCCACCGTGACGACGCTGGATGCCGCAGCGCAAACAATGACTCAGACGGTGCGCGATCGCCAGATTGTCGGCGTCGGCAGTGTCGGCAAAGAACCTGGGAAGGCCACTTACACGCTGTACAGCCCATACACCAATGCGGTAAGTTTCCGAACAGTACGCTACGGTACCCAGGGCAAGGGATTTGGGGCGGTGTAAGTGTGTAGGACATAGGCAGGAACGGCTCTTTTTGATGCTGGATATGACAGCATAAAGGAAAGGGGTGGTGCCATGTCCCCAGACCAATCCTTGCCGACGGTTTCGACCTTTCCATTGCCTGCCATTGTGGGTCATGGGGCGATCCGTCTTGCCCTGCTATTGCTGGCAGTGGATCCGGAGTTGGGCGGTGTCATCATTGCTGGACGTCGTGGCACCGCCAAATCTGTCATGGCCCGCGCCCTCCATGCCTTGTCGCCACCGATCGCCGTCCTCAAATCGTCTCCCTACAACGAAATGCCTGCTGAGGCTGACCTTGATGCCCTTGGTACTCGCATCATCCCGCCCCCCTTTGTGCAGATCCCCCTGGGCGTCACCGAAGATCGGTTGCTGGGCTCCGTCGATGTGACCCGCTCAATTCAGCGGGGAGAACCCGTCTTTCAGCCGGGATTGCTGGCGGAAGCGCACCGGGGCGTTTTGTACGTCGACGATATCAACCTGCTGGATGAACACATCTCGAATTTACTGCTGACCATCCTGGCTGAGGGCACGAATCGCATCGAGCGCGAAGGCATTAGCATCGAGCATCCCTGTCGGCCGCTATTCATCGCGACCTACAATCCTGAAGAAGGCGAACTCCGAGAGCATCTGGTGGACCGCTTTGCGATCGCCCTCTCCGCCGATGCCCCTCTGAGCCTGGCCGATCGCGTAACCGCAGCGGAACGGGTCTTGACCTACATGGATGCGCCCCAGCCCTTTTTGGCCCAGTATGCGGACGAGGTTGAAGACCTGAAACTGCAAATTTTGCTGGCTCGCGAATGGTTGCCCCAGGTGCAAATCACCCCTGAGCAAATCGGCTATCTTGTCCAAGAAGCCATTCGCGGTCAGGTGGAAGGGCAACGGGGCGAGCTGTTCGCCACGCACATTGCTAAGGCCCATGCTGCGCTCAACGGACGGCTAAGCGTCACCGCTGAGGATTTGCGCTGTGGGGTAGAACTCGCCATCGTCCCCCGAGCTACAGTGGTCGAGCCCCCGGCTGAATCTCCACCACCACCGCCGCCATTGCCCGATGAAACGCCTCCTGATCCCGACGCCGCCGAACCGGAATCCGCGCCGCCCAAGCCCGAAACCACTTCCCTGCCTGAGGAGTTTGTCTTCACGCCAGAGGGAGTCGTGCTCGATCCGACCGTCCTGGCTTTTGCCCAAAAAGCGCGCCGTCAAAAAGGGAAAGCCGGAGGCCGCGGGCTGATCTTTTCCCAAGAGCGGGGACGCTACGTGAAACCGATGTTTCCCAAAGGCCCGATCCAGCGCATTGCGGTGGATGCCACGTTGCGAGCCGCAGCCCCCTATCAAAAGGCGCGGCATCGCCGCCAGCCCGGTCGCCGCCTGATTATCGAATCTGACGACGTGCGGGTCAAACGGCTGGCGCGGAAGGCGGGGGCTCTGATCATCTTCGTGGTGGACGCCTCGGGGTCAATGGCGCTGAACCGGATGCAGGCGGCGAAAGGCGCTGCGCTGCAACTGCTAGGGGAAGCCTATCGCCACCGTGACCAGATCGCGTTGATCACCTTTGGGGGCGAACAGGCCAACGTGGCGCTGCCCCCGACCCGCTCCATCACGGCGGCCCGTCGTCGCCTCGATCGCCTGCCCTGTGGCGGTGGGTCGCCCCTGGCTCACGGCCTCGCCCTGGCCATTCGCACGGGACAAAACGCCCTGCGTAGCAAAGATATTGGTCAGGTGATTGTGGTGCTGATCACCGATGGTCGCGCCAACATTTCCCTCTCCCGATCGCTAGGAGGCGTCGCTGGGAACGGGAACGGGGAAAAGGCTGACCCCAAGACTGAACTGCTGCGGATTGCGGGAGTGATGCGATCGCTCGGCAT
The DNA here is from genome assembly GCF_015207395.1 of Nodosilinea sp. LEGE 07088. GTDB lineage: Bacteria > Cyanobacteriota > Cyanobacteriia > Phormidesmidales > Phormidesmidaceae > Nodosilinea. The sequence goes on from NZ_JADEWX010000137.1 coordinate 11,116, forward strand.
GCAGCTCCTGGTCATCGACACCGAAAACCCTTACCGCTCTAAGGGATTGGCCAAAGAACTGGCTCGGCAAGCCCAGGGCACCTATTATGCGCTGCCCAAAGCGAGCGATCGCGCGATCGCCGCCACCACCCAGCAGGTGATCGACGAATTACGTCCCCTTTAGTACCCATTTTGGATTTTAGATTGGGGATTGGGGATTGCTTAAGCTTTACTCCGTCAGGACTTCTATCTCGGAATAGCTTAGTTTTAGCAATGGAAAACTTTTGGTCGTTAAGGCTCACATACAAGCCATGGAATGATTTTGGACGACATCGCTTTAGAGGTATGGTTGGAAACGCCTGAGCTATCATCTGCCCGATTATGGCGAACCCTTGCGGTATCTGGAGATTAGTGCCGATTGGGGGCAACTATTTGGCTAGTTTCAAAACAGAGTTGAGGCGTCCGTCGTCGCTGGGTAAATTCAAAAGCCACGGCAAAAAGACCTGCAAGCGGTAACACTCCGGCACCGGCTATACTGTCAAGCCTCTTCAAGAGTCTGCAAATAGTCCCTATATATGTGCGTGAAAATGTTATCAATCAATATCAATATAGCAAAATAAATAAAGTAGTTTTCATATCTATGATAGTCATCTTCAAGCGTTTTCAAAGTTGGCAAATTTTGTTGGTACGACTGTGTATTATGAGCAATTCTATTCCTATATTTATACAAGTGATTTTCATACATTTTCTTTAGTGAATAAGAGCAGGAAACCTCTGAAAATAAGTTTGTACTATTAGTTGCGAAGTATTTATGCGTAACATCTCTCCATATATTGCAGTATTCATAGAAGCTTTTTTGAGCCCATATCAATAAGTTTGAATCTGAGAATACTTGATCTATTGATGATTTTGTTTTGCATAACATATCTATTCTAGTTGCTTCATTCGTATTGTAAGGATGTGAAATATGCTTTTCTATTTGTTGTATAAGGTCTTTATATATATTATTCTTGTCTTTGTAATTTGAACACTCACCTAATGGACTTTGAGTATATCTAGCATATCTGTACTCATAATCGTTAGTTGCCAATTCCCAACAAATGCATTTCATTTTCTGCTCTTGTGATCCAGTCATTTTCAGAAAAACGGACTGCATTATATAATCGCATAGAGGATAAGTCTCTATTCCACTACCTATTCCCATACTTGCAGAGATGGCATCTTCTAAAGTCCGGTCAACCGGAGACAGGATAAAACTATTGTGGCTCATTAGATTCTATATCTCTCATAAATAGATATTGATTGTTTAATGCGCATCCTTAAGTTTCCTAAATTATTTGGGCTCCTTCTATGTGAATCGTTACCCTTGAACTCTTGCGTTATTCTATCTAGCTCCTGTTTCAAATCATCCTTATTTGAGGTATTAATTGTTTTTTTCTCAAAAAGAATTTGATAGGTTAAGCCAAAGAGATGTGTGTCTAAATCAATAATAGAAGTATACTCTTTAGGTATATCTAATTCATCCAAGGAAGTTCTCAACTTTTCAAACTCGCCTCTATATTCCTTGCCTGGAAAAACATCTGAGAACTTGCCATAAGCTTCTGTCCTTACATCATTGACTGAAGCATAGATATATTCTTCATAAAATTTTTCCATCTTTGCCTTGTAGCCTCTTGCGACTCCAGCTTCGCTTTTATTTTTATAGTACTGCGACAAGAGGGATAAGTACCTGACAAAGTCAGCTTGAGTCTCACTACTACCTACTTTTATTTTAATTTCTTTACCAAACTCAGGAGAGAAAAAATCAACCAGATCTTGATCCAGAAAATACAAAGAAGCTCTGCTTTGTTGCGGAAGCAAAGGTTCACCTTGTATATTTATATTTCTGAATACAGATGAATAATATTTTTGTTGTTCGTTTTCGTCTTTCACCTGTGGAACTAAATATGAGAAACCTAAAAAATTTTTTTTGAGGAATTCTTCATCAATGTCTAAGTCTATAGATTTATAGTTGCCATCTACAACTTTTTCGAGTATTACGTCTTTCCTTCTACCTTTTTTTGTTAGCTCTTCTACGTTCCATTCGAGAATATTATCAAATCGCGCTTCTTCTGCTTCTTCTGCTTCGTCATTATCATTGGCGAATCGTTGTATTGTACTTCTATAGGTTTGTTCATCAGGATACAAACCAAGATAGGCCAACAATATGCTTGTTATTCTTTGCTGTCCATCAAGTATCAAATTTTTATTTGTATCTTCGATTTTAAATGCACCAATCGTAACAGGTGGAACAAATTGTTTTTCTTTGAAAGACTTTATTAGAGTATTTACCTTTTTTTCATTCCATACAAAGTAACGTTGATATGGCGGAAGGACTATATTCTGTTTTAGTACCAGTTCAATCCAGTGCCATAGAGAATATTCTCCATAATAAGTTCTATTCTCCATGAGAAATTACTTTCCTTAATTTTTGACACTTGTTATTGATGTGTTGCGATTCTTAAAGTAGATATAACATCAGAGAAGAGATTTTAGCTAATGTTAGAACCCCTTAAAGGTGACAGGACAAACGTGCAACAAGGCTTTCTGACGACTTTCAACCCTATTCTGAGACGAGTATTTGTGTAGAACGGTTTTGCTATACTTATTAGGTGTTGCTATCCTCTTTAATAATCATAGCTATAAGTGGCTGTCCCACGCCGCAACCACTCTAGCCTTAACGACCAGAATTTTACCGCTGCTACAACCAAGCCGGAATCCTTGCTCGGGGCAAGATGATCCCGGCTATAAAGCGACACCTTCCAATACTTCATCGGCCTGGTCATAGAGCGTTTGCAGCTTATCGATCACCTCATCCTCAGCCGACCAGTAGCCGCGCCCGTGGGCTTCCAGCATCCGTCCCACGATATTGCGAAAGGCTTCGGGATTGGCTTGACGGAGCTGCTCGGCCATGGCGGCATCGAACGCATAGGTTTCGGCGGCCTGATCGTAGACCCAATCGTCTTGGAAATTCGTCGTCCCGGCCCAGCCAATCATCGCCGTCATCCGCTGAGAAATTTCGTAAGCCCCGCCTGATCCCTGGGCCGCCATCGCCTCGGCCCATTTAGGATTCAGCAGCTTCGTGCGGTACTCCATGCGGAGCAGGTCTTCCAGTTTCCGGGGCGTCGTGTCTTGGGAGAAGCTTTCGACGAAGCTGGCGGTCACGCGGTGCCCCTGGCGCTGTTCGGCGGCCTGTTTGAGTGCTCCAGTGTTGGCGTAATACTCCTGAATGTCGGTGAGGCCATATTCTACGGAGTCGATTTGTTGAACGATGCGGCCTGTGGTGTTGAGCAGGCTATCGAGGATTTCCGGTCGGGCTTGGCCTTGATCGCCGCGACCATAGCTGAAGGCATTGCGATCGCGCCAGGTCTGACCTAGCTCTTCGTTTGATTCCCAGTTGCCGTCCACAACGCGATCGTTCACCAGCGAGCCATAATCCCCAGCGGGATTCGAGAACAGCCGCGCCGTCGGATTTTCGACCCCCTGCGCCTGGAGCGCCAGTACATGCTTGCGAATGAAGTTTTGCTCTTCCGGCTCGTCGGCGACCGCGACGCGGCGAAACAGATCGTCCAGCAGTTCCAGAATGTTGACAAAGCTGTCGCGGAAGATACCCGAAAGGTTGCCCAGCACGTCAATGCGAGGATGCCCAAGCTGCGCCAGCGGCATCAGGTCATAGCGTACGATGCGCCCAGTCCCTTCTTTGATGGGCTCGGCGCCCACCAGTTCCAGCAGCGTCCCGATCGCTTCTCCCTTGGTCTTGATGGTGTCCAGCCCCCACAGCATCACCGCCACCGTTTCGGGATAGGTGCCGTGCTCTGCCTGGTGCTGGGCCAGAATTTGGTGGGCGATGCGGCGGCCCCGCTCATAGGCGGCGGGGGACGGCATGCGGTAGGGGTCCAACGCGTGAATGTTGCGCCCCGTCGGCAGCACACCGGGACCATCCCGCAACAGATCGCCACCGGGGGCGGGGGGAATGTATTCACCATTCAGCCCGCGAACCAGATTAGTCAGTTCGTCGGTGGTTTGGGAGAGGCGATCGCAAATCTCTAGCCCTTCCTCAAGTTTGGGGCGGACGGTTGCCCGCAGGGGCGCATCTGCTTCAGCCCCATAGTGATGCAGCATCAGGTCATCGACGAGGCGGGACCACTGGGCGCGATCGCGATCGGTCATATCCAGTTCGCTCAAGGCTTTCAGCACCGCAGGCTTGAGCGCATCGCCAAAATAGGCTTCCAGGTAGCTATAGCGGGTACCCGCATCTGGCACCTGCCCCAGCACGTGCAAGCCTGAAGAAAACAGGCGATTTTCCAACACCTGCAAATACTCATACAGGGTACCGAAATAGCTCAGCAGCGACGCTTTGCTGAACATGCGCGCCGTTTCGAGAGTAAAGTCCATGCCGAGCTGGCGCGCCTCAGCAAAGGGGCAGTCGGCTTCCAGCCCGGTATCGGTAATTTTTTTGCAGATCGCCTCCCGCAGCAGGTCATTCTTGTCAGGATCTTCGCGATACTCTGCGATCAGCTCTCTTAGAGCCACCAGGTCTTTGTACAGCCCGGCCCGTCCGTAGGGGGGCACATTGTGGGAAATCAGGACGCCATACCCCCGCCGCTTCGCCAGGATCGACTCGGAGGGATTGTTGGCCGCGTATACATAGAGGTGCGGCAGGTTGCCCAGCAAAATATCCGGCCAGGAGTAGCCCGTATTGCCGAGGGGCGACCCCGGCAGCCATTCCACCGTGCCGTGCATGCCAAAGTGCAGCACCACATCTGCCCCAAAATCCTTTTGCAGCCACTGGTAAAAGGCCGCGTACTGAGGATGGGGCGTCAGGTCGCGCTCAAACATCAGGCGCATTGGGTCACCGGAAAGGCCTAACGGCGGCTGTACCCCAATCCACACATGGCCTAACTGGACACCGCCCAGCAGAAAGTCGTCGTCAAAGGTTTTGATGCCCGTGCGGGTCAACTCGCCCCATTGCTTTTCAACGCGGGTGGTGAGCAAATAGCCCAGCCACTTCTCCAACTGCCGCACGTGAACGGTTGAGGGGGCATCAGAACCCCGGCTGCTCGGAGAAGCCGGGGTTCTCGGCAAACGGGGATCCGCTTCGTCGGCGTCTTTGACCCACTCTACTAGGGTTTCGCCATTTTCAGGCAAATCGCCCACGGTGTATCCCGCTGCCCGTAGGGTTTGGAGCAGGTTGAGCAATGACTGGGGCACGTTTAACAACGCGGCGGTGCCCACCGCACCGTACCCCGGCGGAAAGCCGTAGAGAACGATCGCCAGTTTGCGTTCCGCTACCGGTTTTTGCCGCAGCGATACCCAGCTTTTGACTCGTCCAATCAGCCGCTTCACCCGCTCTGGCACCAGGTAAATATCCTCGCCGACCAGTCCTCCCAGCGGCACCGGGTCGATCGCGCCATCCAACTCCGGTAGGGCGTACAGCACCACACTCTGCAAGCCGCCCACCCCCTGCCGCGTCCAAGAATGAATGTCTTGAATTAGCAGCGGTGCCGACACGAGGTAGGGCACATTCTTGGCCGACAAAATTCGCACCGCGACCTCTGTTTGGCGGCCCGCCTCCATCGATCCGGCAGGTCCCCCCACCAGCGGAAAGCCAATGGTGGAGACGATCGCATCCACCCGCACGGCCTCTTCGGATAGGGAGGGTGTTTGGACATGGCCGAGCGATCGCTGCGCCTGTTCATCATCCGTCGTCATCCAGTCCCGCACCGCCACGTGCCCCTCTACCCCGTTGATGAAGATCGGCACGGGCACTAAACCCGCCTGTTCAAACGCCCGAATCAGCTGGGGGATGTAGGGCTGTTGGGTGATGACGTGCTTGCGGTAGAGGAGGAGGCCGATGATGGGGAGAGGGGTGGAGGAGTGATGGGG
>NZ_JADEWX010000360.1 GCF_015207395.1 Nodosilinea sp. LEGE 07088
GTAACTACTCCAAAAGTGCTGGTAGAGACAGGATCTATAAGCTTAGCCGCAGGTAGCTGCCGCCACCTGCGGCGCTGAAGCTTGAGCGCGAATCACATCCGGTAACGGTGGTATTCGGTCATCGCTATGAATGCGAGAGAGGAGATACTGCCAGAACGAGATGCCTAATTTGCGGCAGGTTTTCTTGAGCCCCACCAAGGTATCGCGGGCTTGTCGCCCTGCCTCCGAGCGCGTGGTGCCGCTAATCTTACGGCGGGTGACATATTCGCGGATATCGGTTTCTGCGGCATTGTTGTGCAAGGGTAATTCAGGGCAATCGAGGACTCTCAGTAATTCGGCTTTGCGGTCTCTAAACTGCTGGAGCACAATATTTAGACTGACATGGTGCCGATAGCAGCGTCCAAACCGTTGGTCAAACCCTTCTTCTAAGGTCTGTTTGGCCTCAGCCGTTGGGGCCTGCCGATAGGCCTGCAACTGGCGGTAGTAAGTCCACAGCACGTCTTGCATCTCAGCGATATTCAGTCGATGTTGGGCCGTGCTGCCCGCTAAGCGTCGCAGCGCCCGTTCGGCATGCACCCAACACAAGCCATGGTGCAATAGCTTGAATTGACCGGCCCCATCACTGAGAATCCGCAGGTCGTCCCGGATTCCCTGGGCCAGGACACCGCCGAGCAGGGCGGCTTCGGTGATGACCCGTACCGCGTTGGCACTCACAATGCCCAACCCCGATAAGTAGGCCTGCCACGCCGCTGCCTCGGTCGCCAGCACCTGGTCGGAGAACCTCAGCGTCGCCCAGTGCTTGGCCGCTAGCCCCTGGGTCGCTAAGTACCCCTGGGCATCGTCATTGAGGATATAGCGAGGGCTCCGCCCCTGCAGAACCTCGAGAAAGTTGCGACGACTTTTGCTCTCCCCACTGCTGAAGTAGGCAAACCAGGCATTGCCAATCACCGTACAATACCCAGTCTTGCCCTGGTGTCGGGCACCGGTATCATCGGTATGAATATAGGTGGCGGTCTCTAACCCAACCCGCAAGACCGACTGTTGTTCTTGGTGGAACGACGATTTCCCCTCAGTTAAGATCCGGTTGATTTGCCCAGCAGAAATCCCTATCCCCAGATCTTGCAACTGCTCGTAGATTAACGGCTGCGGCACCCGACATTGGTAGTGTTGGTACAAGATGTAGCTTACTAACGTCGGGCCGTAATGACCCCCTCGATAGGCGTCGGGCAGTTGCCCAACCACCGTCTCCCCCGACACCGTGACGTATTCGGCTAACTGAAAGCGAATGTTCTGGCGGCTCAGTTCCAACTCTTGGACGTCGTAGGTCCGGTACCCATTGAATCTTGCCCCTGCCGGTATCTCTGAAGGCTGGATGATCTCCACCCGGTCGACCGCAAAGCCTGCTTTCTTGCTCCGCTTACCCCTCTGGCCCCGTTTGCCAGTCTCTCCTCCTGTTTCCTCGTCCGCTGGGGTGTCATTCAGATGACTGGCTTTCAGCTTTGGCTTCCCTTTCAGTTTCTTCTGAGCCCGCAGTTCTTCCTCGAGTTGCTTGATCCGCTCCCCTTGTTGCGCCACCTGGCTTTCCAGTCGCTCAATCATTTCCTGCTGCGATTGGATCTGCTGCTGTTGCTGGCGCACCACCTCAAGCAACCTCTCGATCTCGGAAAGGACCTCTGATGACGGCTTGGATTTCAGGTTCTCTGGCACTAGATTCATTCCTCTGTTAGACCAGATCTTTGCGCTCTTGACAACCCCTTGCCGGTTACACATCCACCGTCTTACCAGCGGTTATTGAGAAGTTAC
>NZ_JADEWX010000138.1 GCF_015207395.1 Nodosilinea sp. LEGE 07088
ATATGCGCTCGGTCACGCGTCCGATAGGGAACTGTCTGAGCCTCCCGAAGTTCACTTAACGTGCGGTCTTCTTCCTCGGTCAAAATGATGCGTAATGGGGCGGGCATTTGAGGGCACTCTGGCTACCCTGCTATCTTACATTTAATCTCAACTGCCTACTTATATGGGATTAATGATTCAACGCCAATGCTTTAAATAATGCGGGTTAGACATCGCCGTGATGTTTATCAGTGAATTACCCGCTACTGGCAGGAGGCACCCCATGAATGTTAAGTACGATGCTCACCTCCATGCTCACGCTGAAAACTTACCGGAACTCATTCAAGACGAAATTTTGACGTTCCCTAATGACGAGAATGAAGACTAAACCATGCAGGGTTGAGGTGGCACAGCCGTATGGGCTGCGGTGCCTACTGGGGTTTCACCGCAGGCTAAGATAGCTTAGTCTAAACGGCATTGCCCATCACATTGGGCGCATCGCCTAGGCTAACTCTGGCATCAAAACCATCATGAGCACCTGGATTAAAGAAACTGACGACGCCATCTATCTGATGTCGGGTAATGGTTACCTGCAGGCCGTGCCGAAGCGCCCCTCCCAGACCAATGCCCAAGAGCAGGTGGCCAATGTTAGCAGCCTCAAAGCCTGGTTTGCCCGCAGCGATCGCCCTCGCGGCATGACGGTCTCGGTAGGCACGGGGGCACCGGAGCCCGAGCCGGTGCAGCCCCCGCCGGATCCGGGCGACCAGGGCCTGGTAATCGAGCCCAACGGCCAGCTTAAGGTGGTCAGCGACACTTTCTTTAAAATTAGTCCGCAGCAGTCGAGCCAGCTGGGCGCTGGCGAAAAGGTGCTGGTTCGACGGGGCACCATCGTCCAGATTCGCTACTACAACGATGTCGGCAACTATCACTGGCTGATCGAGCTGGTGGAGCCGACCATTGGCGATGGCACCCGCAACCGATGGTATGTTTACACCCCCGACATCCGCCTGGGCACCGCGTCGGTGCTCACCGTCACCTACGACACCCTATTTAAGCTAGAGCCCAAACCCTCTACTCAACTGCCCAGCACCGCCAAGGTCTTCGTCCAGCAGGGGCGCGAGTTTCAGCTGGCGTCGTTTATGTCGGCGGTAGCCAACCACACCCAAATTGAGCTGGCCGATACCACCCTAGGCCCCAGCAACGGCACCGTCTGGTACGTCTATAACCTGCATGCCAAGGCCACGCTGGATGGCAGTGGCGGGGGCGGTGCCCCCCACGACGGCCTGCAGGTCGAGACCATCAGCGACACCTATTTTACCCTCAGCCCCAAGCCCCCGGAAGAGCTGCCCGATGCCCAAAAAGTGCAGGTGCAGCAGGGCAATACTTTTGATATTCAGTACTACACCGACCTGGGCGACTCGCTGTGGCTAATTGAGCTGGTCGAACCCACCCTGGGCGATGGCAAAACCACCACCTGGTACGTCAACCCCCAGACCACCAAGCTGGTGTCGGCTATTGCCCTGACCACCCTGGGCAACACCGTCTTTAAGCGGGCCCCTCGGCCTTCCTCAGAGCTGCCCGAGGCCGACAAAATAGCGGTGCCCAAGGCGACCGAGTTCAAGCTGGTGGGCTATCTGCCGGCCCCCGGCAACCACACTCAAATTGAGCTAGCTGATACGGCTCTGGGCCCCGGCCAGGCGACCACCTGGTACGTCTACAATCCCCACGTCACCATTGCAGGCCGACGGGAACTGCTGCGGGTGGTTAGTGACACGGTATTCAAAACCAGCGTGGCCCTCTCCTCCGAACTGCCTGCGGATGAGAAGGTCTTGGTGAAGAAGAACACGATTTTTGAGCTGGCGTCCTACACGCAGCCTAAAAGTAACCACATCAAGGTAGCGCTCAAGGGTGCATTTCTGGGGCCCCAAAACCGCAATACCTGGTATGCCTATCTGCTCGACATCTATGTGGTTGGCACCAACATCGGCAACAACCCCGACGACAACAGCGGTGGGCAACCTCCGAATCCGGGCGATCGCGGCATTGCGCTCCAGTTCCCGGGCTTTAGCGGCACCTACTACGCCAACGACCCGATCTACTGGGAGACTCAGTACGGTGAAAAGGGGCACTTTACCTGGGGCGAGGCCCTGCACGTGAACAATGCCACCGGCAGCTATCGCCGCCCGGCCAATGCCAACGTGATCTACGGCATTTTGCGCATTGCCACCGCCATGGAAGATATTCGCAAGCGCTACGGGGTACCGATTAAGGTCAACTCCTGGTATCGCGACCCGGCTACTAACAATGCCGTGGGTGGAGCCTCTCAGTCGCGCCATCTGCTTGGCGATGCCCTCGATTTTGTCGTACCGGGGCGGCACCCCTTCGATGTGTACGCCGACCTGGATAGCTGGTGGGGCAACCGAGGTGGCCTGGCCAGTGCCAATTCATTTACCCATATCGATGCCCGGGGCTACCGGGCCCGCTGGAGCTATTAAGACAGCTAATTTCGCACCCTAGGAGACGGCCATGGGCACCTGGATTAAACACACTGACTTGGCCATCTACCTGATGCAGGGGGGTGTTTGGCTGTCGCGCATTACCAAATCAGACTCAACCAGCAACCCCCAGGAGCAGGTGCTCGATGTCACAGGCATGGCGGCCTGGTTTGATCGGCCCGATTACCCCACCGCGATGACCACTGCTTTGGGCACCGGTGCCCCCGAGCCCAAGCCCTGGCAGCCCCCCCAGAGCGGGCAGATCAACGCCGCCGGGCTGGCGCTAATTAAAGAGTTTGAAGGGCTGCGCACCACGGCCTATCGCGACCCGGTCGGCATCTGGACTATTGGCTACGGCCATACCTCGATGGCGGGGCCACCGCCGGTTTACCCAGGCATGACCATCACCGCCGCCGAGGCCGAGGCGATTCTCCAGCAGGATCTCGATCTGTTTGAGCAGGGGGTGAGCGATGCCCTCACCATTACCACCAACGAAAACCAGTTTTCGGCGATGGTGTCGCTGGCGTTCAACGTGGGGCTGGGTGCCTACCGCAACTCGACCTTGCTGCGTAAACACAATGCCGGTGATTTTGCCGGGGCCGCCAATGAGTTTCTGCGCTGGGTCTATGCCGACGGCCAAATCTTGCCGGGGCTGGTGCGCCGTCGCCAGGCGGAGCGATCGCTGTATTTGAGCTAGAGATACTACCTTAGAACAGCCTGGATTGCGATTCGGTCTGGCCATAGCCGAGGCTGCCCCTACCCAGCCTTACCGTAAGCCCCCAGCCGCCACCGCCCGATCGCACTCGTATCTTCCCCCTCGCTTCGCTCCAGCGCTTCATTCACCAACTTCATAATGGGCTGAGGCAGCACCTGCGACATAGCAATGTGCCGACTCCCCCCGGTGGCCACCACAAACGCAATCACCTCCTTGGCCTGGGTCTTAATCACCCAATAGGCCTTCACCCCCAGCTACCCATAGAGCAGATGCTTACTCCCCAGGTCAAGGGGGTCGTCGAAATCACCCCAGAGTCCGCTGAGTCAAGAGCCTGCTGAGTCAATGGATATTTTATTTGTTGAAGTACTCTAATAGGTGATCGTCTCCTCTGTATATTCCCTGGGCTCTACATGGATGGTGATGCGGGCGGGGCCGTAGATCTCCTCTAGGCGGTTTTCGACCGCTTCGGTGATGTTGTGGGCGGCCCGAATATCGGTGGGTTGCACCACCATGTGCATATCGATAAACACCTGTCGCCCGAGCAGCCCCCGCGAGGCAATGTTGTGGCAGTTGATCACGCCGGGCACCTGCATCACCTGAATGTGGATCGCCTCGGGGGCGATCGCCATTTCGTCAACCAGCCAGGGTAAATTCTCGCGGAGCACCGTCCACCCGCTTTTAAACACCAATATCGCCACCGGGAAGGCCAGGGCAATATCGAGCCAGGTTAGCCCCTGCCAAACCCCAATTAGCCCGGCTAGCACTACGATCGTCGTCCAGATGTCGCTCATGGTGTGGTGGGCGTCAGCAATCAAAATCTTGCTGTTGAGGGCGAGCCCCACCCGACGTTCGTAAATGGCTACAAAAATGTTGATGCCCAGCACCGCCAGCATGATCCATAGGGCGTTAGCTCCCATAGTGACTGGGTTGCCACCAGAGAGAATGCGTTCTACAGCGCTCTTGAGAATTTCAAAGCAGGCAATGCCCAAAAATGCCGCAATCCCCAGTGCTCCGATGGCCTCATACTTTTGGTGGCCGTAGGGGTGGTCGCGGTCGGGCTCAGGGTCAGCTAGGCGGTTGGTGGTTAAACCGAGGACGTTGTTGGCGCTATCGGTAACGCTATGCAGGGCATCGGCCAGCAGGCTCAGTGACCCGGTCATCAGACCGACGATGGCTTTGAGCATGACCACCGTCAGGTTGAGAGCGAGGGTAATCAGCAGTACCCGCTGTACGGCATGGCGGGTGTCACGGGTAGAGCTAAGAGACGTGTTTACCATAGCAAGGTGCCGGGGCGGTAGCGAGAAAATTGGCCTGAGAACCATGAAGACCATTCTGGGTATACCTTACAGCGCCGATGTTAGGGTTGACCCTGGCATCGGCGCAAAATTGCTGGCATTGCCTGCACCTGGCCCCCGCCGCTCAGCTATCTTTATAGATAATGGGAGTACAGCTGATAGCAGCAACAGCCAGTAATTCGTACCATTTATTTTAAGGATTCCGTAAATACTCTTAGAAATCAGTGAGCAGCGACGGGGTTGACGATTAGCCTGAAACAAAATCAGCGCGATCGCGTCATAGTTATTCATTAGTCGATAGCTCTGTTAACCCTTTCTGCCAGTGCCTATAGCTCGATTGGTAAACCTGTAGCTAGCTCCATTGCCCTCCAGGCCTGTGTTGATTATGAAAAGCTGGCTCTCCACCACCTGTATCTTAGGGCTCACGGCAACTTTGCCGGATGGAGTTCAGGCGGCATCTCTGCCCGAATTCATCGAGTTGACCAGTGGTAACTCGACCTATCGAGCTGACTTGCTCCGCTTCAGTGAAGATCAATCTTGGCTAGTCGATGGCATTGAGACCCTGTTTAGCGACCTGTACTTTCTGAATATTGGTGCAGCCTCTACCCAGCGCGACCTCCGTCTAGAAGACTTACAGGTCGTCGAGCTCAGCCAGCCTGCTAGCAACCGGGTTAACGCGAGCTTTTCAACCTTTGGGGCTAACTTAAACTTAGCTCTCGATTCGATCCTGTTGGGCGGTGTCCCCGGCGGCTACAGCGCCATTCGCCAGGAGACGGTAACCCTGACTAACACCGGCCAGGACTGGTTAAATGTTTCCCTGTTCAAATATATTGACTACGACCTTCAGTTTGACAACTCTATCGATAATGACACCGCTTTTTTTGTCGGCAATAGTCTGACCCAAACAGATTCCTCGGGTGCTCTGGCGACACTCTCCGTAGATCAAGCCCCGACGGCGGTGCAGATTGGCCCCTATGGACCGCTGCTGGCCGAGTTATACAATCCCCCGGCGACCAATTTACAAAATAGTCCTGGCTCTGTAGTCAATGCCGACATTACCGCTGCTCTACAGTTTGACCGCATACTCGCCCCTGGTGAATCGTCCGTGTTTCGCTTCGTCATGACAGTGCAACGGCAGGCCAAAGCGAAGGCCGTACCTGAACCAGGCACGGCCTTCGCCTTAGGAGTTGTGGCGGCGGGGCTGGCGCTATTGCGTCGCCGAATCTGAAACGCTAACCCAGAGGGCTAGCACTTGTTGAGGTTGAGGCCAGCTTCCTTGGCCATGGCCTCTAGACCCTTGGTTTGCAGAGTTTTGATGGCTTTGGTCGATAGGCGCAGCTTGACCCAGCGCTTGCCCTGGGGCCACCATACTCGCTTCTCTTGTAGGTTGGCCTCCTGTAGCCGCTTAGTGCGGCGATGGGAGTGGGAGATGGAAAAGGCGTTGTTGGCCTTCTTTCCAGTGAGTTGACAATGACGAGCCATGATTATCCTCCGGCGGTGAGCGAATGGCACAATAGCGCAGCTTACAAGTATAGCAGAGACCAGACTGCCCCCATAGGTAAGTCCGAGTCTAATTGCCAGGTTGGGCTAGTGACTCGGCAGGGGGAAAAGGCGCGGGCCGATACCACTGGGGGCGGGGTGGCTGTTGGGGTTGTGGGAGTTGGGCCAGCTGCTGTCTAACCTGGTTGAGATCTTGGTTGAGCTCGCGAATGCGGCGGGAGAGCAGACGAATGACGTTGACGGCAATGCCGGGGGTTTCGTCGATCGCATCGTAGAGCTGCTGCTGAGTCAGCACCAGACAGTTACACGATTCGAGGGTGGTCACCGACGCCGATCGCGGCTCAGCGTCAAACACCGACATTTCGCCAAAACACTCCCCCTGGTTAAGCTGGGCCACCTCCTGACCCCCGATGTGAACGCTGACTCGGCCAGACACAACGATGTACATCGATCGCCCCTCTTGGCCTTCGGTAATGATGGTGTAGCCGCTGTCGTAAAACACCTCATCCATCACCGAGGCCAGCCGCACCAAAAAATCGTCCCGAAGTTCTTTGAAAATCGGCACATCGCGGACGAAGAGGAGACGTTGGACGCTGTTTAGCATGCGGGGTAGTTCAAGACGATGGGGCCAGGCTTGGCAGCCTGGCCTGAATAGACTTAGCCCGAGGAGCTCGGCTCCAAATTATAGGTGTTGATCAGCTGTTTGACCTGGGCTGTGACCAGTCGATCGGTGTCTTGCTCCATCAGGGGCAAGAGCTCCCGCAGGGCCCGGGGAGAGGCCACTGCTAGGTAGGCTAGCACAGCCTCTCGCACAAAACCGGTGGAGTGCTGTAGCAGGGCTAAGGTATGCTCGGCGGTCAGATTCCACCGCTCTACTCGGGCTAGATGAAAGCAGCAGGCAATGGCCCAATCTGACAAAAAGTTGCGCAGGTCTAGCACCTGCCGCAGGCGATCGCGCGGCGGCAGCGGCTGGTAGGAAATCAGCGGTGTAGAGGTAGCCAATAGCTTCAGCTTTTCGGCATCGGAGCGGCGATCGAGCAGAATCAAAATCGATCGCTTATTGGCCACGTCCACCACATTGTCGAGAATCTCAATCCCTCGTGCCCAGGCGGCTACTGACCCGCTCAGGCTGACCTGGGCCGCCTGAATCGCATTGGCCGGTGACACAAACCGCAGCAGCATAAACAGCCGTTCGGTGGCGTCATTTTGGAGGCCGTTGAGGGCCTCACGTAGTAGGTCAGCTTCGGTGCCCTCGACTCGACCGGGGGCCAGATCAACTTTGGCAGCTAAAATTTGGCCGGCAAAGGCCAACTCGGTGTTAAGCAGATCTTCGATACCGCTGCGACCCAGCATGCGGTCTATGGCCTCGTCAATCAGGGCCGATCGTTTGACCCCAGATTCTTGGTAGAGGCTGAGCAAAATGCGCAGAATGTGGCGGCGAGTACTGCCCCAGGTGGTAATCAAGTTTTGAATTAAAAACTCCAGGGCGGGCAGCGTACCAATGTTGCCGATCACCTGCCAGGCTTGGTTGCGCAGGCCCTCGGGCCGGTAGCTATTGAGGGCCAGCTCTTCGAGCATGGGTAGGGCTTCATTGCCCAGGCGAGTCAGGGCACCCATGGCCGCTTCGCGGGTTGACTTATACTGCAACGCCTTAAGCAGTGAAGGGTAGTACTTTCGATACTGGGTGGCGGCGATCGCCTCTAGCAATGCCCGTCGCACCCGCAGAGATGAATCCTGCAGCAGCTCATCGATGTAGATGCTGAGTGACTCCATGTAGTCGGCTTCCCCCAGGGCACGACAGCCCATCACCCGCTCGCGCTCTTCGTCGTGCACCAGCATTTTGCGCAGGGTGGCGGTGGCTTCGGCCCGTTCCTGAATGTTGCCCCGCCGCAACATCAGCGATGCTGCTGTGCCCCGCACGACCGCATCGACATCGGGGTGTAGGTAGGGGCGCAGGTCGTTGATATTGAAGCGATCTTCGGCCAGCCAGACGTAGCGCAGGGCCAGGGCCAAAATTTCTGGGGCCTGATCGCGCACTGCCAGCAGTTCTTGCACCTGAGCGGTGTAGGCCGGGTTGGGATATTCCAGCATGGCCTCTAGGCTCTGGCGCTGGAGACCGGGCGACAGATCGACCAGGCGCGGGGCTAAAATCTCGCCGACATTTTTGGGGTCAATGTGGCTGAGGAGCTCAATGCACGATCGCTTATTGGTGTCTAAGCCAGGCTGCTCTAGCTGCTCGATAAAGGCTCGCCGCAGCACCCGCAGGTTGGCATCGGAAAAGGTCAATAACCCCCGCTCAGCCCCCCGTACCAGGAGGTTGAGGTAGCGGGATCGCAGCAACACCATCACCCCAAACCAGACCATCGCCGCTACCACCGTCCCCAGCAAAAAGAGCCGTGCCTGCACGATAGTGTCAGTTAAGCCAATCCGGTTGCACAGCCAAATGGTGACCAAAATGGTCACCCCGGTTCCCCCCATGGAGAGCGGTTCGGCAATCCCCCCCACCCATGACTGCACCGTACTGCGCACCTGGTCGGGAATCGGCTGAAACAAAATGGGTCGAGTGGTGGCTACCAGGGTGTAACGCAACCACTCGTCAAAAAATTTCAGCACCACCAGACCAATAAACAGCGCCATGGCGCTAAAACGAGCCGGAAAGCTCACGATCAGGGTCGTCAGGCCCAGGATGACAATCACCGACGGCAAGATCAGGGCCACCTTAAACACCCCCTCCCGCTCAATCAAACGGCTGGAAGTAAACCACTGGGTGAACAGCTCAATTAACCCCAACAGGCCGCTAAAAAAGCCTAAAAATACGGCAATGGTTTCAACCTCTAGACCGGTTTCTAGTTGATTAAAGAACTGAAACTCAATCGAGAACAGCAGCATTTGACCCAGCACAAAAAATGAAAACAGCAGCACCACATACTGCCGCATCGAGCCCTGGAGCCGCTGGCGCGATCTAAAACTCTCCACCGACTCAGCATCCTCTGCCTGGCGCTTGGGCGAGTCAGGAAAGGCATGCTCATAGTTGCGGCTGAGGTAGTATAAAATTCCGCTGCCCAGCAACATGACCAAAAACGACAGCAGCAGCACGTTTTGCAGCCCAATTAGCCGCAACAGCACATATACCGAAAAGCCGCTAATCACATCGGCCACTAGGTTGCCGCTGCTGATAATGGGAAACGCCCGCTTGATCTCGCGAATGTTAAACAGCTGGTTGGCCGTTACCGATAGATTGAGGTCATTGAGCCCATAGATGGCCTCAATCCAGAGCCGCATCGAAAACACCATCGGCGCCGCCAGCCAGGGCACTGCCAACCCCCAGCGGAACCCTAAAATAGGTAGCGCCATCAGCAGGGCGATAATCACAATCACCCGGCGCAGCGGAAACAGCCGCTGTAGCCACGAGTAAACCACGCTCAGCCCCAGCCCCACCCCGGCGCTAAAGATATAGATCCAGGGCAGGCTAGAGGCCCCGTATTCACCCAAAAACAGCGCCGCCGAACTGACCTCTAACCACAAAATGCCCATGGAGGTGGCGGTGTAGAAGGCAAACATGAGTAGGGTGCGCTCTTCTTCACCGGGTCGCAGGTTAATCAGATTGAGCAGCCGCCCCTGGAGGGTCTGCATATCTTGAGCTGGGCCAGATAAGCTCATGCCGCGTGCCGTGACGATAGATTAAGTGCCTCAAGGATACCCAATCTGACGCATGTGGGTAGTCGGAGTGGTACCTATTCAGTGAGGCGGCTGTGATAGGAAAGTCCTTGGCTCAAGCCGTTTTTCGGTAGCGCAATAGCCTTGGGTTCTACTCACTTGCAATAGATGAAGCGGCGAACCTAGGCAAAGCGTTTCAAGATATTATTGAGGTTTGCTAGGTTCTCTGCCGTTATGGGTCAGCTTGGTTGCTGGCACCTTCTACCTTTCCACCCCTATGGTTAACCCCTCTACACTGCCTAACTCAGCTCTAGCGCCCCAGCAGGCGATCAAGCACACCCTCTCCGTTCTAGTTGAAGACGAATCTGGGGTGCTGAGCCGCATTGCCGGTCTTTTTGCCCGCCGTGGTTTTAATATCGAGAGTCTGGCGGTGGGGCCGGCAGAAACCTCTGGCATTTCGCGCATTACCATGGTGGTACCCGGCGACGACGGGGTGGTTGAGCAGCTGACTAAGCAACTGTATAAGTTGATCAACGTGATCAAGGTCAACGACCTGACGGCGACGCCCTGTGTTGAGCGAGAGCTGATGCTGCTTAAGGTCAATGCCACCAGCACCAATCGCTCTGAGGTGATCGAGTTTGCCCAGATCTTTCGGGCGCGGGTGGTGGATGTCTCGGAAGATTCCCTCACCCTGGAGGTGGTGGGAGACCCCGGCAAGATGGTGGCGATTGTGCAGGTGCTCAATCGGTTTGGCATTCGCGAAATTGCCCGCACCGGTAAGATTGCTCTACCCCGAGAGTCAGGGGTCAACACCGAATACCTCAAATCGTTAGAACGCAAGTTTCAGTAAGGGCTTACTCTCCTATGACTGCTCAAACCACTATTCCCGTTGTGGTCAATGGGGCCTGCGGCAAAATGGGCCGCGAGGTAATTAAGGCGGTGGCCCAGGCCAAAGACATGACCCTGGTCGGAGCCGTTGACAAGAACCCGGCCCAGATTGGCGAAGACATTGGTGAGGTGATTGGCTACCGCCCCCTAGAAGTGCCAATTATGAATGATCTGGAGGCAACTCTGGTGGCCGCCCAAAGCCAGGGGCTAGCGGTAATGGTTGATTTTACCCACCCCGACAGCATTTATGAGTCGGTGCGAGCGGCCATTGCCTACGGTGTCAGGCCGGTGGTGGGCACCACTGGCCTCACCAACAGCCAGATTCACGATCTAGCTGAGTTCGCCGATAAGGCCAGCATTGGCTGCCTGATCGTGCCCAACTTCTCCATTGGGGTGGTGCTGATGCAGCAGGCGGCCCAGCAGGCGGCCCAGTATTTCGACCATGTTGAGATTATTGAGCTGCACCACAACCAGAAGGCCGATGCCCCCAGCGGCACGGCGGTACAGACCGCCCAAATGCTGGCGGAGGTGCAAAAGACGTTTAATCCACCTCTGGTGAAAGAAACCGAGACCATCCCCGGAGCACGCGGGGGCGCAACCCCTGAGGGCATTAATATCCACAGCGTGCGACTGCCAGGGCTCATTGCCCACCAGGAGGTGTTGTTTGGCTCACCGGGGCAGCTCTATACCCTGCGCCACGACACCAGCGATCGCGCCAGTTTCATGCCCGGCGTACTGCTGTGCATTCGCCGCATTATGGCGCTCAAATCATTGATCTATGGGTTAGACAAGGTGCTTTAGCCGCCTAGGACTGCTCTAGTTTGGCTTGTTGGCGGGCCAGCTGTTGCGATCGCACCCGTCGAATCAGGGGTAACCCGGCAAAATAGCTGGCTACTCCGGCCACAGCACCAACTACGGTACTGCCCAGCATCAGTCGAATCGATACATCACTGCCCATATCCATCCAGCTGCGCAGGGTATCGAGGTCATCGAAGGCGGGGGCGGCAGTGCCGCCCAGCAGCCAGTGGCCCACCTGATAGTTGAAGGCAAAAATGGGGACGTAGGTAAACGGGTTGCTCACCCAGGTGGCCGCCGCCGCCATCAGACGGTTGCCCCGCAGCACTGTGGCAACAGCTACGCCAATGATGGTTTGAAAGCCAAACAGCGGAAAACAGCCAGAAAATATCCCCGAGGCCATCCCCCGCGCCAGTTGCTCTGGCGTGCCCTGGAGCCGTAAAAAACGAAGATAAATGTAGCGCACCTGGCGTCGCCACCGGGGCCGGTTTATTTTGCGCATGGAGAGCTTGGAGCTGGGGGTCACATTCGTAGGTGTAGACGGTGTAATCGTGGCCATAGTGTAGAAATCGTCCAAGCTTGAGGTGCCTGGCTGGGGTCAAAGGAGCTAGGCGAGATGTTGTGGAGGCTGCCGATTTGCCCCACAGAAAGCAGAGCCAGGGCCGACGCCAGCGATAGAATCTTAGACAGGTGTGAAGATTCTTTTCTATTGTACCCAGGAGCGGGGCACCTGTTGGCCTGGTATCGAGGCTTCAACATCACTTCACCATGTAAAATGACTGCCATGAAGGGCACCCGTGCCACCACCCAAACTGTGCCATTACCTGGCCCCACCCAGGGGGAAACCATTGTGGCGATCGCTACGGCGATCGCACCCCAGCAGGGCAGTGTGGGCATTGTGCGGCTGTCGGGAGCTGACGCTGTGGCGATCGCCCGCACCCTGTTCCATGTGCCTGGGCAGCAGCCCTGGGAGAGCCACCGGATTCTTTACGGCCAGGTGCGTGACCCGGTAACCCAGCAGGTGGTGGATGAGGCGCTGCTGCTGCTGATGCTGGCCCCTCGCTCCTACACCCGTGAAGACGTGGTGGAGTTTCACTGCCATGGCGGGCTGATGGCGGTGCAGCAGGTGCAGCAGCTCTGTCTTGCCCAGGGGGCCAGGCTGGCTCAGCCGGGGGAATTTACCCTGCGGGCATTTCTCAATGGTCGGCTAGATCTAACCCAGGCCGAGGGGGTGGCCGATTTGGTGGCGGCCCAGTCTGCCCTGGCGGCGAAGACGGCCCTGGCCGGGGTGCAGGGTAAGTTGATGGCCCCCATTCGGCAGTTGCGCTCGACCTGTTTGGATGTGTTGGCGGAGGTCGAGGCCCGCATCGACTTTGAGGACGATTTGCCGCCCCTGGATGAGGCCCTGGTAGGTAGCCAGATAGCGGCGGTGTTGACCGAGGTCGAGCGCATTTTAGCGACCGCAGAGTCGGGGGAGCTGCTGCGCACGGGGCTGAAGGTAGCGATCGTCGGTCGCCCCAATGTGGGTAAGTCGAGCCTGCTCAATGCCTGGAGCCGCTGCGATCGCGCCATTGTCACCGCCCTGCCCGGTACCACCCGCGATGTGGTCGAGTCCCAGCTGGTGGTGGGCGGCATTCCCATCCAGGTGCTGGATACGGCCGGCATTCGCGAGGCCGATGACCCGGTAGAACAGCTGGGCATCGCCCGATCGCGCCAGGTGGCCCAGGGGGCTGACCTGGTGTTGCTCACCATCGACGCCACCGCCGGGTGGACGGTGGCCGATAGCCAGCTTTATGGGTCGGTGTGCAAGGACGGGGGCAGCCGTGGCCCCTTAATCGTGGTGGTCAATAAGGTCGATCTGGTAGACGCCAACGATTTGACTGGCCTATCGCTCCCGACCGGGGTCTATGTGGTGCACACTGCCGCCGCCCAGCAGCGAGGCATCGATGCCCTAGAGCAGGCCATTCTCACCGCCATTCATGCCGATCAACTGCTGGCAGCCAACCTGGAGTTTACGGTCAACCAGCGCCAGGAAGCCGCTCTCATCCGGGCCAGCATAGCCCTGAAGCAGGTGCAGGAAACCATCGAAAATCGTCTGCCGCTTGACTTTTGGACGATCGATCTGCGGGCGGCGATCGCGGCCCTGGGCAGCATTACCGGCGACGATATCACCGAGTCGATGCTGGACGAAATCTTCAGCCGGTTTTGCATCGGCAAGTAGGAGCTTATACGAAATCCGATTTGGGAAACCCCGATTCATAATCAGGAACCTCGTAGGGGCATAGCATGCTATGCCCCTACGAACCGGGGGGTATTCAGGCAGGATTTGGTATCAGACGATCAGCGCTTTTTCATCGCCAGGGTGAGGCCGTCGGCGATGGGCACCAGGCTGGCGGTGACGCGGCGGTCTTGGTGAATGGTGTCGTTGAGAGTCCGTAGAATTTTGGTGCGGTTGTCGGTAACCTCAGGGTCGGCCACCTGCCCTGACCACAGCACATTGTCGATGGCAATCAAACCGCCCGGGCGCACGAGCTGTAGCGCCTGTTCGTAGTAGGTGGGGTAGTTGCTTTTGTCAGCATCGATAAAGGCAAAGTCAAAGCTATTGGCGTCCCCGGCGGCAATCAGCCGGTCTAGGGTGTCAACGGCGGGGCCGATGCGCAGGTCGATCTTGTCGGCTACGCCCGCCTGTTGCCAATAGCGGCGCGCGATCGCGGTGTAGTCTTCACTGACATCGCAGGCCACCAGCTGGCCCTCCGGCGGTAGGGCCAGGGCCACCGCTAGGGCGCTATAGCCGGTAAACACGCCCACTTCTAAGGCCTTGGTAACCCCCAAAAGCTGCACCAGCAGCGCCATCAACTGGCCCTGCTCCGGCGCAATCTGCATTCGTGCCATGGGTTGCTGGGCCGTTTCGGCCCGCAGGGCTACCTGTACCGCTGTCTCATGCACCGAGTGGTCGAGCAGGTAGCGATGGAGGCGGTCGTCGAGGTTGAGGGTTTGATTGCTCATAGCAGAGATCAGGGAGAGACAGTCGGGGGCGAATCAGCTAAATCAGAAGAAAGTCAGCGGTTTTGCCCTGGGCAACCGGATGTGATTTACCATAGCACTGCCCCCTACGCCCTCGGGCTTTAAAGTTACTGCGATCCTCGGGGGCTAGAACATCGGTTCAGTATGGCTAGAAACCCGGTTTCTTCGTTGGTTGGCCTACGAGATTTGGTCCTTCCCAGGGTAGAAACCGGGTTTCTGTACCGACGTTCTAGGCGCAGTAGACTCAGCATGTCTTAGGCCTCAGGAGGATACGGCCATGGACGACGCAGATTCTGTAGTGCAAATTTCGGCGATGACCGGCTGGATTATTGGCGTCAGCCACAACCGCGATCGGGGCTATCAGTGCTGGATTGTGAACCCCGACCTAGATGTACTCAGCGACGGCACCTTTTATAGCACTAGCAGTGCAGCCATGTCGGCGGGTCGAGCCTTTGTTGAGCGCTATAGCTAGTATTCGAAGGCTGAAATATGTCCACCGTTCCGGATCGCTTGGCTCCCTAGCTCCCCTGCTCCCTAGCCCTAAGGACTAGTATCTAAACTTGCGCCGTGGAGTACTAGTACTCTGAGGCGGCAATAACCCAGCTGTTTACTCACGCGGAAACCCTTATGAGGCCTGGGGTTCCCGTTCTGCCTTCTGCCTTCTTACTGCTGCCTTTCGGTACTAGGCCGCTCCGATCGCCTAACGTCAGCCCAGGGTCAGGCCTGGGGGCAGGCGTAGAACATTGAAATAGACCAGACCCGCTGCGATCGCCGTGTAGACCGTTGAACTCGCCAACCCTATCAGCAGGTCACGCTGCCAATTGGTCTGGCGATCGGCCCGTAACACATCGGTAGCCCCCCACTGCATCATCACCATTCCCACCACATTCGAGAGCCAGTAGCCGAGAATGGTGGCGGGCACAAACCAGGCACGATGGCCCAGGGTGACCAGATAGGCAAATCCGTAGGCGATCGGCAGATTAAAGACCAAATCATTCCACCAAGAAAGGGGGGATAGCAAATATCCCAATCCCAGCCAGAGGCCACCTCGAAGTCGCTTAAACCACACCATACCGGGCGCACAGTACTCGTCTCATCTGCCTCATGTTACCGGGTAGGTCGGTCTTCATGGCCTGCTCAATTAAAAAACTCGGCACTGGAATAGTCGGTGCCGCCTGCACCGAGTAGGTCAGCAGCGTCCCCTGGTTAAAGTCTTGCAGGTGCAAATCGGCGGCAAAGTGAGCAAAGGTACCCTGCTCCAGACGAAATTGAATCGCCTCGCAGGCGGTTTCAACCACCTTTAAATAGATCTCAACCTGGGCCGTGAGCATCATAAATCCCTTGCGCCCGACCTGGTAGAGGCGGCGGTAGCGCTGCGATGCCGTTTTGACCGTCTCGATCACTTCGCTATGAGTAATATTGGGAAAAAACTGCGTCCAACAGCTGTAATTGGTCACCTGGGGCCAGACTTGAGGCCGAGCCAGGGGAACATAAATATGGGCGGTAACCGAGCCACCAGTCTGCTGCGGCTGAGACTGAACCAGTACATCCCCCCGCAGTAGGGCCACCTGATCGCTGGGAGAAAACTGGGCCAAAACATCGTTAGCTGGGCTCCCGGCGCGGGTTGGTGGCACTGTGCTAATGACCATGGATTCACTCCTCCTACACAACTTGGTTTGATGGGCTATTCCCCTGTTCAGCGGGCGTGACATGCAGCGGATATGGTCGGTAATGGTGCAGGTTACCTAGAGCACATAACAACTGCGGTTGTTCCCCTGACCTTGGCAACGAGCCGTCCCTCTATCCACAACAAACCGCCCAGTCAAAGCTACCGCCGCACCGTTGGTGTTTCCATTAAATGTTGACGCTACGGTAAAACCCCTTAATCCTGCCTGATCATTACGATGCTTTTATCAATGGCTTCAGTATTATCCCCTACCCTAGTAGAAGCTTTATAAACGGAGTGATCGCTGTCATGAGCCGTCGTCGCTACCCGCTGCAACCGCTAACTAAGCTATTTCTGGCGGCCCTAGGGCTGACCGCCATCATGTGGATTTTACGGGGTCTGTCACTGCTAGCCTTTGTTCCTGGGCTGCTGATTTGGCTGCTGATTTTGCTCTGTTTTGGGCTAGGCATTGCCAGCAGCCTGCAGCGGATTCGCTAACGCTGGCTGCCTTCTGCCTTTCGGTACTAGTACTGCGGAAATATGTCCACCGTTCTGGATCGCTTGGCTCCCTAGCTCCCCTTGTATGTTGAGAGAGAAGTAGTGCTAGACCGTATCCCCTAGGCACGTGATCGTCATAGTCCGTGGAGCAGCGAGGGTCGGCCCTACGATTCATCCTCTGAGAACTCGAAAAATCGCCTG
>NZ_JADEWX010000139.1 GCF_015207395.1 Nodosilinea sp. LEGE 07088
TGGAGATGTCGTGAGACCCACAGGTTGGACAGGTCATCTCAATGGCCATGGAGGCTACCCCCTCAGAATCTATAAATACGACAGCGTTGCCTTATTTTTTCTCCATCCTTTACGTTAGTCCACTACCCAAAAGACCAAGAAAATCGCTTGACTATAAAACGCCATTTGAAGTATTCTATTCAGATAAATCAGACGCTGATGCACTTCAGATTTGAATTGGCGAACCCATAAATAAAAATACAATTTTTGAAGGTGCTTAAAAAGTCGTCAAAATGGAAGGATTTACTCCAGCACCTTGTATATGTCAGAACAAAATTCTAGCTAAAATTGTTCGCCATGAACTCTCGAAAATGGGGCTCAGCTGATGTTTTGATGTTAGGGATGATCGTTTCACGACCTTTACCCTAAGATGACAATAGATAGCCCTAAGCGCGCTTTGGAGAGTGTGGTAGCTTGGGGCCGCTGTCTCGATTGAGACTGACTTCATTGAGACTGACTTCATTGAGACTGACTCGATTGAGACTTAAAGAGCAGCACATCAGTGCTAACCATCGGTTGAAAGCCAACCTCAAAAAATTCGACCCCCATGATGTATTGACTGACGAATCCTTCGCAAGGTTGTCATGCAGATTAAAACTATCTTTCAAGAAGCGATCGCGGATTCTGAGGATGTGCTCACCATCGCGATCATCACCCACGTTGCTAGCCACTGTATCCTGGCGCGGCAACTCATGGATGTGCTGGGTAAGCCCCCCATCCACAGCGATCTAGAAATCCTCGGCGGTGACGACACCTGGACGATCTGCTGGTCTCAGCCACAGATGACCCTAGAGGCCGCCACCGCGGCCATCAACCAAGCCCTTGCACCACCAGTCTTGTTACCCAGTATGCGGGAGACTTCAACGCCATGACTCTGACCCAGAAACCCCTGAGTCAGGCGTTGACAACCTGGCTGCAAGACAACGGGTATGCCTCTGAAGATCTCAACCAACCCGGGGAGAATGGTGACTCTGCCCTGATGAAACTCACCCGAGCGGGCCACCTGGTATGGATGCAGGAGCTCCTCTCGGCTGGGGTAGACGTTAACTGTCGCAATCGCGATGGCAACAACGCCCTCTGGTTTGCCTGCTTCGGCAACTTCGACCAGGCCATTGACCTCCTGGTGGAGGCAGGTATCGACATCGATAATCAAAACGACAATGGCGCGACGGCCCTGATGTATGCGGCCTCTGCCGGTAAAGTGGAGGTTTTGCAGCAGCTGTTAGACCACGGCGCCAATGCGGCCCTGCGCAATTTAGACGACTTTACCGCCCTCGACTTTGCCAGTACTCAAGCGGTCTGGAGACGGTTGAAGCATGGTGCCCAGTAAACTCAGGCTACGGACGGTCCATGGGCAAACCAACCACTCCTATGAGTCGGTCAAAATCAATCCTAACTATGTGGATGCTTCGACTCAGCCCTCGGCCTATAAAGCCTATCCCCTGTTTTATCGGCGCTACCCCCTAGACAAGGCAAACCAGACCCACGCCTTGATCGAGGCCACCAGCACCATCACCCTGGAACGGCAATATCGCCACTACACAGCGCAGCTGCGGGTCATTCCCTCTGCCGGTGGTCTGTACCCCACCGAACTCTATGTGCAGATCCGGGGGGTTGAAGGCATCATCAGTGGGTTGTACCACTACGAAGTGGCCCACAACCAACTCACCCTGATCTATGAACTGATCGACGATGGCCTGGAGGCCTATATCTGCCCTGGCTACACCATCGAGGGGCTAATTTTTTTGGTCAGCTGTGTTTACTTCCGCTCTAGCTGGAAGTATGAGGAACGCAGCCTCCGCTATGGCTTTCTGGATGGGGGGCACCATTTGGGGGCGATCGAAGCCGCCGCCTATGCCTTTAACCATTCGCTGGAGCTGGTGTTTGACTTTGACAAAACCAAACTCAATCAAGCGATGGGATTCGCCCATCAGGAATGGGCCCTGGGGGCCGCGATCGCGGGCAACGCCAGCCCCCATCCTCGCCGCGAATTTCGACTGCCCATTCCCTTCGTGTGTGGCACCGACTATTTCATCCCCAGTGGGTTTCTAGAGCAGGGATATGAGGCCACCCTGGCGCCCGCCAGCCCCCGTCAACCCCTCCAGACTCCAGCATGGACCTACGATCGCCCAGCATTATTAGACGCCATCTACCGGCGGCGATCCGCCCGCTATTTTCGCCAGGCAGCGATTTCTCTGGACGACTATCAGGCGGTTGTGTCTGCGATCGCTCAACCCATAGCAACCCACAGCCAGGAGGTGATCGAGATCTACGCCGTGGTCTTACGAGTGACGGGGCTGGCACCCGGCCTGTATCGCGGCGAGGAGTTGCTACAGGGCGGCGACTTCTCAGCCCAAGCGGCTTACCTCTGTGTGGATCAGCGCATCGCTGGGGATGGGGCGGTGACCTTCTTTTTGGCCGCGCACCCGCAGAATTATCAAACGGCTATGCAGGTGGCCGGGGTGCTGGGGCAGCGGCTCTACCTGGCCAGCACCTATGCTGCTATCACTTGCACGGGGATTGGGGCCTATTACGATGAGGAAACCCAGGCGTTTTTAGGCACCGAAAAAGACATCCTTTACGCGCTGGCGATCGGTCGATAGGCGCGGGCTGCGATCGGTAACCTCAGCATCAACCAGGCAATTACCTATGAGGTAATTGCGACATCCACTGGTGGTGTATTAGTTTCACAACATCGGCCATTCAACGCTCTTGAGCAGGCTTGGATGGCTGAAAACGATCGTGATAGGCACCCAAAAAACAGGGAAGTGGCTATATGAACAGAGAGTTTCTTGTGTCATGGCTCAAGCTTAGCTGCCTAGTCACGGGTATCACGGGGCTGGTTTCATTTGCAGCCAGCATGGAAGGGTCGAGTGGCCCATGGCTATGGCTTTTTGACCTGGTGAAATGGCCGTTGGATAGTGATCCGGCCGGGTTTAGCCATGAAACGATGTCAGTTAATGCTATTCTCGGCGGCGTCATGGTGGGGTGGGCGACGCTCATGTATTTTGTCGCGGCTGGACCCATTGCTCAGGGAAATCTACAACTTACCCGCCGGATGCTCATATCAATTGTTGCGTGGTTTTGTATAGATTCGACTGGCTCATATCTCTCTCGACTTCCAGGCAATATTGTCCTGAACGGGATCTTTCTGGTAATGCTCTCTATTCCATTGCTGGGCCTGGCGAAAGAAACAGAATCCAGTCAATAATAAACCCCCACACTATCTAGTTACACCCGATGCAGCGGTCAGTCCTGCTTAGGATTAACATCCTTCATCATAGGTGAACCGAAACGTGACAGACAACGACATGGAACCGATCCGACTTGACTCGACGGACCAGCAGGCGGTGGCAGCTTTGGTTAGGCAGGTTGGATGCCGCCATCACCTTGGCTAGACCCTAGATAGGGCCGCTAAATCACGACCTGCTAACCTTTTATTGGCGGGGATTCCAGCGCGATCGCTGTTCTTCGATGTGCATAGTGGCCTCATTCTTTTTTAGGTGCCGGGGGCTGCTCTCAAAGGACAGTGACGAGGGCAGTGCCTCTGGCCCATACTCATCTCGAATAAATGCCGCCACCTCGGTATAGGACGGCGAAAAGTCAGCGGCTTCCGTTTCTGCGGGCGCGGCGAGATAAGCCCTCAGTGCGGCCGAAAATAGCCCGGTACCATCGTCAAAAAAGCGCTCTGTGGTCGCCCCGTATTGGTCATAGGGGTAGAACGACAGATCCACCGGGGCCTGGGCCGCGACCCAAGACGAATAGATCCAGTATTCGCCAAAGGTACCGAACTCATTGGCAGACCGCATCATCAGCAACAGCCAGTGCTCCTCGCTCTGGTAGTGGTGGCTGAGCTGCTGCTTAAACGTATTTAAATGCTCCTGCTTGAACCACATATGGTGGGGGATAAACGTGCCCTCCGGGTCGGTGCAGGGTTCGACCCCCAGCACCGAGCGAATCCACTCAGCCCAGGTCGAGACAATAGTGGCATTGCCCCACTGGTTGTGCTGAAGCAGGGCGAACCGATGCTGGAGGCTAGACCCGTGCCCTTCCACCAGGGGCCAGGTGGCCACGGGCAGCAGGTCGCTGTCCCACACCACATACCAATCGCTGAGATCGGGAATGCCCTCCGCCGCGCCCAGCTTGAGCAATTGCTGATAAAACCAGCCTGGGGTATAGAGCGATTTCCCCAGGTCGAGCTCGGCGCAAATGGCGTCTTTGGTCAGACCGCTGCTTTGAAAAAAAGATTCTTCCCCGTGGGTGATCAGGTTCGCGACTTGCCAACCCTTAGCTTTTTCTTGCAGGGCCTGGGCCTCTAGCTCGGGGGCAATGATGTGAATGGCCCGAGGGGCGTAGTGGGTGGTAATGCCCTCTAGCACTGACTGGGTGTTCCAGCGACAGCGGTAGAGCGGAATGACCACATCAAACGATTCGTTTACCATGGCTTGAACAAAGGGTCTCTCTATACGGTTGATAGGGTTTGGGCTGGGTCTGCCTGGTAAGCAGAATCTAGCTCTACCGGAATGTGAGCCACCGTGGAGGGGGCCTCTAGCCCCACATCACTACAGAGGGGTTCGATGCCAATGCCCTGGCGGGGGTAGGTGACGCAAATGGCATGGTAGGCGGCGATCGCATCGTTGAGCTGATCCCGAGTCAGAGCATTGAGATACCCGCATTGCCCAATAGCGCCCTTGGGCAAGGGCACTACCAAATTGCCGCCCCGCTTCTGCACGATTTTCTCCTGGGCGGCCCAAAGGGTGTCTTGATTGAGCAAAACATCGTGCCAGAGGCTGAGGCCAAAGGAGTCGATCAGCCACAGAATGCGGTGAAACTCTGCGGCGCTAATCCAGCCCTGGCGATGGCTGAGGTAGGCCCCAAACCCCATGCCAATGGCGACCGCATGGCCGTGCAATAACCCGGCTTCAATCTCAAACCCCGGCGACCAGGTATGACCATAGGCGTGGGGGCGACACTGGTGGGTTTCATAGAGGTTGTCGTATTCGGCCTCTACGTAGCTGCGCATAGCCGCCCCCAAAATCTGCTGGGAAAGACCGCTAATGCTGTCGCTGGGTTGACAGTGGGTGGTGCCAAACCGAGACGTGATCAACTCAGGCCCTGCTTGCTCCAGATAGTTGAACAGCTCGGCATTTTTGACCACGGCCATTTTGATGATTTCGGCGATGCCGTGGCGCAGCCAGCCTTCCCGCAGGGTCTTAAAGAAGGAGCGATCGGTAATCGACAAAATCGGCGCGTGGTAGGCCCCAAAGAGATTTTTGTAGCCAAAGCCATCGCAGCAGGTACGCGGCGACGGCCCCGCATCAATGCCCGCCACCACGGAGGTCGACAGCATCACGTAGGGAGTGTTGCGGTGATACAGGGCGCAGGCCAGGCCACCGGTATCGGTCAGTACCCCGCCGCCAACAATCAGCACGGGTTCGTTACGGGCGACTCCGAGCTGCTTAAAGTCACCCAGCATGCGCTCGACGGTGTGGATGCCCTTATCCACCTCCATGGCCCGATAGACCAGCTTCTCTAGATGGATGCCGTGGTGCTTGAAGTAGTGTTCGATCTGTTCGCCGTAGAAGCTATCGACGTTTTGATCGACCAGGCAGACGCAGCGACCAAGCGGCAAGTAGGTATCTTTTAAGACCAACTGCTCAGGGTCGAGCACGTTCTCTAGCACTTTGATTGAGGTGAATGTGCTCGAACTCATCACCGCTTCGATGGTTTGATCGTCGGCGGTGCTGACCACATGGCCGTGGCTTTCGCGATAGCTGGAGGTCGGGTAGATGGCATGGGGGTTGGTCTCGACTAGACGCGAAGCCAGCTCCTGATAAAACGCCTGCTCTTGACTATCTAAAAGCCGTCTCAGCAACTTACAGCTGCCCAGGCTAGAGAGTTGTATGCGGCTGGCAAACGCCGACCAGTCAACTCCAGCGGCGAGGTCAAAGGCCGCGATTAGCTCGGCCAGCAGGGTAAAAAAACTCGCCAAGGACAAGTTTAGACAACTGCGCAATTGGCGACAGGCCGCCAGGCCCTCGATCGCACCTAGGGCAGCAAACTCTTGCCCCAGCTCTGGGGAGAAGACTGGGCAGTCAACGAAGGCAAGCAATAGGTCTTTGAAGGTTGGGTTGCGACAAATAGCTTCAACGGCATGGTCTAAATCTGGGTAAGCCAAAAGCTGGCTGTCGTAGGTACCGATAAAAGCCGCCACCACCGAGGTCGTTTTCGTCATTATTGAGTTCCCGCAAAAGACGTGAGTGCAATCTCAGCCAGGGTGTTAGAGCTAGAGGAAAAGCGCTGAGAGAGAACCCTCTGCCCAACCTGATGAGCTGACAGAGTTGGCCTGTGCCCTGAAATCGAAGTTTTCAAGCGGGCACAGCCAAATTAAGTACCTTAATGGTAGGAAGGCTAGGTCTTCCTACTAAGGCAATAGTTTTCATTGATTTTTGCGCTTTTCCTGAGTGAAACCCCTTCGTTAGGTAACTTAACATGGGTGTCAAGAAAAATCAGTGCGAGGATATCTGCCGTGGGCCAAGCCAAGCCAGGTTGAGCGAAACATTGGTTCAATGACCCAGAAAACTGGTAAACCCAGGGTTGAGGGCTTACTTTAGCCCGCTCAATGGCTGAGTGGAGGGTGAAATTGCCAAATTGCTCTGCCAGTTTAGCGATCGCAGGGCTGCAATAGGGCGAATGGCATTCGCCCCTGCGGGTTGGGCGCTATGAAATCGAGGTATATGGTTTGGATTGGGTAAGAGACGATTGGCCCCCGGCTCTCTTGCCGTACCCATTTCCTGGGGGTGGCGCTTGTCATGGAACAGAATGTATCAGCGGATTTATTCAAATTTTTAGTGCATTGCAGAGCTTTCTGGCAACCGCTCAACACGATCGTTAGGCCTCACGAGGAAACATCATGCAGACGCCACGATTCAGCCTCGAAGACAAGACTTGGTGGAAGGCTAGCGTGAAGCTCTCGTCTTGGGCAGGGTTCCAGGCAAGAGGCGGTGCATATGGCTCGAGCAGTTCCGCTCAACCCAGTAGTGGGGTGGTGCAAGTGTGCTTTGCTCCTGAAGGTCGAGGGTCTGAGCCACTCGCGGAAGGCGAACTGAGTTCGATCAATTGGTTCTTCGCGAATGAACCAGAAGTGTCTGCAGCAGTGCAACAAACCATCCTTGATGCATACCCCGAGATACAAGAACAGTTCGGGTTCGAGACGGACGACGGAACAGAAATGCAGAACGCGAATTCAATCGAAGATCTGAAGGGTTTGGTGGGCTTGCATTCGGTGAACATCCACCAGATCAGTCGCAACGGCATTCCGTACATCGGCTTTGAGCTTGGCTGTGACTGGGACGGTGAGCACGGCCTTGGTGTTCTCATGCACGGAACACGCATGGTTGAAGTAGGTGGCGCTGATACTGCCATTCTTCTATGGATGGCTCGGCAGCACGCAGAAGAGTCGGAGGGGCAGCCGTGAGGCCTAACCCCTCCATCGAGCGGACGTCAAAAAGGCTGCGCCTTTTTGACGCCGCTCATGTCGAACGTTAGCCGCGCGACTCGAAGTCGTTCGGGGGAGTTGGAAAGGGCTCCAAAATCCTTTCCCTGCTAGTGTTTAAGCAGATGTCCGCCTTGGAATGTTCAACCAGTAATGGGAGGGCAGCATCAGCAGACAAGGTTAACTGTCGAAGCACCTTCAGAGCCCAATTGAGGGTGCAGGCTAGGGCAAGGTTGCTAGGGATAATGCCAAAGAATCCTTGATGAGGCTTCGTTAATTTAGGTGCTCGAAAGGGCTGACACGAGCATGTTGGGGCAGATGGGAATCGGCAGCGGCTAAATGTCGATTGAGAACACCCCGCCCCCGGAGTAAAGAGGAGTCCTACGGCAACCACATCTCCACCCCGTGCGGAACGAGGCAACTCCGATAGAGTCCTGGACATGCCGTCATGGTCAGGTAAACCGAAGGTAACTGAGGTAGAACCCTCTAGCGGGCACAGGATGTCCCAAGACGCGTTCGCGAAGCGTGGGCGAAGCCCTTACGCCGTCCGCCGAAAGGTAACCGGAATCCATAACGGGGCAGATAGGGCACAGGCCCAACCCGAAAGGGTGCAGACGTGGGACAGGTAATAGCTTGAATGCAGGTGAGATGAGACTCAACTGGCGGGAAAAGTTAGGTACAGGCTTCGGTCTGTAAACGTAACCGTCAGGACAATTCGCAAGGGTTGTTAAGAATCGGAGACACTGAATCTCAAGACGTTGCTTGAGCCGTATACAGTGAAAGTTGTATGCACGGTTCTGAGGGGAGGGAGGGGGCTATATTTAAAACCTCCTCCTTTACCCGACCGCTAGATTCTTGGTTGGAATGCAGTTGGAAGGATACTCTTTGGATGTGCTTGCTAAACAACCGAAAATCTGAGGATAGGGCGTAGTAGTTAGGAGAGTAATATAAAGAACGTTACATTCAATGTGGATTTGGATCGAGGCATAAATGAGTACCACAGATTTGTTTGTCGAATTGATAATTATTGGAATGGGTTCTGCTATTTGGATATTCTTCCTGGCTACTAGTATTTTTGGCTTTTCCTGGGTTGATTCTAATAAACTCCTTTCCTTACCTGCCTTAATTCCCTTTCTTTCACTTACATATGTTGTTGGCATAGTAGTTGATCGCATTTCTGATACTCTTTTCGAGTGGCTATGGGCAAAAGAAATGTTCAGAAAATACTACGAAAATAAAGATGATTTTCATGATGATAGGCGTATTATCTATATCCATGAAGGACGTTTAGCTAGCTTACTGGAATATGGACGAAGTAGGCTTAGGATTTGTCGTGGGTGGGTACTCAATTCAGCTCTAACATTTCTTACTCTTAATCTTTTTGCATGGACCAAGATTCCAGATTTCCCTCTAAAAATTCAAGTCTCTATATTTGGCAGCCTCTTCTGCATCTTCTTAAGCTATGGAACTTGGTTTTCATGGTACAAGCTCACTCTCAACGATTTTCGACGAGTTAAAGAGCAAGCAAATTTCTTGAAACAGTTTCAATCTCAGTTAAAAAAGGAGATCGAGTGATACAGAAAAAATGTTAATCTACGGATAACTGCGGCTGTCTAACAAAGCCCATGCACACTGACCGCCGAGAATTGATCGATTAGAGTTCGAGGTTATCTGCGGCAGGTGATGGGTACCGTTATGCCACTACCCGCCACCTGTATCAGAACGCCAACACGCATCAGTTGCAAACATGAACTACAAACCTGATGGATACCCCAGTGTCTCACCGTACCTGATCGTGTCTGGTGCAAGCGAAACGATCCAATTCCTGGCGCAAGCGTTTGGGGCCAAAGAAATCTGCCGATTCCCCGACGATACTGGCAAACTCATGCACTCCGAGGTTCGCCTTGACGACGGCGTCATCATGATTGCGGATTGTGCGCCGGACTGGCCCCCTGTGCCTTCATACGTCCACATTTACGTTGATGATGTCGATGCCGCGTAAGTAGCTGGGCCTAATTAAACTCAAGATGCTGGTGGGGGTGGAGGGGGTGAAACCCCCTGCCTGGGGGCGCAGCCCCCAAACCCTTTCTTACAATTAATTAGGCTTACCTACTTACAAACGCGCGCTCGAGGCTGGTGCTGAGTCTGTCCAAGAACCAGTCAAAAAAGACGATGATGACAAACGCGGAGGCGTAAAGGATGCTGGCGGTACGACATGGTGGATCGCAACGAAGGTGACATGATTACAATCGTTGCGCGGTCAATCTTCACTCGGATACAATAGCGGGTAACGTCAATCCATCTGCACGTGGGGATGATTTCAGAAGCAAAACGGAAAACGCTGCCCGCGATTTCAGTATGAGGTTGAGCATAATGAATTGGTATTAGGCATGACATAAGAACCAAACTGTCGCTGCCTGATGAGAGCCTGGTTATAGCAGAGGAAAAATTCTGGTCGTTAATGAACTGACGCCACAAACTGTTTTATTGACGAGAGTTGATAGCTCTCGTCAATAAAGCAGAAATGATATTCGATGCCGCCGCGATCGCACCAGAGCCGTCGCCCAGAACATGTCGAGAGATGCCCATTGACTTTGGAATGGGGTAGTTAAGCGTGCATAAAGATTAGAGCGTTCCCGAATCAGGGGAGCAATAATGGGCTCAGCAATGAAGGAGTCTCAAGCATGCGGGAGCGATTCAAGCGGTGGCAGCCGAAAATAAGGATCAACAAGTGGTGGGTGATGGGAGCGATCGCTACTCCAGTCTTTTTCTGGATGGTGTGGTGGCTTTGGTTACTCCCCAATCGCAGCCTTCAGCCAGATGACGGTCGCCTAGCCCCTAACGAGAGAGCAACCCTTGCTCACCAACATCGTGAAACCCTCGTCAGCGATCTTGGGACGATCGCGGCGGTTGTCGGTGGAGTCTTCCTGTTACTCAATTTCCGCACTGCCAAAAGAAATGAAACCGCAGATTTCAGCGGGGCCGACTTCAGCGGGGCCGACCTCAACGGGGCCAACCTCAACGGGGCTGACCTCAACAGTGCTGACTTCTGCGAGGCCAACCTCAGCGAGGCCAACCTCAGCGGCGCCGACCTCAGCGGCGCCAGCCTCAACGGCGCCAACCTCAGCGGCGCCAACCTCAGCGGCGCCAGCCTCAGCGGCGCCAACCTCAAATGTGCCAACCTCAACGGGGCCGACCTCAACGGTGCTGAGCTCAGATATGCCAACCTCAGCGGGGCCGACCTCAGATATGCCAACCTCAGCAGGGCCGGCCTCAAATGTGCCAACCTCAGCGGCGCCGACCTCAACTGTGCCTTAATCAGCAATGCCAACCTCAGCAATGCCAACCTCAGCGGTGCTTTGCTATTTTTTATCAATTCACGAGAAGTTCTAAATCTTGAACCGCTTCAACTAAAGGCGAAACCTTCGCCTTTTTTATGTAATGTTGCCCTGCCTGCCTATTCCCAACAACCAAATGTGAATCCCAATCGCGACTGCGATCGCATTCCCCAACTTTTGAGCGCCCGCTATGATATTTCACTCGAAGAGGCTCAGGGGATAGTCGATGAAGCTCGACAACACCGATGGGACTAGCCAATTTTGTTTGAGTCGTTTTGACGATCATCTGGCACATGAGTTGTCGGCATCACACGTGTCGTTAGCCAGAATGGAAGCGCTCATTTTTTCACAGAGATTTCGCTGATGTCCCGCTTCCTCATATCGGCTCTGCCCGCTGCTCTGGTGGTGTTTCGCTTTATGGCTGGCCCTTACCTGCTGCTCGATGCCTGGAATGGTCATTCCAGCTCCGGGTTTGTGCCGGTGTTTGTCTTAGCGGTGCTGTCCGATATTTTTGATGGCATCATTGCCCGGCGGCTGAATGTAGTCAGTTCCTTTTTGCGGGAAGCCGACAGCCGGGCTGACCTGTGCCTGTACCTGTGCGTTTTGGCCAGCATCTGGCAGGTGTTTCCCGATGTGGTCGGGGGTTTTGCCCTCCCCCTAGGGATTACAGCCCTGGCTCAAGGGCTGCAGTGGGGGGCTTCCCTGATCAAGTATGGTCGATTGGCCAGCTACCATAGCTATTCGGCCAAAATATGGGGGCTTTCTCTGGCGGTGGCGACAATAGCCTTATTTGGCTTTGGCTATGCTGGGGTTACCTTCTGGGCCACTCTGGTGATTGGCACCCTGCATAATCTAGAAGAGGTCGCCATGACGCTGATTCTGCCCCGGTGGACCTTCGATGTCGTGACTATCCAGAAGGCGCTGCAAATTCGGGCTAGCAGTTTGGCTACCCGTACCGCCGGAGCGATACCCTGAGCCATTCTTGCCGATAGAATAGGGGCATTGGCGCGGGTCAGCAGCGGTGCTTGGCTTTTTCGCGGCACTCGCATTGCCGTATCTGCTCTATTTGAGAACCTAGAGGACGGCAGCAATGCTGAAGAGTTTGTTCAGTGATTTCCTGGTGTAGCCATTCAACAGGTACGGGCAGTTCTTGAGCACGTAGATTGTCGTGTTGAATACGACAAGTTGGCCACGCATTAGGCAACCTACAGCCTTAGAGTATTCCACCTAAAAAAACATCCCGATCAGGAACGTGAACTCGGCCCCCTGGGCCGGTCGCGGAAAGACAGTCGCGGAGAGACACCGGCTAGGTATTTAGTTGGAACACTCTTAGTTGAATCAACAGTCAGTAGTGCGATCGCTGGGCAGGTAAGTTTCGTCCAGGCGCCGTGACGTGCAGCATACCCTGTAGCCACCCCGCTATGCTTAGAAGAGCAGCAATCTTTTTAACCGATCTCTGCCATGGTACAGTCCCCGCCCAAGCCAATCACCCTGGAAGAGTTTCTGGATCTACCAGAAACCAAGCCTGCCAGCGAGTACATTGACGGGCAAATCATTCCAAAACCCATGCCTCAAGGGAAGCACAGCACCATTCAGACTGGCCCAGCCTTTGCCAATGGGTTTAGCCTTACAGTAGGCTCTATTTTTGGCTGGCTGCTCGAATAGCCCCCCCTGATCCTCCCAGTAAGGGACTGCCTGGTAAGAGCTTACCCCTTCTTCCCCACCTCCCCTATCCTCTCCATCTCCTCACCTCCCTCCCCATGCTCGACCCCCGCATTCCCACTGGCCCGCTGAACCAAAAATGGAGCGATTTCAAAGACCATTGCCGTCTGGTGAGCCCTAAAAATAAGGCTAAGCACACCATTCTGGTGGTCGGCACCGGGCTGGCCGGGGCCTCGGCGGCGGCGACCCTGGCGGAGCTGGGCTATAACGTCAAAAGCTTCTGCATTCAAGACTCGCCGCGCCGCGCCCACAGCATTGCCGCCCAGGGAGGCATCAACGCCACCAAAAACTACCCCAACGATGGCGACAGCGTGTGGCGGCTGTTCTACGACACCATCAAGGGCGGCGACTACCGCTCCCGCGAGGCCAATGTGCACCGTCTGGCGGAGATCAGCAGCGGCATTATCGACCAGTGCGTAGCCCAGGGTGTGCCCTTTGCCCGAGAATATGGGGGACTGCTCGACAACCGCTCCTTTGGCGGGGCGCAGGTGTCGCGCACCTTCTACGCCAGGGGGCAGACCGGGCAGCAGCTTCTGCTCGGGGCCTACAGCGCCATGATGCGCATGGTGCAGCTGGGCAAGATCGAGGTCTATTCTCGCCGCGAAATGCTGGAATTAGTCGTGGTGGATGACAAAGCGCGGGGCATTGTGGTGCGCAACCTGGTGACGGGGGAACTGGAACGCTACGCCGGAGATGCGGTGCTGCTGTGCACAGGGGGCTACGGCAACGTGTATTACCTGTCTACGAATGCAAAGAACTCAAACGTGACGGCGGCCTGGCGCTGCCACAAGCGGGGGGCCTACTTTGCTAACCCCTGCTACACGCAGATTCACCCCACCTGCATTCCGGTGTCGGGCGACTACCAATCTAAACTCACCCTGATGAGCGAGGGCCTGCGCAACGACGGGCGGGTATGGGTGCCGCGGGCGGCGGGCGATACCCGACGCCCCGACGACATTCCCGAGAACGAGCGCGACTATTACTTAGAGACCCGCTACCCCGCCTTTGGCAACCTGGTGCCGAGGGATGTGGCCTCGCGCAATGCCAAGGCCATGACCGATGAGGGGCGCGGCGTGGGGGAAACGGGGCTGGCGGTGTACCTGGATTTTCGAGATGCGATCGCCCAGCAAGGCCGCGACACCATTGCCGCCCGCTACGGCAACCTGTTTGACATGTACCAGCGCATCTCGGGCGAAAACCCCTACGAAACCCCCATGCGCATCTACCCCGCCGTCCACTACACCATGGGCGGCCTGTGGGTTGACTACCACCTGATGAGCACGATTCCGGGGCTGTTTGTGCTGGGTGAGGCGAATTTCTCGGACCACGGGGCCAATCGACTGGGGGCCAGCGCCCTGATGCAGGGCTTAGCGGATGGCTACTTCGTGATTCCCTACACCCTGGGAGACTACATTGCGGGGCAGTCGTTCCCGGCTGTGACTATCGACGACGACGCCTTTGGGGACGCCGAAGCCAGCGCCAAGGCCCGCATTACTAAGCTGCTGAGCATTCAGGGCGACAAGACCGTGATGGAGTTTCACCGCGAGCTGGGCCGCATTGTGTGGGACAACGTGGGCATGTCGCGGAACCGGGAGGGGCTGGAGAGTGCGATCGCCCAAATCCAAGACCTGCGTACTGAATTCTGGCAAAACCTCAAAATCCCCGGCGAGGCCAACACCCTGAACAAAAACCTGGAGTTTGCCGGGCGCGTCGCTGACTTTATCGACCTGGCGGAGCTGATGGCTCGCGACGCCCTACAGCGCGAAGAATCCTGTGGTGGCCACTTCCGCGAAGAGTACCAGACCCCCGACGGCGAGGCCAAGCGCGACGACGAGCACTACGCCTTTGTGGCGGCATGGGAGTATACGGGGGAAGGAAGAATGCCCCAGCTGCACCGCGAAAATCTCGATTTTGAGAATGTGCAGCTCACCCAGCGCAGCTATAAGTAAAATCTAAACTTAAAAAGAGATAAATGACAAAAATAAAAATATGCAATAAACGTTTTGATCGAATCTTGGCCTATGAGTCTTGAGAGTATGATAAATGATAAACAGCCTTGAACTCAAAAACTTTGGACCAATACAAGAGCTTAATTGTAAAAAATTAGGCAACATAAATCTGATTATTGGCAAGAATGGGGCAGGGAAAACCATTCTTCTCAAGGCTCTTTACAGCGCAATGAAAACCTTGGAGAATTATAAGCGTGGCAATGAACCTCGTAATGCAAGAGAAATCCTTGCTGACAAGCTTTACTGGACTTTCGAGACAGAGAAAATTGGTGATCTTGTCACTAAGGGATCAGATGATCCTCTTTCCTTCAGGCTTGAACTCAATAACTTAGATTTTTGTTATGATTTTGGGAAAGACACGACAAAAGCCATACAAACCCTAGAGAATCATGTTTCTCCTAGGGAGAGTAATTCAATTTTTTTCCCAACAAAAGAAGTTCTTTCCTTATACAATGTAATTTTAGGATCTCGTGAACTAGATAAAAAATTTGGTTTTGACGACACATACTTAGACTTAGCAAGAGCTTTACGTCAACCTCCTCAGCAAGGGAATAATTATCGAGAATTTGCTGCTTCTCGGAAGAGTTTGCATGAGATTTTGGATGGCAAAGTTGAATATGACGAAAAGACAAGTCGTTGGCAATTCAAAAAAGGTAACCAAAAATTCTCAATTGGTGTAACAGCAGAAGGAATCAAAAAAATCTCTATCCTTGATACCCTTTTAGGGAATAGATATTTAGATCCAAAATCAATAATCTTTATCGATGAGCCAGAGTCAGCCCTACATCCAGTCGCTATATCGAAATTCCTGGATATTATAAGCTTATTGGCTCAATGTGGCATCCAGTTTTTTATGGCAAGTCATTCTTATTTCGTTGTTAAGAAGCTTTTTCTCATCTCTCAAAAAGAAAATCCACTCTCTGTCGTAATACTTTCTTCGGATAATGGATCTTGGAATGTAGATAATCTGAGAGAGGGCATGCCAGACAATCCTATTATTGACGAATCAATCAGACTATATAAGGAAGAAGTGAGGCTCGCATTAGAATGACGACCGAGCCAATTCTTGAATCTGGAATATCATTTGGTCCTTATCCATCTGGTCACTGCTTTTATATTGAAAAAAGTAAAACTTATTTGGCTATTCAAGATGGAGTCAAGATCGCAGAGTTCTTGATTTTGACCTTAAATAACAGACCTAGAATATGGATCATTGAAGCAAAATCCAGTTCTCCACGCCCTGAAACAGTTCCAAGCTTTGATGAATTCCTTCAGGAAATTGCAGATAAACTTTCTAATTCACTCAATCTTTACGTAGCAGTTTATTTAAAACGACATCCTTCAACATGTAGTGAACTCCCAATTCCTTTTCAACTACTAGATCTTGATCAAATTGAATTTCGTTTAATACTAATCATAAAAAACCATCAAGTGAGTTGGTTGCCCCCGCTGCAAGATGAACTTAAGAAAAAGCTCAAAGTGACACTAAAAATCTGGGACTTAGCACCCACTTCTGTTTTAGTATTAAATGAGGATTTGGCAAAGGAAAGTCAGATTTTAGCATTCGATAATAAATAGCTTTCTTGCTATTCGGAATTGGAAATGTCAAATATCTGCTGCACTTTTATATTAAGTGCGCCTAGTTGGAGGGAGTTAAGGATATCTTCACCTCTAAACGTAACCGCTTCGCCATACACCCCATCCCTCAGCTCTAAGTAGCTGGGCCTAATTAAACTCAAGATGCTGGTGGGGGTGGAGGGGGTGAAACCCCCTGCCTGGGGGCGCAGCCCCCAAACCCTTTCTTACAATTAATTAGGCTTACCTACTTAGAACCAGAACCGCAGCCTCCTGCGGATCGACAATCCAGTAAGCTGTTACGCATCTAAATTGCATTAATCGAATTTCCCTTATTTTTCACCTTGCGATGCCAATTTATAACTAAATCCCCCTCATTGAGAAGTTTGTTGATAAGGGCTTCAAGATCTTCAATCGACTTAAATAAACGATTTGAAATGAA
>NZ_JADEWX010000361.1 GCF_015207395.1 Nodosilinea sp. LEGE 07088
CTCCCGCTCCTCCGCCCCCCTGTTCCACCATCACTCTCAAACCCATGCCTATCCACTACCGCGCCCTTACCCTACTTACCGTCGATGAAGCCGAAGCTCACGAAAGCCTGAGGGAAGAAATTCTGCAGGTCATCGTGGAAGAAAGCCTGCATCGGCCCAGTATGTTCGCCCTTGTTTTGCGCAATGACTACGAATCGGGGGGACAGGCCGATGAGCCCTGGAAGCATAAGTCCATCATGCAAATTGGTAAGGCTGTCACCCTCGGATTTGAGCCCAGTACTACTGAGTCTCAGGGCTTTGGCCAGGGGGAGAAAGGCACCGTTCTACAGGGAGAAATCACGGCCATCGAGACCAATTTCACCGAAACCACCCAGGCCCCCGTCATTGTGCGGGGAATGGACATTTCCCATCGGCTGCATCGAGGGCTGCACAACCGCTCTTTCCAGAACATGACCGATAGCGACATTGTCAAAAAAATTGCTGCAGAAGTCGGTATCGACCTGGGCACCGTCGAAGAAAGCGGTATTCCTCACCAGTACCTATTTCAGGAAAACCAGACCAACATGGCTTTCCTGCGGGAACGGGCCGCCCGCATCGGCTTTGAGCTATTTGTTCAAAACGGTAAGCTGCACTTTCGCAGGCCCAAGGTCGACAAACACATTAGTCTGAAGTGGCTGAAAGACCTGCGCAGCTTTCGGACTCGCGTCACCAGTGCCGAGCAGGTGCAGGCGGTGGAAGTCCGCGCCTGGGACTACAGGGCTAAACGGCCCGTCATTGCCAAAGCTCAGTCAGAGCAAGTGCTCACCGAAACCGACAACGGACGGGGCAGCGACATCAGCTCAGCCTTTGAGGGACACCCCGCCGAGCCGCAGATGATTGTGGTAGACCAGCCTGTCTTTCAACCCAAAGAAGCCGACCTGATGGCCCAGGCCCTGTTTGACGAACTGGGGGGAGAGTTTGTCTGCGCCGATGCCAGAGCCATCGGCAACGCCGATATTCGCCCCGGTCGGGTGGTTGAGCTGCAGGAGCTTGGCCCCCACAGCGGACAGTACTACGTCACTGAAACTCGCCATGTTTACCAGGAGCGAGTTTACAACACTGAGTTCAGCGTTCGAGGGTTGAGGGGTGGCGACCTGCTCTCTCTGCTGAATCCGCCCACCCGGCTCCAGCCTGGTCAGACCTTTCTAGTCGGCATTGTCACCGACAACCAGGACCCCGATGGCATAGGACGGGTCAAGGTCAAATTTCCCACGCTCACCGAAGACCACGCCAGCAACTGGGCCAGGGTAGTGGCGATTGGGGCAGGTAGTAATCGTGGCTTCGACTGCCTGCCCGAAATCGACGACGAAGTCCTGGTCGGCTTTGAGCACGGCGATATCCACCGTCCCTACATCCTCGGCGGCGTCTGGAACGGCCAGGACCCCACCCCCACACCGGTCACGTCTAGCGTACAGGACGGCAAAGTCTGTCTGCGCACGTTTAAAACCCGCGCTGGCCACCAGCTCCAGTTTGTAGATGGCGGTGGCGGTAGCTCTGGCACCTACCTGCAAACCGCCAACGGCCATGAGCTTCGACTCAGTGACGGCGACGGCTCTGTTGAGCTGCGAACCCCCAGCGGCAGTTCGATACAGATCAGCAACGGCGGCATTAGCATCCACTCCGTGGGTTCAATCCAGATGAACGCCACCAAGATTAGCCTGAATGCCCCGACTATTACGTCGTCGACACCGATTGTAGTGGGGGGGTGAGGGCAGGGGGGC